>NZ_JAQQLA010000004.1:335323-670646 GCF_028548395.1 Vogesella indigofera | reverse complement strand
AAGATCGAACCCAGATAGAACAGGCTGATGCGCCATACCACCGAGTTGGTGGCCTTGGTGATCTGCTGCTGCGGGTTGTCGGATTCCGCCGCGGCGATGGTGACGATCTCGGTGCCGAGGAAGGTGAACATGGTGGTCAGCATCGCACCCAGCACCGCGCCGAAGCCGTTGGGCATGAAGCCGCCGTGGGCGAACAGATTGGACACGCCACTGGTCTGGCTGCCCGGAATCAGGCCCATGATGGCGGCGGCGGCAATGGCGAGGAAGGCGATGATGGCGACCACCTTGACCAGCGCGAACCAGAACTCGAATTCGCCGTAGTTCTTCACGCTGAACAGGTTGGTGATGGTCAGCAGCACGGTGATGCCCAGCGCAAACGCCCACAGCGGCACGCCGGCAAACCAGGTGTGCAGGATGGTGGCGGCGGCGGTGGCCTCCAGCGGGATCACCAGTACCCAGAACCACCAGTACAGCCAGCCGATCAGGTAACCGGCCCAGTGGCCGATGGCGCGGTCGGCGTAGGTGGAAAACGAGCCGGTGTCGGGCGAGGCGACCGCCATCTCGCCGAGCATGCGCATGACCAGGATCACCAGCAGGCCGGCGATGGCGTAGGCGATCAGCACCGCCGGGCCGGCTTCGGCAATGGCGTGGCCGGAGCCGACAAACAGGCCGGCGCCGATCACGCCGGCGATGGACAACATGGTGACGTGACGTTCCTTGAGCCCGTGGCTCAGTCCTGGGGATGAAGCACTCATTGAATCAGATTCTCCGTTGGCGGCTGCCTGGTGACCGTGCGCGGACGCGCCGATACCGTTATTGGGTTGCTGGGGAGTGCAGGGCAGCCGCGATTGTTGTTGCAAGCAAAAGCCGGCGGCAGTGTAAGCGCTGATTGGTGATAAAATTAGACCCAATCCTGTTTTTTTAATAGAACCAATCTGCGCGGTTTCCTGTCATGGCGTCCCCGTCCTCCCCGTCCCAGATCGTGCTGCAGCAAATGCTGGCCGACCTGCTGCTGCAGCACTTCCGCCGCGACAGCGCCGAATCCAACACCCTGCAGCTGTACCGCCTGCTGCGCGACGGCATCCTGCAGGAGGTGCTGCCGCCGGGGCTGAGGCTGCCGTCGTCGCGGCAGCTGGCGCAGGAGCTGGGCATCGCGCGCAACACCGTGATCCACGTCTACGAACGGCTGGTGGTGGAGGGTTATCTGGCGGCCGGGGTTGGCCGCGGCACCTTCGTGCTGGATACCGGGCCGGAGCGCCTGCCTGGGCGCGAGCCGGCGGCGACCAGGGCCGGCGCCGACAGCCTGGCCGAGATCTCGCGGCGCGGCACGCAGCTGGTGGCGCAGGCCGGTGCCGGCGACAAGCAGTGGGGCGCCTTCATGCCGGGGGTGCCGGAGGTGCGCACCTTTCCGTCACGCACCTGGATGCGGCTGCACAACCGCCAGTGGCGCAAGCCGCAGCCGGACCTGCTGACCTACTCCGTCGGCCCCGGGCTGCCGGCGCTGCGCAGCGCGCTGGCCGACTACCTGCGCAGCTCGCGCGGCGTGATCTGCACCCCGGAACAGATTATCGTCACCAACGGCTCGCACGCGGCGTTACAGCTGATCGCGCTGCTGCTGGGCGACGTCGGTGACACAGCATGGGTGGAGAATCCGGGTTACTGGGGCGTGCACAGCGTGTGGCGCAGCAGCGGGCTCGACACGTTGCCGGTACCGGTCGACGGCGAGGGGCTGCAGGTGGAGGAGGGCGCACGGCTGGGGGCGCCGAAGCTGATCTACGTGTCGCCGTCACACCAGTACCCGCTGGGCGCGGTGATGAGCCTGGCGCGGCGGCGGCGCTTGCTGGCCTATGCGCGGCGACACAACAGCTGGATCGTGGAGGACGACTACGACAGCGAATTCCGCTACGGCCGCTCGCCGCTGCCGTCGCTGCAGGGGCTGGACCGCCACGGCCGCGTCATCTATCTGGCCACCTTTTCCAAGGTGATCTATCCGGGGCTGCGGCTGGCCTACATGGTGGTGCCGGAAGCGCTGGTCGCCAGCTTCCAGACCGGGCTGTCGGAGATGTTCCGCGGCGGGCAGTACCTGACGCAGGCGGTGCTGGCGGATTTCATCGCCGAGGGCCACTTCGTGTCGCACATCCGCCGCATGCGCCATCTCTATGCGCTACGGCGCGAGACGCTGCTGGCGGCGATCGCCGCGCATTTTGGCGCGCGACTGCCTATCCATGACGGCGCCGCCGGCCTGCACCTGGTGCTGGGCTTGCCCGATGGCTGCGACGATCACGCCATTGCCGAGGCCGCGTTGCAGCAGGGCATCCTCACCCGGCCGCTGAGCGCCTATTACCGCGGCGCGGCGCCGGCGCAGCAGGGCCTGCTGCTGGGCTATGCCCACGTGCACGAGCAGGATATCGCCGGCCACTTCGCCACCCTGGCCGCGGTGATCAAGGCGGCCGGCATTGGCCTGGCGCCGGCACCATGAAAAACCGCCCGGCTACGCGGAGGTAGGCAGGCGGTGCTGGTACTGGTGCAGCGGGCTTAGCGGGTGATCACCGGCGCCACGCTGAGTGCATTGGCGACGGCCAGCGCTTCGTGGTCGCCCTGGAACGGACCCATGCGGATGCTGTAGATGCCCTCGTGATTGACGATGGCCAGCTTGTCGTCGTGCAGGCTGTCGTCGGCCAGCAGCTTTTTCAGCTCGGCCTCGGCACGGGCCAGTCGCGAGAAGTTGCCCAGCTGCAGGTACAGCGGATCGCTGGCGGCAGCCTGCATTGCGGGCGGCTTGGTGGCGATGCGTTCGCTGCCCTTGACCGGGAACACGCGCTCGATCAGAACCTCGGCCGAGCCGCGGTTGACGTAGCCCAGACGGTGGGCAGCGGCGTAGCTAAGGTCCATCAGCCGGCTCTTGTGGAACGGACCGCGGTCATTGATGCGCACGATCACCGATTCGCCATTGCTGACATTGGTGACGCGGGCATAGCTCGGGATCGGCAGCGTCGGATGCGCCGCGGTCATCGCGAACATGTCGTAGCGCTCGCCGGAGCTGGTCTTGCGACCGTGGAACTGTTTGCCGTACCAGGATGCGCGGCCGGTCTTGCGGTAAGGCTTGGCGCTCTTGTCCGGGCGGAAGCTCATGCCCAGCGCGGTGTAGGGCAGGTTGGCCGCAGCGATCAGCGGTTCTGCCTGGGGAACGGCGTCCGGAACCAGGTCCAGGTTAACCGGGATGTTGCTGCCCGGGCCGTCATTCTGAAAGTAGGCGCCCGTTTTGGCAGGCGATTTTTTGGTCGTGACCTTGGCTGTCTGGGTGGCAGTTGCCGGTCTGACGGTGGTACAGGCCACCAGTACAGCACTGATGAACGCAAGCCACAGCCATCGGTAAAAAGGTCGCATGAACCTCTCCTATGCTGTTGCGCCAACTCAGTGAACTGGCTCAGATCCCTCCGGCAAAACCGTGTTGACGCCAGGCCTCGAAGACGAGGACAGCGACAGCATTAGAGAGATTGAGACTGCGTGATTCGGCCCGCATCGGCAACCGCACCCGCTGGTCAGTCGGGAGACTGTCCAGTACTTCCTGGGGCAAGCCGCGTGATTCAGGTCCGAACAGCAAAACATCGCCGGGTTGGAAGGCGATGCGGTCGTGCCGCGTGGCGCCCTTGGTGGTGGCCGCGAAGATGCGGCGCGGGCCAAGGTGGGCCAGACAGGCTTCCCAGTTCTCGTGAACCACCATGCGGGCGTACTCGTGATAGTCGAGTCCGGCGCGTTTCAGTTTGGCGTCTTCGAGCGGAAAACCCAGCGGTTTGACCAAGTGCAGTTCACAGCCGGTGTTGGCACAGAGTCGAATAATATTGCCCGTATTGGGCGGTATTTCCGGCTGGTAGAGAACAACAGTAAACATCGTTGCGGGGTGAATAATCCGGTAAATCAACAGGTTGGTCAAATTTTGTGGTCGGAGGCCCTGGCAAGCACCCAGGCTTCGACCCGTTTTGCGCCCGCTTTTTGCAGTGCCTTGGCCAGCGCATCGAGGGTGGCACCGGTGGTGGCGACGTCATCGACGATGGCGATGGAAAGCCCGTCACAGCGGCGTTTTACGCAAAAAGCATCGCGCACATTGCGCAACCGCTGGCGGCGGTCGAGTGCGGCCTGCGGCGCAGTGTTGCGTTTGCGCACACACAAGTCGTGGGCGATGCGGCCGCCGATTGTAGCAGCGACTGCCTGCGCCAGGGCATCCGGCAGGTTAAAACCGCGTTCCGCCAGCCGTGCCGGCGCCAGTGGCACCGCGACCACCAGGTCGATTTCCGGCCGCTGCGGCGTGCGTTGCAGCTGCAGCCGCAACAGGCTGGCGAGCGCGCCCTGCAGCGCCGGCTGGCGGCTGTATTTACAGGCGCCGATCAGGCCGTCGAGCGGGTAGCCGTAGCCGTAGGCGGCGTGCAGGCGCGCAAACGCCGGCGCCGCGCGCTGGCAATGGCCGCAAGGCACCAGGCTACTGGCCGCTGCCACGGCGCATATCGGGCAACGCGTGGCGGCGGGACTCGCCAGCACGGCGGTACAGGCGTCGCAGACGCCGCCGGCACAGGGACGTTGGCCGCACAGCTGGCAATGCTGCTCAAAAACAAGGCAGTTGTTAAGCAATGCCGCAATCACGTTTGACAGCATGGTCGGCCCTCGCGCAAGATTCGCCCAGTTTTTACTCTCAGACAGTGACGATAGCCCACCATGACCCAGGCCACCATCCAATTCCAGCGTCCCACCACCCTGCACCCCGAATCCGCGCTGTGGAGCCAGCAGGAAATCGAGGCGCTGTACGACCTGCCATTCATGGAGCTGGTGTTCCGTGCCGCGGAAGTCCATCGCCAGCACTTCGACCCCAGCCGCGTGCAGCTGTCGACGCTGGTGTCGATCAAGACCGGCGGCTGTCCGGAGGACTGCGGCTACTGCCCGCAGTCGGTGCACCATGAAACGGCGGTGGAAAACCAGCCGATGATGACGGTGGACGAGGTGGTGGACGCCGCGCGCCACGCCAAGGCCAACGGCGCCGGCCGCTTCTGCATGGGCGCCGCCTGGCGCGGCCCGAAGGATGCCGACCTGGAAAAGACGCTGGACATGGTGCAGCGAGTGAAGGCGCTGGGGCTGCAGACCTGTGCCACCTTTGGTCTGCTGAAAGACGGCCAGGCCGAGAAGCTGAAGGATGCCGGCCTCGACTACTACAACCACAATCTGGACACCGCGCCGGACAAGTACGCCGACATCATCCAGACCCGCGACTACGAAGACCGCCTCGCCACGCTGGGCAAGGTGCGCGGCGCCGGGCTGTCGGTGTGCTGTGGCGGCATCGTCGGCCTGAACGAGACCCGCGAGCAGCGCGCCGGGCTGATCCTGCAGCTGGCCAACCTCGACCCGCAGCCGGAATCGGTGCCGGTGAACAATCTGGTGCAGGTGACCGGTACGCCGCTGGACGGCGCCGAGTCGCTGGACTGGACCGAGTTCGTGCGTACCATCGCCGTGGCGCGGCTGACGCTGCCGAAGAGCTATATCCGCCTGTCCGCCGGCCGTCGCGAGATGCCGGAAGCGATGCAAGCGTTGTGCTTCCTCGCCGGCGCCAACTCCATCTTCTACGGTGACAAGCTGCTGACTACCGGCAACCCGGACGTCGACGCCGACCGCGCGTTGATGGACAAGCTGGGCCTGCAGCCGCTGTAAACTGCCGCCATGGCATCGAAAAGCACCTTGCCACTGGCGGGTGCTTTTTTTTCATCAATACAAGCAAGGAAAGGTTGGCCGCATGCGTCCCGATCAACTCGCCGGCGCGCTGTCGCAACTGCAGGCCGAACACCGCCTGCGCCAGCGCGCGGTACTGGACAGCCCGCAGGGGCCGCGCGTCAGCATCGGCGGCCGCGACTATCTGGCCTTCGCCAGCAACGACTATCTCGGCCTCGCCAATCATCCGGCGCTGAAGGCGGCGATGCGCGAGGCGATCGAGATGTGGGGCGTCGGCGGCGGCTCCTCGGCGCTGGTGGCCGGCCACTTCGCCATCCAGCAGCAGGCCGAGGAGGCGCTGGCCGAGTTTGTCGGCTGCGAGGCGGCGCTGCTGTTCGGCTCCGGCTATGCGGCCAACCTTGGCGTGGTCAGCAGCCTGGTCGGCCGCGGCGACGCCATCTTCGCCGACAAGCTCAACCACGCCTCGCTCAACGACGCCTGCCAGCTGTCGCGCGCCGAATTCAAGCGCTTTCGCCACAACGATCTGGCGCATCTGGCGCAGTTGTTGCAAAACACGCCAGCGCAATCGCGGCTGATCGTGGTGGACGCGGTGTACAGCATGGAAGGCGACGAAGCGCCGCTGACGGAGCTGCTGCAGCTGGCGGAGCGCTATGACGCATGGCTTTATCTCGACGACGCGCACGGTTTCGGCATCCTCGGCAACGGCCGCGGCGCGCTGGTCGAACACGCGCTGCAGCACCCGCGCGTGGTGTACATGGCCACGCTGGGCAAGGCTGCCGGGGTGGCCGGCGCCTTTGTCGCCGGCAGCCGCCAGCTGATCGACTGGCTGGTCAACCGCGCGCGCACCTATATCTTCACCACCGCCCATCCGCCGGCGCAGGCGGCGGCGGTGCTGGCCAGTTTGCAGCTGATCGAACAGGAATCGTGGCGTCGCCTGCTATTACAAGAGCATATTTCGGCATTGCGTGCCGCGCTGGCGGAAACTTCTTTCCGGTTATGCTCTTCCCGTATGCCAATTCAAGCGATTATCATTGGCGGCAACGAGGCTGCCGTGCAGATGGCAGGGGATTTACAGGATTCGGGGATCTGGGTTCCCGCCATCAGGCCTCCCACGGTGCCGGCAGGAACCGCGCGCTTGCGCGTGTCGCTGTCGGCGGCGCATTCCGGGCAGGACGTTTCACAACTGGCACAGGCGCTGGTCAGGCTGTTGCGCTGACCCGGTCGCTGCCGTTGCCCTGTCTGGTGTGCCCTATAACAATAAAATCGCGGTTGCGATGCGTGGCCGCGTAGTGGGCTCAACCAAAATCGTATGAATAGCACGGCTGATATTCTGTTTTCGCCCGAAGAAGCCGCCGAAGCTGCCCTGGATTTCCTGTTCTGCTGGCAGCTGCCGCTCGGGGCGAGCGTTTGGGGGAAGCTGGGGGAGGCGTGGCGCTGCCTGGCGCAGCGGGGGGATGTGTCCGCCCTGCCGACGCCGCAGGCGGATGCTCCGCTCCCGCCGCTGGATGCTGCCGTCTGCTGCCAAGTACTGGGCAGCCACGCGCAGCCGCTCGGCTTCCTGTTCTGGCATGGCTGCGCCGCCAGCGAGCGCACCGCGCAGCTGGCGTTGCTGCTGACCGGCCACCTGACCAGCGCCAGCCTCAGCAATGACCTGAGCGCGGCGCGCGTCACCCACCATACCCTGCTCGACATCAACCGCCTCGCCAACGAGTCGCAGAATGTCGAGCACTTCCTGCGCCGTCTGCATCGCGCGGTGAGCCGGCTGATGCCGGCCGACAACTTCTATATCGCGTTGCTGGACGAGAGCGGCAACGCACTGCGCTTCCCCTATTTCGCCGACGTGATGGAGCCGCGGCCGCCGCGACCGGACGAGGTATTCCCCTGCGGCGGGCAGACGCTGTCGCTGACCGCCTGGCTGTGCCGCCAGCACTCCTTCATGCTGTTGTCGGGCGCCGAGATCGACAAGCTGTGTCGGCAGCAGGGCGTGGTGATGTCCGGGCTGATGCCGTCGTGGTGGATGGGGGTGCCGCTGCTCGATGCCGCCAGCAAGGTGGTCGGTGCGGTGGTGGTGCAGAGCTACGACGTGCACCAGCGCTTCGACGACGCGGCGCAGAGCGCCTTCCTGTTCATCGCCCACCATATCGCCAGCGCGCTGGACCGGCTGGCGCACCGCGCCGAGCTGGAGCGCAAGGTGTGGCTGCGCACCGCCGAACTGGAAGGCATCAATATCCGCCTGCACGCCGAGGTGGCCGAGCGCAAGCGCACCGAGCAGCTGCAGAGCGTGCTGTTCCGCATCGGCGACATCTCCAATACCAGCCTGTCGATGGAGGCCTTTTTCGTCGGCCTGCACCGGCTGCTGTCCGAATTCATCGACGCCAGCAACTGCATGGTGTGCCTGCACGACAGCGAGCGCAACGAGCTGAGCTTTCCCTATTGTTCCGACCTGTACCTGACCGACCCGCTGCCGCAGCGCCCCGGGCGCGGCCTGCTGGAGCAGGTGCTGCACAGCGGCCGGCCGTTGCTGCTGGCCGAAGCCAGTGGCCATGTGCTGCTGGCCAGCGACGATCACGACATCGCGGTGCCGGTCAGCTGGCTGGGGGTGCCGCTGTACAGCGGCAACGAACTGCGCGGTGTGCTGGCGGTGCAGAGCTACGAGCCGAGCGTGCGCTACTCCTACCGCGACCAGGAACTGCTGGAGTTCGTCGCCAACCACATCGGCAGCGCGCTGGCGCGGGTGCAGGCGCTGGACGACCTGCAGCGCGCCTATGCCGACCTGGAGCAGCGCGTGCTGGAGCGCACCAACGAGCTGGATGCCGTCAACGCCCAGCTGCAGCACGACAGCCTGCACGATCCGCTGACCAAGTTGCCCAACCGCAGCTACTTCTCGCGCGTGCTGAAGCGCAACTGGGACCAGTTCCAGCTCGATCCGACGCAGCGCTTCGCGGTGGTGTTCATCGACCTCGACCGCTTCAAGCTGGTCAACGACACCCTCGGCCATCTTGCCGGCGACCACCTGCTCACCGAGGCCGGGCAGCGCATCCGCAGCTGCCTCGGCTATGCCGATTTCCTGGCCCGCCTCGGCGGCGACGAGTTCGCGGTGCTGCTGTCCGGCGTCGACTCGCTGGAAGAGTGCGAGCGGCTGGCGCAGAGCCTGGTCGGCGAATTCGAGCGTCCGATCATGCTGTCCGGGCGCGAGCTGTTCACCACCGTCAGCGTCGGCCTGGTGCTGGCCGACAAGGAACACTACTCGCGCGCGGAGGACCTGCTGCGCGACGCCGACCACGCGATGTACCGCACCAAGCAGCGCGGTCGCCACGGCTACACCCTGTTCAACCACGAGCTGCGCCGCAACCAGGCCGACCAGCTGGCGCTGGAAGCCGAGCTGCGCCACGCGCTGGAAAACCGTCACGAACTTGTGCCCTACTACCAGGCGATCGTGGACAGCCACAGCGGCAAACTGGCCGGCTTCGAGACGCTGGTGCGCTGGCACCATCCGCAACGCGGCCTGATCGCGCCGGGCGTGTTCCTGCCGATGGCGGAGGAGAGCGGCCTGATCCTGAAGCTGGACCGCTACATGATCGAGCACGCCTGCGCGCAGCTGGCGCAGTGGTACGGCAGCGGCCGCATCGACCACGCGGTGTGCCTGCACATCAACCTGTCCTCGGCGCACTTCCACGATCCGGGGCTGGTCGGCTGGCTGCAGGAGCTGATGCAGCGGCACGCGTTGCCGGTGGGCACGCTGCACCTGGAAATCACCGAAAGCGCGCTGATCGACGTGCCGGACGTGGCGATCGAGGTGATGCGGCAGCTGAAGGAACGCGGCATCTGCCTGGCGCTGGACGACTTCGGCACCGGTTACTCGGCGCTGTCCTACCTGCACCGCTACCACTTCGACGTGCTCAAGATCGACCAGGCCTTCGTGCGCGACATCCACTGCCACGAGGAATCCTCCGCCATCGTGCGCGCCATCCTGGCGCTGGCGGCGGCACTGGGGCTGGACGTGGTGGCGGAAGGGGTGGAAACCATGCTGCAGGTACAGACCTTGCGCCAGCTCGGCTGCCCGCGGCTGCAGGGCTACTACTTTGCGCGGCCGGCTCCGGCGGCGGAGCTGGACTGGCCGCGGCTGGCCGGCATGCAGCAGGAGCTGGCCCACGCCGGCGATGGTTTGCTGCCGTCGCTGGCATGAGTGCAACGGGCTTTCTTTCTCGGCGCGCTATTGCGAAAATCGGGTTTTGCCCCATTTGCACTAGTCGATGACCCTGTTTATAGAATCCCGCGGCCGTGGCCCGGATCTGGTGCTGCTGCACGGCTGGGGGCTGCACGGCGGCGTGTTCGAGCGCGTTGCGGCCAACCTTGAAGCCGACTTCTGCCTGCACCTGGTGGACCTGCCCGGCCACGGTGCCAGCGCCGCGGCCGCGCACTTTGACGCGGCGGCGATTGCCGACGCGCTCGCCGGCCACTTCCCGCTGCCGGTGCACCTGCTCGGCTGGTCGCTCGGCGGCCTGATCGCGCAGCACTGGGCGGCGCAGCATCCGCAGCAGGTGCGCAGCCTGGCGCTGGTCGCCACCAGCCCGCGCTTCGTGCGCGACGAAGCTTGGCCGCACGCGCAGGCGCGCGCGGCGATCGAGGGCGTCGGCGCCAATCTCGACACCGCGTTCGAGCTGACGCTGGAGCGCTTCCTCGCGCTGCAGATGATGGGCGCGCCGGCGGCACGCGACACGCTGAAGGCGCTGAAGGCGCAGCTGTTTGCCCACGGCCGGCCGCAGGGCCTGCTGCCGGCGCTGCACTGCCTGCTGCATGCCGACGCGCGCGCGCTGGCACCGACCATCGCCTGTCCGGTCGGCCTGTTCTACGGCGCGCGCGACGCGATCACCCCGAGCGGGGCCGGGCGCTGGCTGGCCGAGCAGCTGGCCGACGCCACTTTTTACGACTTTCCCCAGGCTTCGCACGCACCGTTTCTGTCGCATGAAACGGACTTTGTCGAAGCCCTGCGACTACACCTGGAACAGCACGCATGAGCGAAGCGTTTTACACCGACAAAGACCGCGTTCGCGCCTCGTTCGAGCGGGCGGCCACCAGTTACGACTCCGCCGCGGTGCTGCAGCGCGAGGTGTCCGACCGCATGGCCGAGCGTCTCGACTACATCAAGCTGCAACCGGCGGTGATCCTCGACGCCGGCAGCGGCACCGGCTACGGCGCGGCGATGCTGCGCCAGCGCTATCCGCAGGCGCGGGTGCTGGAGTTGGACCTGGCGCACGGCATGCTGTGTGCGTCGCGCGAGAAGCAGCGCGACGGCCAGGGCATGCTCGGCCGCCTGTTCCGCCGTCCGGCGCCGTGGCAGCTGTGCGCCGATGTCGAGCGCCTGCCGCTGGCCGACCACAGCGTCGACATGATCTGGTCCAATCTGGCGATCCAGTGGGTCAACGTGCCGGACAGCGTGTTCGCCGAATTCCAGCGCGTGCTGAAGCCGGAGGGCATGGTGATGTTCTCGACGCTGGGGCCGGACACGCTGACCGAGCTGCGCGCCGCCTTCGGCGCGGTGGACGGCGCCACCCACGTCAACCAGTTCATCGACATGCACGATCTGGGCGATGCGCTGATGCACTGCGGCTTCTCCGAGCCGGTGATGGACATGGAAAAGATCGTGATGACCTACGACAGCGTGCGCGAGGTGATGCACGATCTGAAGGCGATCGGCGCCCACAATGCAACTGCCGGCCGCAATCGTGGTCTGATGGGCAAGCACACCTGGCAGCGGATCTGCGACGCCTACGAAACCCGGCGCCGCGACGGCCAGCTGCCGGCAACCTACGAAGTGCTGTACGGCCACGCCTGGAAGGCGCAGCCGAAGAAAAAGCCGACCATACTGGCTGACGGCAGTCAGGTGATCGAATTCAGTCGTTCCCCACCCAAGCAGTGAGAGCCTTGCCCATGTGGTCTGTGTCCAGAATTGCAGCCAGTGCTGCAATTTTTTTATTGGCGGCGTGCACCACGCCGACCCCACCGGTGGTAGTGGTCCCGAAACCGGTACTGAAACCGAAAGTCGCGCTGGCGCTGGGCGGCGGCGCGGCCAAGGGCTTCGCCCATGTCGGCGTGATCCGCGTGCTGGAGCAGAACGGCATCGTGCCGGACATCATCACCGGCACCAGTGCCGGCAGCATCGTCGGCGCCATCTATGCCTCCGGTGTCGACGGCGAGGCGCTGCGCTACCGTGCGCTGCGCATCAACGAGAGCGACCTGCGCGACTTCACCTTCTCCACCTCCGGTTTCCTGAAGGGCGAGAAACTGGCGGCGATGGTCAACCAGCAGGTGGACGGCAAGAAGATCGAGCAGCTGACGCGCCGCTTTGGCGCGGTGGTCACCGATCTGGACAGCGGCGCGCGGGTGGTGCTGAAGAGCGGCGACACCGGCACCGCGGTGCGCGCCTCGGCGGCGATTCCCAACGTGTTCCAGCCGGTGACCATCAATGGCCGCCGCTATGTCGACGGCGGGCTGACCAGCCCGGTGCCGGTGATCGCCGCCCGCGAGATGGGTGCCGACATCGTGATCGCGGTCGACATCTCGGCCAAGCCCACCGGCAAGAGCGCGCTCGGCTTCCTCAGTTTGCTCGACCAGAGCCTCAACATCATGAGCCAGGCGGCGCTGGCGCAGGAGCTGAAGCAGGCCAACGTCACGCTGCGGCCGCGGGTATTGCACATCGGCTCCGCCGATTTTGACGAGCGCGGCGCGGCGATGCTGGAAGGCGAGAAGGTGGCGCGCGAAGGGCTGCCGGTGATCCGCCAGGCCATCGAGCGCTGGGCGACGGCGCGCAGCGCGGCCAAGTGATGCCATAATGGCGCCACCAGCAATTATTGGAGTTTCCGCATGATCATCCTGTACGGTTCCGCGCTGTCGCCTTGGTACAACAAGGCCAAGGTGGCCCTGCTCGAAAAGGGCGTCAACTTCGAGGAACGGCCGCAGCGCCCGTCGCAGGACGAGGCGGTGCTGGCGGCCAGCCCGATGGGCAAGATTCCCTACGTCGACATCAATGGCTTCAAGCTGGCCGAATCCGGTGCCATCGTGGAGTGGCTGGAGGATGCCTACCCGACGCTGTCGCTGCTGCCGCCGTCGACCAACGGCCGCGCCCGCGCCCGTGAACTGGCGCTGCTGATCGAGCAGTACCTGATCGCCGCCAGCGCGCCGCTGGTGCGCCACGCGCTGTTCGGTGCGCCGCTGTCGGAGCAGGACAAGGCCGACACGGCGGCCAGCCTGGCGCGTGGTGCCGCCGCGCTGGCGCGACGCATGGTGCCGGAGGGCAACTGGTTGTGCGGTGACGATTTCACCGTCGCCGACATCGCGCTGGCGGTGGCGCTGCCGCATCTGGGCTACCTTGGTAGCACGCTGCTGGGCCACGATCCGCTGGCCAGTCTGCCGCTGCCGCCGCAGTACCACGAGCGGCTGGCGCAGCGTGCCAGCGTGGCGCGCATGTGGCACGACCGCGAGCAGGCGCTGCGCAAGTTCCTGCCGCACTAAGCGATAGCGGCGGTGTCACCCGACAGCCATCCAGCCTCGCGGCGGATGGCTGTTTTGCCGTCTACGGCAGCCCATCTTCGAACAGCGGTAGCTGCTGCGCCGCCGGGCTGTCCTCGCGCATACGCACGCCGACGCCGAGCAGGCGCACCGGCTTGTTGCCGCGGGCGAAGCCGGTGTGCAGCAGCTGTTGGAATACTTCTGCGGCCAACGTTTGCCCAGCCAGCTCGACCGTGGTCTGGCTGAAGTCGGCAAACTTGATCTTGACGTTGAGGCCGCGAAACGCCGGCGTGCCGAGGCGCTGCAGCCGCTGTGCCAGCCGCACCAGCAGCGGTGCCAGTTCGGTTTCACAGCTGGCGAGATCGGGTAGGTCGCGGGGGTAGGTTTCCTCCACGCTCACCGATTTGCGCTCGCGCGAGGGCTCCACTGCGCGGTGGTCAATGCCGCGCGACAGGTCATACAGGGTTTTGCCGAACTTGCCGAAGCGCTGCAGCATTTCCAGCAGCGGCAGCCGCTGCAGGTCGCCGCAGCTGTGCAGTCCCTGTGCCTTCAGCCTGGCGGCGGTGACGGCGCCGACGCCCCAGATCTTTTCCACCGGCAGGGTCTCGACGAAGGCGGCGACATCCTGCGGGCGCACCAGCCATTGCCCGTCGGGCTTGTTCCAGTCGCTGGCGATCTTGGCGAGAAACTTGTTGGGGGCGATGCCGGCAGAGGCGGTGATGCCGACCTCGTCGCGGATGGCGGTGCGGATTTCTGCCGCCATCAGGCTGGCGCTGCCGTGGCAGTGCGGCTGGCCGCTGACATCGAGGTAGGCCTCGTCCAGCGACAGCGGCTCGATCAGGCTGCTATAGCGGTGATAGATCGCCTGCGCCGCGAGGCTGGCCTGCTTGTAGCGGGCAAAGTCCGGCGGCACGATCAGGAGCGCCGGGCAGCGGCGCAGTGCCAGCGACGATGGCATTGCTGAGTGCACGCCGTAGCGGCGCGCCTCGTAGTTGCAGGTGGCGATCACGCCGCGCTGTCCCGGCTGGCCACCGACGGCGAGCGGGATGTCGCGCCACGCCGGGTTGTCGCGCATCTCCACCGCGGCGAAAAAGCAGTCGCAATCGATGTGGATGATCTTGCGCTGGGTGCTCACCTGGCCGCCAATCGGGTGTCAGCCGCCGCGTTCGCTGTGGCCGAGACCCTTGTCCGGCGCGATGCGGTCGCGCAGCAGCTGTTTCAGCTGCTTGATGTCGGGAAAACCGCCGTCGCGGGCGCGGTCCCACAGCAGGTCGCCGTCGACGCGCACCTGGAACACGCCGCCGCTGCCCGGTTGCAGCGCGACTTCGCCGAGTTCCTTTTCAAAGGTGGTCAGCAGTTCCTGCGCCATCCAGGCGGCACGCAACAGCCAGCGACAGCCGGTGCAATAGCGGATGGCGACAACGGGCAACAGCGGGGAAGTGTCAGAGCTCATGAAGGTTGGCCGCAAGCAAAAAGGCCATGGTAATGCTGAATACGAGAGGGGGAAACCCGAAGGGACGCTGCACCGCTACCTTGCTTCGCAATATCTCTGTGTTGTTGTGTCGTGGCTCTTTGAAGAGCTGTATTTTCTCCTCCATCACCCGGCTATCTGTGTAAACCTGGCGCTGTGCGTGGAGGCAGCGGTGCAAACGCAGGGCCAGTGTGCATCAAGCCGGTGCATTGGGGAAGCACGCTGCGCGATTGTCCGACAATGTTGCTTTGCACCATGTTACATCTTTGCAACGTTTGCTTACATTTACCGACGGTGCCGCCGCCGGCTATAGCGCCAGCGTCGGATTGTCGATCAGGAAACGCTCCATGTCGCCGGCCGGCAGCGGGCGGCTGATCAGGTAGCCCTGCGCGTAATCGCCGCCATGCTCGGCCAGAAAGCGCGCCTGGCGGATGTTCTCGATGCCTTCGCCGGTGACCGAGGCGCCGAGGGTGTGCCCCATCGCCACGATCATGCGCACCAGATTGCTGCCGCCGACGCTGTCCGGCACCTGGTCGAGGAACTGCTTGTCGATCTTCAGCTTCTCGGTGGGGAAGCGGCGCAGGTAGCTGAACGAGGCGTAGCCGGTGCCGAAATCGTCGATGGCGATGCCGATGCCCTGCGCGCGCAGCTTGTGCAGGTTGCTGTCGATGGTCGGCGTGTTGCGCAGCGCCAGTCCCTCGGTCACCTCCAGCTCCAGCGCGTCGCCGGGCAGGTGGTGGGTGGCCAGCTGGCTGGCAACCACCTCGGCAAAGCGCGCGTCCTCCAGCTGCACCAGCGACACGTTGACCGAGATCACGAACTGGCTGAGGTAGCGCGCGCGCCACTGCACCGCCTGGCGGATGGCCTCGCCCAGCACCCACTCGCCGATGTCCTTGATCAGCCCGGTTTCCTCCGCCAGCGGGATGAAGTCGGTCGGGGGGATGCGGCCGAGGTTGGGGTGTTCCCAGCGCACCAGTGCCTCGGCGCCGGCGACGCGGCCGTTCTTCAGCGATACGTACGGCTGGTAGTGCAGGCTCAGTTCGCCGCGCGCCACCGCCTGGCGCAGGTCGTTCTGGATGTGGTGGCGGCGGCGCCAGTTGTCGTTCATCTCCGGGCGGAAGCGCACCCAGTTGCCGGCCGGGTCGTTGCGCGAGATCTGCAGCGCCAGCTCGGCGTGTTCCAGCAGGCCGTCGGCATGGATGGTGTCGTGCGGATAGATGCTGAGGCCGGTGCTCAGGCGCAGGAACAGCTGCTGTTCCTGCAGGAACAGCGGTTGCCGCAGCTGGTCGCACAGTGTGTCGGTACGGTGGCTGATGCTCAGCTCGTCTTCGTCCAGCAGCAGCATGGCAAAGCGGTTGTCGGCGTGGCGCGCCACCATCTCGCCGTTGCGCGCCAGCTTCTCCAGCCGTTCGCCGAGCAGGCGTATCAGCTGGTCGCCGCTGTCGCGGCCGTACAGCTCGTTGATGTTGGCGAGGCCTTCCAGCGACAGCATCATGCAGCCGATCGGGCGCTTGTCGCGCGCCTGGCTGTTTTCGCGCTGCTGGATCAGTTCGCCCAGCTGCATCTGCAGTCGCGAGCGGTTGGGCAGACCAGTGAAGCGGTCGTAGTAGAACTGGCGGTACAGCTCACCCTCGGCCTGCAGCCGGGCGGAGGACTCCATCACCAGCGCGATGATGTCGGCGGCGGAGCAGATGAAGTTGACGTCTTCCTGGCGCCAGGCGCGGCGCAGGGTGCGGCTCTCGGCGCAGATGATGCCGTGCTGCAGGCCACCGACCATGATGCTGGCGTCGAGCATGGCCTTGATGTCGCGTTCCGCCAGATGGGCACGCAGCGACAGCAGCCGTTCGTCCTGCAGCGGTTGTACGCTGCTGAGGTAGCGCTGTTCGCGCAGCGCGTCGAAGTAGTCGGGGTGCTGCTCCAGCTGCAGCACGTCGCCGCTGAAGCGCAGGCTGTCGCCGGTATCGACGCCGGCGAGACAGTGCAGGCTCTGCTGGTCGGCGCTGAACTGCCACACGCTGACGCGGCTGACGCCGAGGGTCTGCGCCAGCAGCGGCAGGATCTCGTCGATGTACTCCTGCAGCACCTGCGTCTCGCTATGGCGCGCCGCCACCAGCTGCTGCAGCGCGCGACCCTGCTGTTCCAGCCGCTGCGAGCGGCGCACGTTGGCCTGCTGTTGCAGGTAGCCGGCGCGCACGATTAGTCCGGACAGCAGCAGCATGAAGGCCAGCAACAGCAGGCTCTGCGGCAGCAGCCGCTGCAGTACCGCATCGCCGGGGCGTTCGTTGTCCCATTCCAGCAGCCCCAGGGTCTGGCCCTGGCTGTTTTCCAGCGCCAGTGCCGCGCTGTGCTGCGGCGTGGCGGAGAAGTTCAGCGACAGCCGGCGCAGCGAGTTGCTGGCCGCCATGTCCTGCAGCAGGCGCTGGTCCAGCGCGCGCGCGAACAGCAGGTAGCGCGCGCGGCTGTCGGGCGAGGCGCCGGACTCCAGCGCGATGCGCTGGATCGCCACCAGATAGATGGCGGTCTGCGGCTGGCCGGTCAGGCTGTTGCCGTGTTGCTGGCGCAGCAGCAGGCTGGGGCCGGCGCTGGCTTGCTGCGGGTCGTAACGGTCGGCCTGGCGCAGCAGGTTCTGCCACTGCCGCGGCTCCAGCTGCAGCAGCCGTTGCGGCTGCGGGCTGACCACGCCGCGGTCCAACGCGTACAGCACGCCGGCGGCGGGGTCGAGCAGCAGCGCGATGTCGACATCCAGGTTCTGGTACACCGAGCCGGTCAGGTTGGCCGCAAGCCAGGCGCGGTCCATCTGCGGCGACTGGCTCTGGCGGTACATCTCGTCCCACACCGCGTAGTCGTTGAGCGCCTGGCCCAGCGTCTTGCGCTGGCGCAGCAGCTCCTGTTGCAGGGTCTTGCGGGTGAGGGCGGCGACTTCCTCGTCGACCTTGTCGGCGGCGTTGTTGGCCAGCTGCCACAGCCCGGCCAGGCCGACCAGCAGGATCACCCCCAGCAGCAGGCCGGGGCGCAGGCGGAATCTCATCGAAAATGGACGCATGTCTCAGCAGTATTCGGGGCACGGCGCGGACAGGGCGGGGCGCTGTCATCGCCGTTACATGTTGCGGTCAATAAAATGTCATGTTGTTCTGTCACGCTGCGGCAGCGATTTCACATTGACGCTGTTCAGGGAGTGTACCCAATGAAGACCATGCCTTTGCGCCTGCCGTTGCTGGCCATCCTGCTGTCGGGGCCCGTGCTGGCCGCCGGCCCATCCCCGTTCCCGACGCTGGACGGCAAGCCGCCGCTGGTGGTGGCGCACCGCGGCGCGTCCGGCTACCTGCCGGACCATACCCTGGAAGGATACGCGAAGGTGATCGAGCTGGGCGCGGATTATATCGAGCCGGATCTGGTCAGCACCAAGGACGGCGTGCTGATCGCGCGCCACGAGCCGAACCTGAAGGACACCACCGACGTCGCCCTGCATCCGGAATTCGCCGCGCGCAAGCGCACGCTGAAGGTGGACGGCGTCGAGGAAGAGGGCTGGTTTGCCAGCGACTTCACCCTCGCCGAGATCAAGACCCTGCGCGCGGTGCAGCCACGCGCCGACCGCAGCAAGGCGTTTGACGGCCAGTTCCTGATCCCGACCTTCGACGAGGTGCTGGCGCTGCGCGCACAGCAATCGCAGACGCTGGGCCGCGAGATCGGCATCTATCCGGAAACCAAGCACCCGACCTGGCACCAGCAGCAGGGCCTGGCGCTGGAGCAGCCGCTGGTGGCGGCACTGGCCAAGTACCGGCTGAACCGCAAGGCGGCGCCGGTATTCATCCAGTCGTTCGAGGCGGCCAACCTCAAGACGCTGCGCAAGCTGACCCCGAACAAGCTGGTGTACCTGCTGGACGCCAACGACGTGCGGGCCGATGGCAGCATCGACACGATCCGCCCCTATGACCACGTGGTGGCCGGCGACGCGCGCACCTACGCCGACATGCTGACCCCGGCCGGGCTGAAGGAGGTCCGTCGCTTCGCCGACGGCATCGGCCCGTGGAAGCCGTACCTGATCAGCTGGCAGGCGATGACCGACAAGGCCGGCAAGGCGGTGGACGTCAACGGCGACAAGGTGGTCGACCAGCGCGACATGACGCTGTTGGAGCCCAGCAGCGTGATCCGCGACGCACACAAGCTGGGGCTGGTGGTGCACCCCTACACCTTCCGCAACGAGGCCAAGCACCTAGCGGCCAACTTCATGGACAAGCCGGCGGAAGAGTACCGCCTGTACTTTGCCGCCGGCGTGGACGGCGTGTTCACCGACTACACCGACACCGCGCTGGCCACCCGCCGCCTGATGCAGCAAGGCCAGTAAGCGTCGCGCCGGTCATGAGCAGGGCCGCCCACCGGGCGGCCCTTTTGCGTGGGCGCTACCGGCTCAGACGCGGTACACCGACACTTCCTGTTCCATGCCCTGCGACAGGCCCTGCAGGCGGTTGGCCAGCTCGGTGACGTGGCCGGCGGCGGCGGAATTCTCCTCCGCCATCTGCGCCACGGTTTCCACCTGCTGCGCGATGCTGTTGGCGGCGCTGCCCTGCTCGCGGATGGCGCTGCTGATCTCGCCGACCAGATGCCGGCTCTGGCCGGCGACATCGGAAATCGACTGCATGGTGCTGCGCGCCTTGGCCGCTTCGCCGACGCCGTTTGCCACGTTGTGGACCGCGCCCTGCATCCGCTCGGCAGCGGAGCCGGACACGCTCTGGATCGCGTTGATGATCTGCGCGATCTCCTGTGTCGACAGCGCGGTGCGCTCGGCCAGCTTGCGCACCTCGTCGGCGACCACGGCAAAGCCGCGCCCGGTCTCGCCGGCACGGGCGGCCTCGATCGCCGCGTTCAGCGCCAGCAGGTTGGTCTGCTCGGCGACGTCCTTGATCACGCTGACCACGGTGGCGATGTCGCGGGTGCGTGCCACCAGTTGCGCCATCTCGCTGGAGGCGCTGTCCACGGCGCCGGCGATGCTCTCGATCGACTGGGTAGTGTCGCCGATCACCTGCTCGCCCTGCTGCGCGCGCGCGCCGGTGTCCTGCGCCAGGTGGTTAGCCTCGATGGCGCGGTCGGCGACATGGTTGATGCTGACGGTGATCTGTTCCAGCGCCGCCGCCATGGTGGCGGCGGATTCGCTCTGCGCGGAGGAGCCGGCGGCGACCTGCCTGGCGGAGCCGGCCAGCTCGGTGGCCGACTGCGACACGTCGCGCGCGGCGGTGATCATGGTGCGCAAGCTATCCTGCATCTTGGCGATCAGCTGGTTGAAGGCGCCCAGCATCAGGGCGATCTCATCCTTGCCCTGCACCTCGCAGCGGGTGGTGAAATCCAGCGTCTCGGCCAGCTGGCGGATGCTCTGCTGCGCGCGGCTGACGCTGCCCACCACCTGGCGGTAGGTGCGCCAGCCGCTGAAACAGAGCAGCAGGATGGCGACCGCGGCCACCGTGGCGGCAATCAGCTTCGCCTGCTGGTTGACGTCGATGGCGTGCTGCTTGGCGCTATCGGCCAGCTGCTGGTTGAACTGGGTGTGCTGCTTGGAGATGCCGTTGATGCGCTGGAAAATCACCCGCGCACTGTTGGCCATCACCTGCGCCTCTTCCTTGCGGTTGCTGCGCGAGGCGTCGAGGATCGGCGCGTAGACGCGGCCCAGCTCGGCGAGACCCTCCTTCAGCTTGCCGTGGTAGTCGCGGTCCTGCTCGTTGACGATCATCGGCGCGTACTTGTCCAGCGCGGCGGCGGCATGCTGGCCGTGCTCGGCGAAGGACTGCGCGATCTCGCCCATCTTGCTGTCGTCACTGCTGAGGATGTGCGCCAGCAGCGAGTTGCGCTGTTCCAGCAGCGCGCTGTCGAAGGCGGCCAGGGTTTGCATGCTCGGCATCACGTTGTCGCTGATGTTTTCCAGCTCGGTGTAGACGCGGTTGAGCTGCAGGAAGCTGGTGACGGCGAGGATCAGCAGGCCGCCGATGGCCAGTGCGATCAGCAGGCCTAGGCGTTGCGATATTTTCATGGTGTTCTTCCGCAGGCTAGAGTCGTTGCTCGAGTGTAGCGGAGAAATAATATGAAAAACGATTATGTCGTTGGCGAAGCGGCGGTTTGTGAATAGTTGCGGCCGGGGCGGGGCTTGCGGCCAACGTTGGCCGTAACGGGGCGCTGGCCGGATGCCGCCCGGCGTGGTGCCGGGCGGGAGTGGGGAGCTTAGTGGCCGGCGGGATGGACGGGCGCCATGCCGCTTTCCACTTTCACTTCCACGGTGACCTTGCCGGCCTTTTCAAATTGCAGCTGCAGCGGGAAACGGTCGCCGCTGACCGCCTGTTTCGGTACCTGCAGCAGCATCAGGTGCAGGCCGCCGGGGGCCAGCTTCACCTGGCCGGCGGCCGGCAGCTCGATGCCGCCGCTGACCTCGCGCATGCGCATCACGCCGTTGTCGTTGAGGTGCTGGTGCAGCTCGGCGCGCGCCGCCTGCGGTGTGCTGGCAGCCAGCAGCCGGTCGGCGCCACCGCTGTTGCTGATGGTCATGAACACCGCCGCGGTCGGGCTGCTGGCCGGCATCGCGCGGCTGTAGGGGTGGTCAATCTTCAGCGCGCCGACGCTGTAGTCATGGGCAAGGGCGGGTAGCGACAGCAGGCCGGCGAGCGCGGCAAGGGCGATTTTTTTCATGGTGTATGGGGACAGGTGGCAGTGGTGACGAGCATAGCATGCAGCCCCCGCCGCCAGCTGCGGCATAATGTCGCAGCGCGGGCGCGATCAGCCGGCGGCTGGCCGTTGCCGGGCCGCCGGTTTCGCCCACGGCGGTGGCTGGCTACAATGCCCGCCCGCGCTGCTGCTGCCGCTGCTTGTGGCGGCAGGTGGCCCTGTTTCCAGATCCTTATTTCCAGATCAAGAAAAGCGATGTTCAAGACCCTGTATCTGCAGTTCCTGTTTGGCGGGCTGGTGAGCCTGCTGGTGATCACCAATCCGCTGTCCAAGATCCCACTGTTCGTGTCGCTGACGCAGGGCATGAGCGAGCTGCGTCGCGCGCAGCAGGCGCGCATGGCCTGCGTCTACGCCGCCGCGATCATGCTGGTGTGCCTGCTGGCCGGCAACCTGATCCTGGCCGCGTTCGGCATTTCCTTCGGCGCGCTGCGTATCGCCGGCGGCTTCGTGGTGGCGGTGCTGGGCTACCGCATGCTGTTCCTGTCGCAGGATCCGGGCATGGCGCCGAAGACCAACCGCCGCGAGGACTATTCCTTCTTCCCGCTGGCGATGCCGGGCATCAGCGGCCCCGGCACCATCGCGGTGGTGATCGGCATCGCCACCGAGATTGCCGAACTGCACAGCCGCACCGAGAAGCTGCTTGCCTTCGGCATGACCATGCTCGCCATCGTCAGCACCGCGCTGGTGACCTGGCTGGTGCTGCGCTCGTCGACGCTGATCGCGGCGCGCATGGGCCGCGCCGGCACCGAGGTGCTGGGCCGGCTGATGGGCTTCTTGCTGATCTGCGTCGGGGTGCAGTTCATCGGCTCCGGCATCCGTACCTTCATGGCCGGCTCGTAAGCGGCCGGCGGCAGGGTTGGCCGCAAGATCGTTCAAGCCCCCGCCGCCGCGGCTGTGCCAGAATGGGGCCGTCCCCTGCCGAGCCGCTACCATGTCCGCCGTTCCTGCCGAATACGCCCGCTACTTCCGCGCCGACGACATCGCGCCGCTGGAGTGTCTGGACGCGTTCTACACCCGGCAGGTGTTCACCCCGCACTTTCACGAGGAGTACGTGGTCAACGCGCTGACGCTGGGCGCGCAGTCCTACCGCTACCACGGCAGCTCGCACGTCGCCGGCGTCGGCGCGCTGGTGCTGATCAATCCCGGCGAGGTGCACACCGGCGAATCGGCCGATGCCGCCGGCTGGGGCTATCGCGGTTTCTACCCGTCGGCGACACTGATCTGCGGCCTCGCCAGCCAGCTGGCCGGACGCCCGGTGGAGCCGTTCTTCCGCCAGACGGTGATCTACGACCTCGATCTGGCGCGGCGGCTGGCGCTGCTGCAGCCACTGCTGGCGCAGTGCCACGACCGGCTGCAGCGCGAGAGCGCGCTGTACGCGGTGTTTGCCGACGTGCTGCAGCGGCACATGGGCGTGCGTGAGCAGCTACTGGCGCGCGACCAGCCGCGACTGCAGCAGGTGCGCGCGTTGCTGGCCGACCGCCTCGCCGACAACCTGTCGCTGCAGCAGCTGGCCGACAGCGCCGGCCTGTCGCCGTGGCATCTCAACCGCAGCTTCCGCGCCGAATTCGGCTTGCCGCCGGTGGCGTGGCGCAACCAGCTGCGCGTGGCGCGTGCGCGCCAGCTGCTGGCGCAGGGCGTGGCCCCCGGCCAGGTGGCGGCGCAGCTGGGCTTTGCCGACCAGCCGCACCTGACGCGCGCCTTCCGCGCCGCGCTGGGGGTGACGCCGGCGGCGTACCAGCGCGCGGTACGCCGCTAGCCGGCGCAAGATCGTTCAAGACGGCGCCGGCGGCGGCGGCCTACAATGCGGCCAACCTTTTGCTGTGGAGCAAGCATGTCGCAACGACTTCCCCCGCTGCTGGCCGGTGCCCGCGATTCGCTGCCGATGCTGGTCGGCGCCGCGCCGTTCGGCGTCATCTTCGGCACGCTGGCGATCGCCAGCGGCATTCCGGCGTGGGCGACGCTGGCGCTGTCGGCGCTGGTATTCGCCGGCTCGTCGCAGTTCATCGCCGTCAGCCTGATCAGCAGCGGCACCGCGCTGCCGGTGATCTGGCTGACCACCTTTGTCGTCAACCTGCGCCACGCACTGTACAGCGCCACCTTGCTGCCCTACGCCCGCCACCTGCCGGCGCGCTGGCGCTGGTCGCTGGCGTTCTGGCTCACCGACGAGACCTTCGCCGTGGTCGAGCACCAGCTGCGACAGCAGGACAACGAGTTCGACGGCGCCTGGTACTGGCTGGGCTCGTCGCTGGCGATGTACGGCAACTGGCAGCTGTGGACGGTGATCGGCGTGCTGCTGGGGCAGAGCGTGCCGGGCCTCGCCGATCTGGGGCTGGATTTCGCGATGGTGGCCACCTTTGCCGCCATCGTCGCGCCGCAGCTGAAAAAGCGGCCGGTGCTGGTGGCGGCGCTGCTGGCCGGGGTGGTGGCGCTGCTGGCGCGCGAGCTGCCGTTCAAGCTGGGGCTGATGCTGGCGGCGCTGGCCGGGGTGGCCGGCGGCGTGCTGGCCGAGCGGCTGGCGACTGGCGGCAAGCCAGAGATGAAGGAGACGGCATGAGCCTGCAACTGTTGCTGACCATTGCCGGCATGATCGTGGTCACCTACGGCATCCGGCTGAGTTTTCTGGTGTTCGGCCACAAGCTGAGCTTCCCGGCCTGGCTGTCGCGCGCGCTGCACTACGTGCCGGCGGCGGTGCTGACCGCGCTGATCGTGCCGATGGCGCTGGCGCCGCAGGGGGCCATCGACCTGTCGCCGGGCAATGCCTACCTGCCCGGCACCGTGGCCGCGGCGGCGGTGGCCTTCTTCAGCCGCCACACGCTGGCGGCGATTGTCAGCGGTTTCGTGGTGTACGGCCTGTGGCGCTGGCTGCTGTGAGGTGGGCCGCCGCCGCGGCGGCACTGGTGGCGGCCGTTGAGAATGGCCGCTTTTTCATCTTCTAGCCGATGTAATCTGACCGGTAGCGGCGCGGAATGGCCGCGACCGCTGGCATCGCATGCTGGCAGTTGCTACCGCCTTACCGTGGCGGTTGCAGCGCCTGCGCCGCCGCTACCAGCTGCGGCCACAGCCGCTCGGCGTCGGCGTTGTCGAAATCGGCGTGCTTGCGCTTGATCACGCCGTGGTCGGACAGCTCGATGCTCAGATCGGCCTGCAGTCCGGCCTGCTGCAGGCAGCCCTGCACGCAGCGCAGCGGACAGCCGTCCAGCGCCAGGATGCGGCGGCCGCTGCGCGCCAGTCGCAGCAGCGTCGGCACCTGGCCGCCGACGCCGGCGATGCAGGACATCTCGGCGTGACCGGCGCGGGTGAGGCGCAGCGCGAAGTGGTTGGCCAGCTGCGCGGCGCTGGAGCAGCCGGAGCAGGCGTAGACCAAGGGCAGCGAGGGATCGGGTTTCATGGCGTCCAGCCTAGCGCGCCGGCGGCGGGCGCGCCATCGGCCGCATGGTCTAGGCCGGATGGCCGGCTTGCGGCCAACCTTGTGCCGCGTGCTAGCGGCGCTGCAGCTTGCCGATGCCCATCAGCATGCCGAGGCCAATGGCCAGCGACACGGTGGCGGTACCGCCGTAGGACATGAATGGCAGCGGCACACCGACCACCGGCAGGATGCCGGCGACCATGCCCATGTTGACGAACACGTAGACGAAGAACGACAGCGTGATGGCACCGGCCAGCAGCCGGCCGTACAGCGTCGGCGCGCGCGCGGTGATCAGCAGGCAGCGGCTGATGATGCCGAGGTATAGCGCCAGCAGCAGCAGGTTGCCGGCGAGGCCGAACTCCTCGGAGTACACGGCGAAGATGAAGTCAGTGGTGCGCTCGGGGATGTAGTCGAGGTGGGTCTGGCTGCCGGCCAGCCAGCCCTTGCCCCACACCCCGCCGGAGCCGATGGCGATCATCGACTGGATGATGTGGTAGCCGGCGCCGAGCGGATCTTCCATCGGGTCGATCAGGGTCAGCACCCGCTTGCGCTGGTAGTCGTGCATCAGGTTCCACACCACCGGCAGGCTGGCGAGGAAGGCGACGCCGCCGCCGATGATGATCTTCCAGGACAGCCCGGCAAAGAACAGCGCAAAGAAGCCGGCGCCCATCACCAGCGTGGCGGTGCCGAGGTCGGGCTGCTTCAGGATCAGCAGGCCGGGGATCACGATCAGCACCGCCGCCACCACGTAGTGGCGCCAGTTGAGGGTGGTTTCGTATTTCTGGAAGTACCACGCCAGCATCATCGGCAGCGCGATCTTCATGATTTCGGACGGCTGGATGCGGCCGATGCCGACGTTTAGCCAGCGGGTGGAGCCGTTGACGGTGATGCCGAACAGCTCGACGCCGACCAGCAGCAGCACGCCGGCAGCATACAGCGGCAGCGCCAGATGCATCACCGTCTGCGGACTCAGCCGCGCCAGCAGCCACATGATGAGCAGCGACAGCGCGGTGTAGACCAGCTTGTTGTCGATCTTGGCCCAGCTCTGGTTGGAGGCGGAAAACAGCGCGATCATGCTCAGCACGAACACGCCGGCGAGCAGCGCCAGCAGCCAGCCGTCGAGCGGGTCCATGATGGCGTGGGTGAGGCGCTTAGCGAGCGACACTTGCATCTTGCTTTCCTGTTGCCGAGGGCGGGAAGGTTTCCAGCTGGCCGCGGATGTCGTCGGGCAGCTTGCCGGTCAGGTAGTAGTCGAACAGCGCGCGCGCGATCGGCGCCGCGGCGGTGGCGCCGAAGCCGGCGTTTTCCACGATCACCGCCACCGCGATCTTCGGCTGCTCCACCGGGGCGAAGGCGATGAACCAGGAGTGGTCGCGGTGCTGCTCGGCCAGTGCGCCGGCGTTGTACTTGGCGCCCTGCTTGATCTGCACCACCTGCGCGGTGCCGGTCTTGCCGGCCATCGAGTACTGCAGGCCCTGGCCGAGGCGCCAGCCTGTGCCGCCGGGCTGCATCACCGCGCGCATGCCCTGCTTGATGTAGTCGTAGTGCGGCTGCTTGAACGGCAGCTGCCTGTACGGCGCCGCCTCGATCAGGCGCGTCTTGCCGTTGCGCGCGTCGGTGACCTTCTGCACCAGGTGCGGATGGAAGGCCTTGCCGTCGTTGGCCAGGATCGCGGTGGCATTGGCCATCTGCAGCGGGGTGTAGGTGTTGAAGCCCTGGCCGATGCCGATGCTGACCACGTCGGCCGGCAGCCAGCGGCGGTGCTCGTCGCGATAGCGCGTGCCGGCAAAGCGGCGCGCCTTCCACTCCTTGGACGGCAGCACGCCGACCGCCTCGCCGTCGAGGTCGATGCCGGTGCGGCTGCCGAGGCCGAACTGCGCCAGCAGCGGGTGAATGCGGTCGATGCCCATGTCCCACGCCAGCTTGTAGAAGAAGGTGTCGCTGGACACCGCGATGGCCTTGGCCAGGTTGGCGGAGCCGTTGCCGCGCGGGTTGGAGTCGCGGAACTGGTGACTGGAGCCGGGCAGGGTGAAGTAACCCGGCGCCGGGCGGATCTCGCTCGGGGTGATGGCGCCGGCTTCCAGCGCCGCCATGCCCATGAACGGCTTGAAGGTGGAGCCGGGCGGATACATGCCGCGGATGGCGCGGTTGATCAGCGGCCGCTGCCAGTCTTCGTTCAGGCTCTGCCAGCTCTGGCTGTCGATGCCGTCGATGAACAGGTTGGGATCGAAGCTGGGCTTTGACAGCAGCGCCAGCACGCCGCCGCTGCCCGGGTCGATGGCGACCAGCGCGCCGCGGCGGGCGCCGAACAGCTTGTCGGCGACATCCTGCAGATGGATGTCCAGCGCCAGTTGCAGGGTGTTGCCGTGTACCGGCGCGGTGCGGCGCAGCGAGCGCACCGCGCGGCCGGCGGAGTCGGTCTCGATTTCCTCGAAGCCGTTCTGGCCGTGCAGGTCGTCCTCGTACACCGCCTCCAGCCCCAGCTTGCCGATGTGGGTGGCGCCGCGGTAGTTGGCGGTCTTCTCGTCCGCGGCGAGGCGATCCTTCTCGCGTGGGCCGATGCGGCCGATGTAGCCGAGCACGTGGCTGGTCAGCTCCTTGTACGGGTAGTCACGGTACAGCCGCGCCTTGACCTCGACGCCGGGGAAGCGCCACAGGTTGGCCGCCAGCCGTGCCGCCTCGACGTCGTCCATCTTCAGTCGTAGCGGCACCGGCTCGAAGTCCTTCGATTCCGACAGGAATTTCTGGAAGCGCTTCAGGTCGCGCGGCGTGATCGGCACCACCTGGCCCAGGGCCTTGATGGTGGCGTCGAGGTTGTCGATCTTGTCCGGGGTCAGCTCCAGGGTGTAGGAGGCGTAGTTGCGCGCCAGCTCAATGCCGTTGCGGTCGACGATCAGGCCGCGGTTGGGCTGTACCGGCACCAGCGAGATGCTGTTGTTCTGGGCGAGGGTGGCGAAGTGTTCGTACTGGAACACCTGCAGCCAGACGAAACGCGCCACCAGCAGCAACAGCATCAGCACCATGAACAGGTAGGCGACCAGCAGCCGCCAGTACAGCTGGCGTTCTTCGGTGTGCGGGTCTTTGAGGCGTGCGGCTTGCTTCATGGCGCTTAGTGCCGTTCGCTACGGTAGGGCAGCAGCATCAGCTTGGTCAGCAGCGGCCACAGCAGGGCGCCGATCAGGGCCGGCAGGAAATAGCCGAGGCCGGGCAGCGAGGCGCCGACGCTCCAGCGCGCGACCGCCATCAGCAGCTGGATCAGCATCATCAGCACCAGGATCACCAGCGTCTGCTGGCCAAGGTTGAACATCACCAGCTGCTGCTGGCGCAGCAGGATCAGGTAGGCTCCGACGGAGTAGGCCAGCGCGTGCTGGCCGAACATGCTGGTCGACACCACGTCGGCCAAGAGGCCGATGCCGAAGGCCATGCCGATGCCGATGCGCCGTGGCTGGTTCACGCTCCAGTACAGGATCAGCAGTGCGACGAAGTCGGGCAGCCAGCGGTTGGAGCCTTGCGGCAAGGGCAGCAGCTCCAGCGCCAGCGCGACGACGAAGGTCAGCGTGATGAAGCGGCGCTTGACCGGCTTGAGCAGTTCTTGCGGGCGATCGTAGTTCATGATGGTCGGGACTGACGGCAATGGCGCAGCTGGACACGGCCGCTGCCGGGGTGGAGGGCATCACGCATCATGGCGATTTCTTGTCGGTCTTGGCGGCGTCGGCCGGCGGTACTACCGGCGGCGCGGCCGGCAGGCGGCGGTTGGGCATGATCACCACGAAGCGGCTGGACTGCACGCCGGCGATCACCTCGCTGCGCACGCGGGCAAAGGCGGCGCCGCCAAGGCGGTCGATCTGTTTCACCCGCGCCACCGGAATGCCCTGCAGGTAGACGCCGTCGACGCCGGAGGTGACCAGCAGGTCATTGTCGCGGATGTCGGTGCTGATCGGCAGGTAGCGCACTTCCACGCCGCCGCCAAAGCCGTACAGCAGCGCGCGATGGCCGGTACGCTCGATCATTACCGGCACGATGTAGTGGCGGTTGATCACCTGGGTGACCTCGGCGCTCAGCGGTTGCACGCGGGTTACCTGGCCGATGAGGCCGTTCTCGTCGATCACCGCCTGGCCGCTGGCGATGCCGCTGCTGCTGCCCTTGTCGATGATCAGGCGATAGGAAAACGGATCGCGCCCGGTGTACAGCACCTCGGCCACCACGCCGGCATGCGACGGCTGTGCCGCCAGCGCATTGAGCTGGCGCAGCTGCTGCAGCTCCTTCTCCAGCGATGACATGCGCATCAGGTGCGAGGACTGGATCAGGTCGCGTTCGCGCAGCGCGTCGTTCTCGCGCTTCAGTGCTGCCTGCGCGGTAAAGAAGTCGCCGACCTGCATGGTGAGGTTGAGCGGCACGTTGGCCGCACGCTGCAACGGGTAAAGCACCACGGAAATGGCGTCGCGCGCCTTTTCCATCAGGCCGTACTGGCTGTCGCCGATCAGCAGCGCCAGCGAGGTGAGCACGCACAGGAACAGGCGGCCGCCGGGCTGCAGGCCCTGGTTGGCAAAGCTGGGAGTGTTGGCAAAGTTCATGCAGCACAACGTCACCTCTTGCGAGGTGACGTCTGGTCAGGAAATCAGGGAACGCTGGTGAAAATGGTGCCGACCTTGTCCATTTTTTCCAGCGACTTGCCGGAGCCGCGTACCACGCAGGTCAGTGGCTCTTCGGCGATGAACACCGGCAGGCCGGTTTCCTCGGCCAGCAGGCGGTCGATGTCTTTCAGCAGCGCGCCGCCACCGGTCAGCACCATGCCCTTGTCGGCGATGTCGGCGCCTAGTTCCGGCGGGGTCTGTTCCAGCGCGATCTTCACCGCCGACACGATCTGGTTCAGCGGCTCGGTCAGCGCTTCCAGGATCTCGTTGCTGGACACGGTAAAGGCGCGCGGGATGCCCTCGGCCAGGTTGCGGCCCTTGACTTCCATTTCCTTCACTTCGGCGCCGGGGAAGGCGGAACCGATGGTTTTCTTGATTTCTTCGGCGGTGGCTTCGCCGATCAGCATGCCGTAGTTGCGACGGATGTAGTTGATGATGGCTTCATCAAACTTGTCGCCGCCGACGCGTACCGAATTGGAGTACACCACACCGCCCAGCGAGATCACGCCGACTTCGGTGGTGCCGCCGCCGATGTCGACCACCATCGAGCCGGTCGGCTCTTCCACCGGCAGGCCGGCGCCGATGGCGGCGGCCATGGTTTCCTCGATCAGCTCGACGCGGCGGGCACCGGCGGCTAGCGCCGAGTCCTTGATCGCGCGGCGCTCGACCTGGGTCGAGCCGCACGGCACGCAGATCACGATGCGCGGGCTGGCGGCGAAGAAGCGGTTGGGGGTGACCTTCTTGATGAACTGCTTCAGCATCTGCTCGGTGACGGTGAAGTCGGCGATCACGCCGTCCTTCATCGGGCGGATGGCCTGGATGCTGCCCGGGGTGCGCCCCAGCATTTTCTTGGCTTCGAGGCCGACGGCCAGGATCGATTTCTTGTTGCTGGGGATATCGTTGTGAATGGCGACCACCGACGGTTCGTCCAGCACGATGCCCTTGTTGCGCATGTAGATCAGGGTGTTGGCAGTACCGAGGTCGATAGCCAAGTCATTGGAGAAGTATCCGGTGAGCGAGCGGAGCATGGGGGTCGGTCCTGAAATGTTTTTTGAACGTTGCCTTATCGAAAACGACGGCACGCGTAATTAAATCGTGTTTGGGACAGGGCGGACAGGTAAAGATTCACTGTCCGCAGCGGTCCCGGTTGCCAAGCAGGTCTGGCCCCTTGGTTCTTGGGCTAATGTAACCAATTATGATACCCTACAACGCTTGAAATATTAAAGATTTTGACGAGGACGCCATGTCGTTGAGCCATCAGGATGTTGCACGTATTGCGCGCCTGTCCCGCATCGCGGTAACAGACGCCGAAATCGACGCGGTAAACCGCCAGTTGAACAGTATTCTCGGCCTGATCGAGCAGATGCAGGCGGTCAATACCGACGGCATCGAGCCGATGGCGCACCCGCAGGATGTATCGCTGCGCCTGCGCGAAGACGTTGTCACCGAGCCGAACCGGCGCGAGGCGTGCCAGGCGGTGGCGCCGCAGGTGGAAAAAGGCCTGTTCCTGGTGCCGAAAGTCATCGAATAAGCCGCTGCGGCCAACCTTTGCCGCATCTGCCCTGCCACCGAGGCGGGCCTTCTCTACGGAAGCTCTCTACACGATGATTCACGCTACGCTAAAACAATTGTCGCAACAGCTGGCCGACAAGCAGGTTTCTGCCGTCGAGCTGGCCACCGAATACCTGCAGCGCATCGACGCGCTCAACCCGCAGCTCAATGCCTTCATCACCGTTGACCGCGACAAGACCCTGCTCGAGGCCGCCGCCGCCGACGCGCGCCGTGCCGCCGGTACCGCCGGGCTGCTGACCGGGGCGCCGATCGCGCACAAGGACATCTTCTGCCAGCAGGGCTGGAAGACCAGCTGCGGCTCGAAGATGCTCGACAACTTCATTTCGCCCTACGACGCGCACGTGATCGAGCAGTGCCGTGCCGCCGGCCTGGTGACGCTGGGTCGCGCCAACATGGACGAGTTCGCGATGGGCTCGTCCAACGAGAACAGCTACTACGGCGCGGTGAAAAACCCGTGGGACCTGAACGCCATTCCAGGTGGCTCCTCCGGCGGTTCCGCCGCGGCTGTCGCCGCGCGGCTGGCGCCGGTAGCCACCGCCACCGACACCGGCGGCTCCATTCGCCAGCCGGCCAGCCACTGCGGCGTGACCGGCATCAAGCCGACCTACGGCGTGGTGTCGCGCTTCGGCATGGTCGCCTACGCCAGCTCGCTGGATCAGGGCGGGGTGATGGCGCAGACCGCCGAAGACTGCGCGCTGATGCTGAACGTGATCGCCGGCTTCGACGAGCGCGATTCCACCAGCCTGGAGCGCGCCCGCGAAGACTACAGTCGTGAGCTGGATAAGCCGCTGGCCGGCCTGCGGGTCGGCCTGCCGCGCGAGTACTTCGCCGACGGCCTCGCCGCCGACGTTGGCCGCATCATCGACAATGCCGTCGCCGAGCTGAAGAAGCTGGGCGCCGAGGTGGTGGAAGTGAGCCTGCCCAACACCCAGCTGTCGATCCCGGCCTACTACGTGATCGCGCCGGCGGAAGCCTCGGCCAACCTGTCGCGTTTCGATGGCGTGCGCTACGGCCATCGCGCCAGCGAGTACAAGGATCTGGTCGACATGTACGAGAAGTCGCGCGCCGAAGGCTTCGGCAGCGAGGTGAAGCGCCGCATCATGGTCGGCACCTATGTGCTCTCTCACGGCTACTACGACGCTTACTACATCAAGGCGCAGAAGATCCGCCGTCTGATCGCCGACGACTTCAAGGCCGCCTTTGCCGGCTGCGACGTGATCCTCGGCCCGGTGGCGCCGACCGCCGCCTTCAATCTGGGCGAAAAGTCCGGCGACCCGGTGCAGATGTACCTGTCCGACATCTACACGCTGTCGGTGAACCTCGCCGGTCTGCCGGCGATGAGCGTGCCGGCCGGCTTCAGCGACAACGGCCGCCCGGTCGGGCTGCAGATCATCGGCAACTACTTTGCCGAAGCCAAGATGCTGAACGTGGCGCACCAGTTCCAGCAGGCGACCGACTGGCACAGCAAGGCCCCGGCCCTGTAATTACGCGATCAACAAAGGTTGGCCGCAGTCTGCGGCCAAGCTTTAAAACAAGAAGGATTTTCCAAACATGAAATGGGAAGTCGTTATCGGTCTTGAGGTGCACGTGCAGCTCAACACCGTTTCCAAGATTTTCTCCGGCGCCAGCACCGCTTTCGGCGCCGAACCGAACACCCAGGCCTCGCTGGTGGAGCTGGCGCTGCCGGGCGTGCTGCCGGTACTGAACAAGGCGGTGGTGGAGAAGGCGATCCGCCTCGGCCTGGCGCTGGACGCCACCATCAACCAGAAGAACGTGTTCGCCCGCAAAAACTACTTCTACCCCGATCTGCCCAAGGGCTACCAGATCAGCCAGATGGAGCTGCCGATCGTCGAGCACGGCAAGCTGAACATCCTGGTCGGCGACGAGGAGAAGTCCATCCGCGTCACCCGCGCGCACATGGAAGAAGACGCCGGCAAGTCGCTGCATGAAGACTTCCACGGCATGACCGGCATCGACCTCAACCGCGCCGGCACGCCGCTGCTGGAGGTGGTGTCCGAGCCGGACATGCGCTCGGCGGAAGAGGCGGTCGCCTACGCCAAGGCGCTGCACACGCTGGTGACCTGGCTGGGCATCTGCGACGGCAACATGCAGGAAGGCAGCTTCCGCGTCGATGCCAACGTGTCGGTGCGGCCGTTCGGGCAGGCCGAATTCGGCACCCGCCGCGAGGTGAAGAACCTGAACTCGTTCCGCTTCCTGGAGCAGGCGATCAAGTACGAGACGCAGTGGCAGATCGAAACCATCGAAGACGGCGGCAAGGTGCAGCAGGCGACGGTGCTGTTCGATCCGGATTCCGGCGAAACGCGCATGATGCGCAGCAAGGAAGACGCGCACGACTACCGCTACTTCCCGGACCCGGACCTGCTGCCGGTGCGCATCAGCGACGAGCAGATCGCGCGCGTTCGTAGCGAGATGCCTGAGCTGCCGGCGCAGATGAAGGCGCGCTTTGTCGACGCTTTCGGTGTCACCCCGTACGACGCGGCGGTACTGACCGGCAGCCGCGCGCTAGCCACCTATTTCGAGGCGGTGGCGACGGCCTCCGGCCAGGGCAAGCTGGCCGCCAACTGGCTGGGTGGCGACGTTGCCGCGCGCCTCAACCGCGAAGGCAAGGACATCGCCGAGCTGCCGATTGATGCCGAACGCTTGTCCGGTCTCTTGGTGCGCATTGCCGACGGTACCTTGTCCAATAAGCTGGCCAAACAGGTATTTGATGCGATGTGGGACAGCGGGCTGTCTGCCGATGTCATCATCGAGCGCGACGGCCTGAAGCAGGTGTCCGATGCCGGCGCCATCGAGAAGATGGTGGAAGAGGTGCTGGCCGCCAACCCGAAAGCGGTAGAAGAATTCCGCGCCGGTAAGGAAAAGGCGCTCAACGCGCTGGCCGGGCAGGTGATGAAGGCGTCCAAAGGCAAGGCCAACCCGGCGCAGGTGCAGGAAATCCTGAAGCAGAAGCTGGCGTAAGCCTGTAAAAACAGCGGCCGCCCTGTATTTGGCAGGGCGGCCGCTGTTTTTTGTTTTGTGGTGCTGCTTGTCAATGGCATGACTTGACACTCTGCCTGCAGAGGATGCTGTAAGCCGCTGATTTCTCTTGTTTTCCCTTCGCTTTGACCTGCCCTAAGTCTTTGTCGCGAAAGGCGAAATGCCACAAATCAATATTGACCGGCTGATGTCGTTTCCCTATAGTGGCGAAAAGTGGGGCAATGTGGGTAATTGTGGAGTGTCAGCGCATTAATTTCAGGTGATGTGACAACAAAATGATCGGCGGCGTAAGCATTGTCTCTCTCGACAGCAAGGGGCGTCTGGCCATACCGGCCAAGCACCGGGAGACACTGTTGTCTGCGTTCGGCCATCGCCTGGTGATCACGCTGGAATCGTCCGAGCACCTGCTGTTGTACCCCGAAGCCAACTGGAAACCGGTGGAAGAGCGTTTGCTGAAGCTGCCGGCCGCCAATCCGGCCCTGAAGCGCTACCAGCGCCTGATGCTCGGCCACGCCGACCTGCTGGAGATGGATGCCGCCGGCCGCATCCTGCTACCGGCGCGGCTGCGCGAGCTGGTCAAGCTGGACAAGGACGTGGCGCTGGTGGGGATGGGTAACCGATTTGAATTGTGGGATGCCGCCCAGTGGGACGCGCAGACCGATGCTGCGCTGGAGCTTGATCCGGCCGAACTGGCGCAGCACCTTGGAGATTTCACACTTTGACCGACGCAGTTTTTGTTCACCGCACGGTGCTGCTCGACGAAGCCGTAGAGGCGCTCGCCATCCGCAAGGATGGCGTTTACGTTGATTGCACCTTCGGGCGCGGCGGCCACAGTCGCTTGATTCTGTCGCAGCTGGGCCCGACGGGCCGGCTGATCGCCTTCGACAAGGACCCGGAGGCGATTGCGGTCGCCACCGCACTGGCGGCCAGCGATGCCCGCTTTACCATCGTGCACAACGGCTTTGCCGCCTTTGCCGCCGAGCTGGACGCGCTGGGCGTGGCCCAGGTCGACGGCGTGCTGATGGATCTGGGGATTTCGTCCCCGCAAATTGACGACGGACGCCGCGGTTTCAGCTTCCGTTTTGACGCGCCGCTGGACATGCGCATGGATACCACCCGCGGCCAGACTGCCGCGCAGTGGCTGGCCACGGCTGACGAGGCGGATATTGCAGAGGTAATCAAGACTTATGGTGAAGAGCGGTTTGCTCGCAAGATCGCAGCAGCCATTGTTGCGCACAGGGCTGAACGTCCCCTCGAAACGACGCGTGAGCTCGCTGTGCTCGTTGGGAAAAACGTCCGTACTCGCGAACAAGGTCAGGACCCCGCGACGCGAACCTTCCAGGCGATCCGGATCTACATCAACCGCGAGCTGGACGAGCTGAAGGAAATCCTGCCGCAAACGGTGGCAAGGTTGGCCGCAGGCGGCCGCCTGGCGGTGATCAGCTTCCATTCTCTGGAAGACCGCATCGTGAAGAACTTCATTCGCGATGCCAGCACCACCGACAAGCTGCCGTCGTGGGTACCGGTGCGTGCCTGTGACATTCCCGAGGCGGCGATCAAGCCGGTGGGCAAGGCGATCCGCTGCAGCGAGGCGGAAGTGGCGGCCAACCCGCGTTCGCGTAGCGCGATCATGCGCGTGGCGCAGCGTATCGGCGGGCAGTGGCAGGGCACAGAGTGAGCCTTAACAAGCTGAATGCGGTACTGCTGCTGCTGTTGATCCTGTGTGCGATGTCGGTAGTGAGCTCCACCCACGTGGCACGCAAGCTGTATTACGAGCTGGAAAAAGAACAAAAGCTGGCACGCCAGCTGGATGTGGAGTACGGGCAGTTGACGCTGGAACAGAGCACCTGGGGCGCGCATGCGCTGATCGAGAAGACTGCCGCCGCGCGCCTGCAGATGCTGACGCCGAGCCAGCGCCAGGTGCATGTGATCACGCCTGAGGGCGTGCGATGAGCCGGGTGTACACGCCGCGTTACCAGCAGAACCTGAAGCCGGCGATGCGGCTGGCGCCGGGACGGGTCACCGTGGTGCTGTTGCTGTTGGGCGCGCTGCTGCTGGCATTGCTGGCACGGGCGATCTACCTGCAGGTGGTGCAGCAGGATTTCCTGCAGAACCAGGGCGATGCGCGCTTCCGCCGCACGCTGCTGCTGGAGGCCAACCGCGGCGAGATTACCGACCGCAACGGCGAGCCGCTGGCGATCAGCACCCCGGTGCAGTCGATCTGGGCCAGCCCGGTCGACATGGAGCTGGGCAAGGTGCCGGCCGCCAAGCTGCAGCAGCTGGCGCGGCTCTTGGAAATGCCGCTGGACGAAGTGAAACGCAAGCTGTCGGACAACAAGCGCGAGTTCGTCTACCTCAAGCGCCAGATCAGTCCGGCGCTGGCGCAGCAGGTGATGGCGCTGGAGATTCCGGGGGTGGCGAAGCAGCAGGAATTCCGCCGCTACTATCCGGCCGGCGAGATGCTGGCGCACGTGGTCGGCTTTACCGGCGTGGACGGCAAGGGGCAGGAAGGTTTCGAGCTGACGCGCGAGAAGATGCTCGCCGGCAAGCACGGCAGCCGCACGGTGCTGAAGGACCGCCGCGGCCACATCGTGGAAGACCTGGCGGTGATCGAGCCGCCGCGTGACGGCCAGACGCTGCAACTGTCGATCGACAAGCGCATTCAGTACCTCGCCTACCGCGAGCTGAAGGCAGCGATGGAAGTGAACAAGGCGAAAGCCGGCGGGGTGGTGGTGCTGGATGCCCGTACCGGCGAGGTGCTGGCACTGGCCAACACCCCGTCGTACAACCCGAACAACCGTGCGGTGCTGGAGCCGGAAATGCGGCGCAACCGCGCGGTGGTGGACATGTTCGAGCCCGGCTCGACCATGAAGCCGTTCCCGATCGCGATGGCGCTGGATGCCGGCAAGGTGACGCCGGACACGGTGTTCGACACCCAGACCTACCGCATCGGTCCGGCCACGGTGCGAGATACGCATCCGAAGCCGGTGATGACGGTGACGCAGATCATTCAGAAGTCGTCGAACGTCGGTTCGTCGAAGATGGCGGCGATGTTCTCGCCGGAGGATATGTGGACGTTTTACCGGCAGGCCGGCTTCGGGCAAAGCCCGCAAACCGGTTTTCCGGGTGAGAGTGCCGGTCGCCTGCGCGACTGGCAGAACTGGCGCCCGATCGAGCAGGCCACCATGTCGTTCGGTTATGGCGTCTCGGTCAGCCTGCTGCAGCTGGCGCGTTCGTACACGGTGTTTACCAACCGCGGCGCGCTGTTGCCGGTGTCGTTTACCCGTCTCGGGGCGCCGTTGCCGGGCAAGAGCCTGATCAAGCCGGAAACCGCGAAAAAGATGCGCGACATGATGGTGACGGTGACGGAAGAAGGCGGTACCGCGGTGCGCGCCCAAGTGCTGGGCTACCACGTTGGCGGCAAGTCCGGTACCGCGCGCAAGCTGGTCGGTGGCGCCTATGCGGCCAACAAGCACATCGGCCTGTTTGTCGGTTTTGCGCCGGCGACCACGCCACGGCTGATCGTGGCAATGATGATTGATGAACCGGGTGCCGGTGCCTACTACGGTGGTGCGGTGGCCGGGCCGGCGTTTTCCAACATCATGGCCGGCAGTTTGAGAATTCTGGGGGTCGAGCCGGATGCTCCCTCCAACAATACATTGATTCCGGAACACCAGATTTCGGAAGTGCGGGAAGAAACATGAAAACAAGCTTGATCGACTTGCCTGACTGGGACCCTGCCGTGTTGCAGGGTTTGGGCGTCGCCATTTCCCGCGTCGAGGCGGACAGCCGCCGCGTATTCCCCGGTGACGTGTTCCTCGCCTGCCGTGGCGAGTACAGCGACGGCCGCGACTTCATCGCCGCCGCGCTGGAAAAGGGCGCCGCCGCGGTGCTGTGGGATGACGCCGACGGCTTCGTCTGGAATCCGGCGTGGCAGGTCCCCAATCTGGCGGTGCCGCAGCTGCGCGAGCGCGCCGGCATCGTCGCCGCCCACGTCTACGGCTACCCCAGCCGCGACATGGCGGTGATCGGCATTACCGGCACCAACGGCAAGACCTCGATCTCGCACTGGCTGGCGCAGGCCTACGCGCTGCTGGGCGAGAAGGCGGCGCTGATCGGCACCGTCGGCAACGGCTTTTACGGCGCACTGACCGAAACCACCCACACCACGCCCGACCCGATCACCGTGCAGCAGAAGCTGGCGGAATACCGCCGCCAGGGTGCGCACATGGTGTCGATGGAGGTGTCCAGCCACGGTCTCGACCAGTTCCGCGTCAACGGCGTCAGCTTCCGCAGCGCGGTGTTCACCAACCTGACCCGCGACCACCTCGACTACCATGGCACGATGGAAGAGTACGGCGCCTCCAAGGCCAAGCTGTTCCACTGGCAGGGGCTGCAGCACGCGGTGATCAACGCCGACGACGCCTTCGGCCGCACGCTTGCCGCCGGCATCGATGCCAACACCCGGGTGATCAGCTACGGTCTGGAGCAGGGCGACGTGCGCCCGCTGAGCCTTGCGGCCAACCTTGACGGCCTGCAGCTGAGCGTCACCACGCCGTGGGGTGAGGCCGAGATCAAGAGCCCGTTGCTGGGCCGCTTCAATGCGGCCAACATGCTGGCCTGCCTCGCCGTACTGTGCGCCAATGGCGTCACCCTCGACGACGCCGCCCGCGTGCTGGGCAAGATCCAGCCGGCGCGAGGTCGCATGCAGCGCATCGGCAGCAGCCTGGAGCCGCTGGTGGTGGTCGACTACGCGCATACCCCGGATGCGCTGGAAAAGGCCTTGGCCACCCTGGCCGAGATCCGCCCCGCCGGCGGCAAGCTGTTCTGCGTGTTCGGCTGCGGTGGTGACCGCGACAAGGGCAAGCGCCCACTGATGGGCGAGATCGCCGAGCGCATCGCCGACGTGGCGGTGGTCACCAGCGACAACCCGCGCAGCGAAGACCCGCAGGCCATCGTCGCCGACATCCTGGCCGGCATGCAGGCGCCGGGCCACGTCGAAGCCGACCGCGCCGCGGCCATCCACTGGGCGGTCGCCCACGCCCGCGTCGGCGACGTGATCCTGATCGCCGGCAAGGGCCACGAGGAATACCAGGACATTGCCGGCGTGAAGCAGCCGTTCTCCGATTTCCGTGTCGCCGAAGACGCGCTCACCGCCTGGGGGGCCAACGATGCTGCCGCTGTCTGATGCCGCCGCCCTGTTGTCCGGCGAACTGCTCGGCAGCGATGCCAAGTTCCTGCGCGTGGTTACCGACAGCCGCACGGTGCAGGCCGGCGACCTGTTCGTGGCGCTGAAGGGCGACAATTTCGATGCGCACGATTTTGTGCCGGAAGTGCTGGCCAAGGGTGCGTTCGCGCTGGTGCGCCGCGACTATGCGGCTACTGCCGGCAGTGTGATCCGCGTCGACGACACCCGGCTGGCGCTGGGCACCCTGGCTGCCGCTTGGTGCGCGCGGCTGGACGTGAAGCGCATTGGCATCACCGGTTCCAACGGCAAGACCACGGTCAAGGAGATGGTGGCCGCCATCCTGCGTGCCCATGCCGGCAACGATGCCGTGCACGCCACCGCCGGCAACTTCAACAACGACATCGGCCTGCCGCTGACGCTGTTGGCGCTGCGCCCGGCGCACCGCTATGCGGTGATCGAGATGGGCATGAACCACTTCGGCGAGATCCGCTACCTGAGCGGCCTGACCCGGCCGCAGGTGGCGCTGGTCAATAACGCCATGCGCGCGCACCTGGGCGGCGGCTTTGACAGCACCGCCGACATTGCCCGTGCCAAGAGCGAAATCTTCGAAGGGCTGAGCGCTGACGGCGTCGCCATCATCAATGCCGACGACGCGCAGCAGGCGATCTTCGCCGTCGCCGCCGGCCAGCATCGCCAGTTGCGTTTCGGCCTGAGCGCTGCGGCCAACGTTCGTGCCCGCGACATCGTCGCCAGTGCGACCGGCAACTGTTTCACCCTGATTTGCCCGCAAGGCGAGCAGGCGATCGAGCTGCCGGCTGCCGGCGAACATAACGTGCGCAACGCGCTGGCCGCCGCCGCTGTGGCACTGGCACTGGAAGTGCCACTGGCCGCCATCGCCGCCGGCCTGGCCGCCTTTGCCGGCGTCAAGGGTCGCCTGCAGCTGAAGCCGGCCGCCTGTGGCGCCACCGTGATCGACGACAGCTACAACGCCAATCCGGATTCGATGAAGGCCGGCATCGACGTGCTGGCCGCCTACCCGGCACCGCGCGTGTTCGTGATGGGGCAGATCGGCGAGCTGGGCGACACCGCACCGGCACTGCACGCCGAAGTGGGCGCCCATGCCCGCGCCCGCGGCATCGAGCAGCTGCTGTGTCTGGGCGAGCTGAGCCGCCAGGCGGCCAACGCCTACGGTGCTGGCGCCGAGTATTTCGACGACATCGCCGCGCTGCTGGCGCGGCTGGATGCCGTGGTCACCCCGGCCAGCACGGTGCTGGTCAAGGGTTCGCGCTTCATGCGCATGGAACGGGTCGTTGCCCATCTGGTAACCCCACAACAACAAGAAAACGGGAAGGGCTAAACGTGCTGCTGTTACTGGCTGAACTGCTAAAGGACCACATCCGGGCTTTCAACGTCCTCAACTACGTCACGCTGCGCGCGGTGATGGCGGCGCTGACTTCGCTGGTGATCTCGCTGTGGCTGGGGCCGTGGGTGATCGCCAAACTGACCGAACTCAAGGTCGGCCAGGCGGTGCGCAGCGACGGCCCGCAGACGCATCTGGTGAAGACCGGCACCCCGACCATGGGCGGCACGCTGATCCTGCTGGCGATGAGCGTCACCACCCTGCTGTGGGCCGACCTTTCCAACCAGTACGTGTGGCTGCTGCTGGCGGTGACGCTGGGCACCGGCGCGCTGGGTTTCTACGATGACTGGCGCAAGGTGGTGTACAAGGATCCGAACGGGGTCTCCGCCCGCTTCAAGATGGCGTGGCAATCCACCGTCGCCATTGCCGCCGGCGTGTTCCTGATCACCACCGCCAAACTGCCGGCGTCCACCGAATTCATCATCCCGTTCTTCAAGAACGTGATCTATCCGCTGGGCGGCATCGGCTTTTGCGTGTTGACCTACTTCGTGATCGTCGGCACCTCCAACTCGGTCAACCTCACCGACGGCCTCGACGGCCTCGCCGCGCTGCCGGTGGTGATGGTGGCCGCGGGCCTGTCGATCTTCGCCTACGTCGCCGGCCACGCGGTGTTCTCCAAGTATCTGGGCATGCCTTTCGTGCCCGGCGCGCACGAGGTGGTGGTGTTCTGCGCCGCCATCTGTGGCGCCTGCTTGGGCTTCTTGTGGTTCAACGCCTATCCGGCGCAGGTGTTCATGGGCGACGTCGGCGCGCTGGCGCTGGGCGCCGCGCTGGGCACCGTGGCGGTGATCGTGCGCCAGGAAATCGTGCTGCTGATCATGGGCGGCCTGTTCGTGGTCGAGGCGCTGTCGGTGATGATCCAGGTGGCGTCGTTCAAGCTCACCGGCAAGCGCGTGTTCCGCATGGCGCCGCTGCATCACCACTATGAACTCAAAGGCTGGAAAGAGACCCAGGTGGTGGTTCGCTTCTGGATCATCACCATGATGCTGGTGCTGGCAGGTCTTGCCACGCTGAAACTGCGCTAAGGAAAGCTGACCATGGATCTGGCTAACCGTCACATCATCGTTATCGGCCTCGGCGACACCGGCGTGTCCGCCGCCCGCTGGCTGCTGGCGCACGGTGCGCGGGTGACGATGGCGGACAGCCGCGACAATCCGCCGAATGCGGCCGCCGTTGCGGCCAAGCTTGGCACGGTGCCGCTGCGCCTGGGCGCGTTCAGCGACGCCACCTTTGCCGACGCCGACATGCTGATGGTCAGCCCCGGCGTCAGCGTCCGCAGCCCGGCCATCGCCGCCTTCGCCGCCGCCGGCGGCGAGGTGGTCGGCGACGTGGAGCTGTGGGCGCGCGCCATTGCCGGTAGCGGCGCCCGGGTGATCGCCATCACCGGCTCCAACGGCAAGAGCACAGTCACCAGTCTGGTGGGGCATCTGTGCGAGGCCGCCGGGTTGGACACCGTGGTGTGCGGCAATATCGGTTTGCCGGTGCTGGACGCGCTGGCGGCGCGCGAAGCCGCCGGACGGGCGCCGGAGGTGTGGGTGGTGGAGCTGTCCAGCTTCCAGCTGGAAACCACGCACAGCCTGCGGGCGGACGCCGCCACGGTGCTGAACATCTCCGAAGACCATCTGGATCGTTACAACGACCTGCTCGATTACGCGCACAGCAAGACCGCCATCTTCAACGGTGACGGCGTGCAGGTGCTGAACCGTGACGACGTATTCTGCCGCGCGATGGTGCGCGCCGGACGACGGGTGGCGTGGTTCTCGCTGCGCGAGGACGCCGATTACGCATTGCAACAGACGGCTAGCCGTTATCAGCTGGTCATCGCCGGGCAGGCGCTGTTCGACTGCGCCGACATGCCGCTGCAAGGCCTGCACAACGCCGCCAACGCCTTGGCGGCACTGGCGTTGTGCGAGGCGATCGGCCTGGCGCGCGCACAGCTGCTGCCGGCACTGAAGACCTTCCGTGGTCTCGCGCACCGCGTCGAGTTCGTCGCCGAGTTCGGCGATGTAATGTACATCGACGACTCCAAGGGCACCAATGTCGGCGCCACCGAGGCGGCGCTGAACGGCATGACCCGCAAGGTGGTGCTGATCGCCGGCGGTGACGGCAAGGGCCAGGACTTTGCACCGCTGGCTACCGCCTGCGCCCGCATCGCCCGCGCGGTGGTCCTGATCGGCCGCGATGGCCCGCAGATCGGTGCCGCGCTGGCCGGCAGCGGCGTGCCGCTGGTGGCGTGCCAGACGCTGGAGGATGCCACCCGCGAGGCGGCCAGCCTGGCCCAGCCCGGTGACGTGGTGCTGCTGTCGCCGGCCTGTGCCAGCCTCGACATGTTCAAGAATTACGCGCATCGCGCCCAGGTGTTTGTCGACACCGTCGCGCAGCTGCAAGCGGAGCGCCTATCGTGATGCACGCCGCGCGCAGCCGCTACCACCACAGCACCGCCATCACCGTGATGGACGAGGCGCTGATGTGGGCGATTGCGCTGTTGCTGTCGGTCAGCCTGGTGATGGTGTTCTCGGCGTCAATTGCCAACGCCGAGGCCGATCCGGCGACCAACAGCCCGTACTTCTACCTGATGCGCCACATGGTGTTCATGGTGATCGGGCTGTCGGCGGCGGCAATGACCTTCATGATCCCGATGGCGTGGTGGCAGCAGTACGCGGGCAAGTTTTTCCTGTTCGCCGGCTTCCTGCTGGTGCTGGTGCTGATTCCCGGCATCGGCCGGGTGGTGAACGGCTCGCGGCGCTGGATCAACCTGATCGTGCTGAATTTCCAGCCGTCGGAAGTGATGAAGCTGGCGGCGGTGATCTACGCCGCCGACTACACCGTGCGCAAGGCGGCCAAGCTGCACAGTTTCAGCCAGGGTTTCCTGCCGATCCTGATGGCGATCGTGCTGGTGGCCTTCCTGCTGCTGGCGGAGCCGGACTTCGGCGCGCTGATGGTGGTGATGAGCATCACCATGGGCATCGTGTTCCTCGGCGGCATCAACCTGCGCATCTTTGCCGGGCTGGCGTTGATGGCGGTGGCGGCGATCGGCCTGCTGATCGTGACCTCGCCGTACCGGGTGAAGCGGGTGCTGGGTTTCCTCGATCCGTGGGAAGACCCGTACGGCAAGGGTTACCAGCTGTCGCACTCGCTGATCGCCATCGGCCGTGGCGAGTGGCTGGGCGTCGGCCTCGGCGGCAGCATCGAGAAGCTGTTCTACCTGCCGGAGGCACACACCGACTTCATCATGGCGGTGATCTCGGAGGAATTCGGTTTCATCGGCATCTGCGTGGTGCTGGGGCTGTATGCGTGGATTGTGCGGCGTGCCTTCCACATCGGCACCGAGGCGAAGAAGCTGGAACGCTACTACCCGTCGCTGGTGGCGCAGGGCATCGGTATCTGGCTGGGGATCCAGACCTTTTTCAACGTCGGCGTCAACATGGGCCTGCTGCCGACCAAGGGTCTGACCCTGCCGCTGATGTCCTTCGGCGGCTCGGCGATGCTGTGCAACCTCGCGTCGCTGGCGGTGCTGTTGCGGGTGGATTATGAAAACCGCCGCCTCATGCGAGGTTTCAAGGTTTAACGAATCACGTTGCGGCCAACGTTGGCCGCAATGGCAATGAATAACCGGCAGGTCCGGAGCAAGAGAAAGCAAGAGATGACAAAACGCACGGTGATGGTAATGGCGGCAGGCACGGGTGGACACATCGTCCCCGGCATCGCCGTTGCCCGCGAGCTGCAACAGCGCGGCTGGCAAGTGCTGTGGGTCGGCACCGAGCGTGGCATGGAAAACAAGCTGGTGCCGCCGACCGGCATCCCGCTGATCCGGCTGGCGTTCCACGGCGTGCGCGGCAAGGGACTACTGGGTTCGGTAAAAGGCGTGCTGCAGCTGGGGGCCGCCTTTGTGCGCAGCCTGAAGCTGATGTTCGAACACCGTCCGGACGTGATCCTCGGCATGGGCGGTTACGTGTGCCTGCCGACCGGTCTTGCCGGCGCGCTGCTGTGGAAGCCGCTGGTGATGGTCAACGCCGACGCCGGTCTGCTGCTGAGCAACAAGGCGCTGTTGCCGTTTGCCGATCATCTGGCCTGCGGCTTTGACGGTGAGGCTGCCAAGCTGAACAAGGCGGTGGTCACCGGCAACCCGGTGCGCGCCGAGATCGAGCAGATGACGCCGCCGGCCGAGCGCTTTGCCGGCCGTACTGGCCCGCTGCGCGTGCTGGTGGTCGGTGGCAGCCTGGGCGCCAAGGTGCTCAACGACACCCTGCCGCAGGCGCTGGCACTGCTGCCGGCCGAGGCGCGGCCGCTGTTGACGCACCAGACCGGCGACAAGAATTTCGATGCCGTGCAGCAGGCGTATGCCGCTGCCGGGCTGAAGGTTGGCCACGACATTACCTTGCTGCCGTTTATCGACAATATGGCGGCGCTGCTGGCCGACTGCGACGTGATCCTGTGCCGTGCCGGCGCGATCACCATCAGCGAACTGTGCGCCGCCGGCGTGCCCAGCATCCTGGTGCCGCTGGTGGTGTCCACCACCTCGCACCAGCGCGACAACGCGGCGTGGATGGCGGCCCATGGCGCGGCCATCCATCTGCCGCAACAAGACATGAATCCGCAGCAACTGGCCAGCCTGCTGGCGGGGCTGACCCGTCCGCAGCTTCTGCAGATGGCCAAACAGGCACGAACGCTGGCCAAGCCGGCCGCGGCGGCCAAAGTGGCCGACCTGTGCCAGGCGCTGGCGGATACCGAATAGGACTGGGCCTGGAGCGGGCCCGAGCAAGAGAAGACACCATGAAACATCGCGTCAAACACATACACTTTGTCGGCATCGGCGGCGTCGGCATGTGCGGCATCGCCGAGGTGCTGCTGAACCTGGGCTACACCGTGTCCGGTTCCGACATGGCCGACAACGCCGCCACCAAGCGCCTGACCGAGCAGGGCGCGCGCATCTTCTTTGGCCATGACGCCACCTACATCAAGGGTGCCGACGTGGTGGTGACCTCCACCGCGGTGAAGGCCGACAACCCGGAAGTGCAGGAAGCACAGGCCAACCACGTGCCGGTGATTCCGCGCGCGATGATGCTGGCCGAGCTGATGCGCTTCAAGCAGGGCATCGCCATCGCTGGCACCCACGGCAAGACCACCACCACCAGCCTGACCGCGTCGGTGCTGGGTGCGGCCAACCTTGACCCGACCTTCGTGATCGGCGGCAAGCTGACTGCGGCTGGCACCAATGCCCGCCTCGGCAGCGGCGACTACCTGGTGGCCGAGGCCGACGAATCGGACGCCTCCTTCCTCTATCTGCAGCCGGTGATGTCGGTGGTGACCAATATCGACGCCGACCACATGGACACCTACGACCACAGCTTCGACAAGCTGAAGCAGGCGTTCGTCGACTTCATCCACCACCTGCCGTTCTACGGCCGTGCCGTGCTGTGCGTCGACGACGAGCACGTGCGCAGCATCGTGCCGCAGCTGAAAAAACCGGTCACCACCTACGGTCTGGATGACAGCGCCGATGTCTACGCCGAAAACGTGGTCGCCGATGCCGGCCAGATGCACTTCGACGTGGTGGTGAAGGCCGACGGCCTGCGCTTCCCGGTGACGCTGAACATGCCGGGCCGCCACAACGTGCTCAACGCGCTGGCCGCCACCGCCATCGGTCTAGAGTGCGGCGCGGAGGTGGAAGCGATCCAGCGCGGTCTTGCCGAGTTTGCCGGTGTCGGTCGCCGCTTCCAGCGCTACGGCGAACTGCCGGCCAAGGATGGCGGCAGCTACACCCTGATCGACGACTACGGCCACCATCCGGTGGAAATGGCGGCGACGCTGGCCGCGGTGCGCGGCGCCTTCCCGCAGAAGCGGCTGGTGCTGGCGTTCCAACCACACCGCTACAGCCGTACCCGCGACCTGTTCGAGGACTTCGTCAAGGTATTGAACGGCGTCGACTGCCTGTTGCTGGCGGAAGTGTACGCCGCCGGCGAGGCACCGATCGTGGCGGCCGACGGCCGCGCGCTGACGCGGGCGGTACGGGTTGGCGGCAAGGTGGAGCCGGTGTTCGTCGAGCAGATCACCGACATGCCGCAGACCATCAGCGACATGGTGCGTGACGGTGACGTGGTGATCACCATGGGCGCCGGTTCCATCGGCGGCATCCCGGCCAAGCTGGTCGCGGCGAGCAAGGCATAACCTAGGACAAGGTTGGCCGCGTGCAGCTCACGCGGCAGCAAGGAAACATGATGAAGCAATTTGGCAAGGTGGCAGTGATCATGGGCGGCAGCTCCGCCGAGCGCGAAGTGTCGCTGATGAGCGGCAACGGCGTGCTGGCCGCGCTGCAGAGCAAGGGCGTCGATGCGCACAAGTTCGACCCGTCGGAAAAGCCGTTGTCGGCGCTGCAGACAGAAGGTTTTGCCCGCGTGTTCAACATCCTGCACGGCCCGTTCGGCGAGGACGGCACGCTGCAGGGCGCGCTGGAGAGCATGGCCATTCCCTATACCGGCTGCGGCGTGATGGCGTCGGCGATCTGTATGGACAAGTGGCGCACCAAGCTGCTGTGGAAGGGCGCCGGCCTGCCGATCCCGGATTTCGAGCTGCTGAGCGACGACAGCGATTTTGACGCCATCGAGGCCCGCCTCGGCCTGCCGATCTTCGTGAAGCCGTCCACCGAGGGCTCCAGCATCGGCGTCACCAAGGTGAAGGAACACGGTGGCTTGAAGGCGGCGTACGCCGAGGCGCGCCAGTACGACGATATCGTGATTGCCGAGCAGTTCATCGGCGGCGGCGAGTACACCTGCGCCATCATCGACGGCAAGGCCTACCCGACCATCAAGATCGAGCCGGCCACCGAGTACTACGACTACCAGGCCAAGTATTTCCGCGACGACACCGTCTATCGCTGCCCGTCCGGACTCGCGCCGGAGGTGGAGCAGCGCGCGCGTGAACTGGCGCTGCAGGCATTCCGCGTGCTGGGTTGCCGCGGCTGGGCGCGCATCGACTTCCTGATGGACGAAGCCGGCGGCATCTACCTGCTGGAAGCCAACACCAATCCGGGCATGACCAGCCATAGCCTAGTGCCGATGGCGGCGCGGGTCGAGGGGCTGTCCTACGAAGATCTGTGCGTACAGGTGCTGGCGGCAGCTCATGTGGGATAACCATGCGGTACTGCGCGCGCTGGCGAACATGCTGTTACTGGCCGCGCTGCTGATGTTGCTGTACAGCGCCGGGGTGTGGTTGACGCACTCGCCGCTGTTTCCGGTCAAGCGGATCGCGATTGGCGGCCAGTTCGTGAAGGTGACACCGGTGCAGTTGAAGTACATCGCGCAGCACGAGCTGTCCGGCACCTTCTTCACGCTGGACATCAACAAGACGCGCGGTGCGTTCGAGAAGCTGCCGTGGGTGCGCGAGGCGCAGGTGAGGCGCACGTGGCCGGATCGCCTGCAGATCACCATCGCGGAACATGTCGCGGTGGCGCGCTGGGGCGAAAGCGGGCTGATCAGCAAGGAAGGCCGCTGGTTCGATGCGGCCAGTGACCAGCCGCTGCCGGTGCTGTTCGGGCCGGCGGGCAGTGAAAAGGAAATGGTACAGGCCCTGCACACGTTCGGGCCGGTACTGGCACAGGCCAGGCTGAAAGTGCGGCAATTGTGGTTGAGCGAGCGCCGCGCCTGGAAGATGGAACTGGATAACGGGGTAATGCTGGAGCTGGGACGTGGCCCGGTGAAGGAGCGGTTGGCGCGGTTTGTCGAATACTGGCCGCGCAGCCTGGCCACCATGCCGTATCGCATCGAGTACATCGACCTGCGTTACCCCAATGGATTTGCCGTGAAGATGCCGGAATACCAGGCAAGCACGGCAACAGCAAACAAGCTTTGAGTGTTGGAGCGACAGGTGAGCAAACCTAAAGAAAGCAAGAACATGCTGGTCGGCCTGGATATCGGGACCTCGAAGATCGTCGCGATCGTTGCCGAGGTGCTGGAAGAGGGCCAGATCAACATCATCGGCATGGGCCAGGTGCCGTCGCGCGGCTTGAAGCGCGGCATGGTGGTCAACATCGAGTCCACGGTGCAGGCGATCCAGCGTGCGCTGGAAGAGGCCGAACTGATGGCCGACTGCAAGATCCACCAGGTGTTTACCGGCATCGCCGGCAGCCACATCAAGAGCGTCAATTCGCACGGCATGGTGGCGATCAAGGACCGCGAGGTGACGCCGATGGACATCGAGCGCGTGATCGAAACCGCGCGCGCGGTGACCATTCCGCCGGATCACCAGGTGCTGCACATCCTGACCCAGGAATACAGCATCGACGGTCAGGAAGGCGTGCGCGAGCCGCTGGGCATGAGCGGCGTGCGCCTGGAGGCCAAGGTGCACATCGTCACCGGCGCGGTATCCGCCGCGCAGAACGTGGCCAAGTGCGTGCGCCGCTGCGGGCTGGAAGTGTCCGACCTGGTGCTGCAGCCGATGGCGTCGGCGATGGCGGTGCTGTCCGAGGACGAGAAGGAACTCGGCGTCTGCCTGATCGACATCGGTGGCGGCACCACCGATATCGCGGTGTACACCAACGGTGCCATCCGCCATACCGCGGTGATCCCGATTGCCGGTGACCAGATCACCAACGACATCGCCATGGCGCTGCGTACCCCGACCAAGGAAGCGGAAGACATCAAGATCCAGCACGGCGTGGCGCTGGTGTCGCTGGCCGATGCCTCGCAGATGATTGAGGTTCCGGGCGTCGGCGAGCGCGGTCCGCGCCAGATGTCGCGCGCCACGCTGGCCGAAGTGATCGAGCCGCGGGTGGAAGAACTGTTCCAGCTGGTGCAGCAGGAGCTGCGCCGCAGCGGTTTCGAGGAAGTGTTGTCGTCCGGCATGGTGATTACCGGCGGCGCCAGCCTGATGCCGGGCATGGTCGAGCTGGCCGAGGAAGTGTTCCACATGCCGGTGCGTATCGGCGTGCCGAAGTATGTCGGCGGTCTGTCGGAAGTGGTGAAGAATCCGCGCTTCTCGACCGGCGTCGGCCTGTTGCAGTACGGCAAGGACCAGATGAATCCGCGCGCCCACCACAAGGTGGACGATGGCGGCGTAGGACAAATGTTTCAAAAAATGAAAGCCTGGTTTGCCGGAAATTTCTGAGCATGACCAGGGTCTCGGGTTCGCTCATCTTTTAACAGGAGAGAAAAAATGAGCATGGTATTCGAAGTAATGCAGGAAACCGCCTCCGAGGCGGTGATCAAGGTGATCGGTGTGGGTGGTGGCGGCTGCAACGCCATCGACAACATGATCGACAATCTGGTGAACGGCGTGGAATTCATCTGCGCCAACACCGATGCCCAGGCGCTGAAGCGCAACAAGGCCGCGCAAAAGCTGCAGCTGGGTAACAACCTGACCCGCGGTCTGGGTGCCGGTGCCAATCCGGAAGTTGGCCGCAGCGCCGCGCTGGAAGACCGCGAACGCATCGCCGAGATGCTGCGCGGCGCCAACATGGTGTTCGTGACCGCCGGCATGGGCGGCGGTACCGGCACCGGCGCCGCACCGGTGGTGGCGGAAGTGGCCAAGGAAATGGGCATCCTCACCGTCGGCGTGGTGACGCGTCCGTTCGATCACGAAGGCAAGCGCATGCGCGTCGCCAACGACGGCATCGAGCTGCTGAAGAAGCATGTCGATTCGTTGATCGTGATCCCGAACGAGAAGCTGATGGACGTGCTGGGTGACGACGTGTCGATGCGCGACGCCTTCCGCGCCGCCGACGACGTGCTCAAGGGCGCCGTCGCCGGGATCTCGGAAGTGATTACCTGCCCCGGCCTGATCAACGTCGACTTTGCCGACGTGCGTGCGGTAATGGGCGAAATGGGTCTGGCGATGATGGGTTCCGCCTTTGCCTCCGGCATCGACCGTGCCCGTGTCGCCGCCGAACAGGCCGTGGCCAGCCCGCTGCTGGACAACATCACGCTGGAAGGTGCCCGTGGCGTACTGGTGAACATCTCCACCGCGCCGGGTTGCCTGAAAATGAGCGAATACCGCGAAATCATGTCCATCATCCGCCAGTACGCCGACGATGATGCACAGGTGAAGTTCGGTACCGCCGAAGTGGAAGACATGCCGGAAGACACCATCCGCGTGACACTGATCGCGACCGGCCTGGGCCAGAAGCCGCAGACCAGCCGTGACGAGCGCCCGGAATATATCAAGATCGTGAAGACCGGCACCGACAATATCGCGATGGAAGTGGACTACAACGAGCTGGGCAACACCCCGGCCGTGATGCGTAGCCGCAACCGCCGTGCCACCGGTGCCGCCGACTTCTCCGATCCGTCGGTCAGCGAGTCGTTCGACATCCCGGCCTTCCTGCGCAAGCAGGCGGACTGATAGCGCAGACCTATAGTCGGTATCCGGTCAATCAATAAAGTACTAGCGTGAGCTGTGCTAGAATCGGTGTCACTGTAACGGCTTGAAAGCATGTGATGATTTTGCAGCGCACCTTGAAAAAAGCGATCAGCGCGACCGGCGTTGGCCTGCATTCGGGGGAAAGGGTGAAGCTGACCCTGAACCCGGCGGCGCCCGACACCGGTATCGTGTTTCGCCGTACCGACCTGCCCGAGCCGGTCAGTGTCAAAGTGCATCCTTCGCTGGTGAACGATACGCGCCTCTCCTCGACGCTGGTCTCCGAGACCGGCGTGCGTATCGGCACCATCGAACACCTGATGTCCGCTTTTGCAGGGCTGGGCATCGATAACCTGCTGATCGACGTCACCGCGGCGGAGATGCCCATCATGGATGGCTCCGCCGCGCCGTTCATCTTCCTGTTGCAAAGCGCCGGCATCGTCGATCAGGCGCAGCCGAAGCGCTTCATCCGCGTCAAGCAGCTGGTCGAGGTGGTGGAAGGCGACAAGTGGGTGCGACTGGCACCGCACGACGGCTTCAGTGTCGAGCTGTCGATCGAGTTCAACCATCCGGCGTTCAACCGTGCGCCGCAGACGGTGCACATCGATTTCGCCAACCGTTCCTACATCGACGAAATCAGCCGCGCGCGCACCTTCGGCTTCATGCACGAGGTCGAGTACATGCGCAGCCACGGTCTTGGCCGCGGCGGCAACCTCAACAACGCCATCGTGATCGACGACGAGTACGTGCTCAACCCGGAAGGGCTGCGTTTTCCGGACGAGTTCGTGCGCCACAAGATCCTCGATGCCATCGGTGACCTGTACATCGTCGGCCATCCGCTGATCGCCGCCTTCAGCGGCCACAAGTCCGGCCATGCGCTCAACAACAAGCTGTTGCGCGTGCTGCTGGATACCCCGGAGGCGTGGGAGTTCGTCAGCTTCGGCGACGAGCACGACGTGCCGTCCAGCTTCCACCGCCTGCCCGACGTGGTCTGAAGGTTGGCCGCATGAAAAACCGCGCTGCGAGTGATCGCCGCGCGGTTTTGCATTGGGCTGGTCGTCTTAGCGCGGCGTGCTCATCGCCTCGCCCAGGCGTACCGGCTTGCTCGGCAGCCAGGCCGGGTTGAACGTCATGCTGTGCTGCGGGAACAGCAGCACCACGGTGGAGCCGAGCAGGAAGCGACCCATTTCCTCACCCTGCTTGAGGGTGATGTCCTGGCCGGCGTAGGACCACTCGGTGACCTCGCTGCGACGCGGCGGATTGACTACGCCGTGCCAGCTGGTGGCCATGCTGCCGACCACGGTGGCGCCGACCAGGGTCAGCACCATAGTGCCGTGGGCGGTGTCGAACACGCACACCACGCGCTCGTTGCGGGCGAACAGGCCGGGTACGCCGCGTGCGGTGGTCGGGTTGACCGAGAACAGCGCGCCGGGCACGTAGATCATGCGCTGCAGCGTGCCGTCGCACGGCATGTGGATGCGGTGGTAGTCGCGCGGGCTGAGGTAGATGGTGGCGAACTGGCCATCGGCGAACTGGGCCGCCAGGCTGGCGTCGCCGCCGAGCAGTGCGGTGGTGGAGTAGTGGTGGCCCTTGGCCTGGAAGATCTGGTCCTGCGCGATGTGGCCGAACTGGCTGATGGCGCCGTCCACCGGGCAGGTCAGCGCCGCGTCCGCCTGCGGCCGCACGCCGTCGCGCAGCGCGCGGGTGAAGAAGGCATTGAAGGTGTCGTAGCTGGCGATGTCCGGATTGGCTGCTTCCGCCATGTTGACCTGGTAACGGCGCACGAACCAGCGGATCAGCCGCGTGGTGCGCTCGCCGCCACGGGCATTGGCAACCCGGCCGGCAAAGGCGGTCAGCGCCTGCTTGGGCAGCAGGTATTGCGGCAATACGGCAAGACGATCGGACACGATGACACCCTAATTCGAAAAAACAGCGGCAGATTATACCGGTGCCGCCGCGGCCGGCGGGAAAAACCGTGCTGCCGCGCGCGGCGGGCCGCGGGTTATTCGGTGAGCGTCAGCTCCGCCGGCTTGCGTTCGCGGCTGATTACCACCACCGCCGCTAGGATCAGCGCGCCGCCGGCCAGCTGCGACAGGGTGACGGCTTCATGCAGGAACACCGCCGCCAGCAGCACGGTGACCACCGGTTCCACCGTCGACAGCAGCGAGGCCTGGGTGGCGTCGGTTTTTTCCAGCCCGGCCAGGAACAGCGCGATGGCAATCACGGTGGAAATCAGCGCGATCAGCGCAATGGCCAGCACGCCGCTACCGCTCGCCGGCGGCTGCAGCCCCTGCAGGCTGACCACGATGCCATTGCACAGGGCCGCCGACAGCGTCACCACGCAGGCGGCCGCGAGCGGGTGGCCGCGCTCGCGCAGGCGGCTGCCGGCCAGGATGTACAGCGCGTAGATCAGCGCCGCGCCCAGCCCCAGCAGCAGGCCGCGCAGCGAGGTCGACCACTCCAGTCCGATGGTGACCGCCAGCCCGCCCAGCGCCAGCAGCAGTGCCAGCAGGCGGCGTCGGGTCAGCGGCTCGCCGAGCAGGCTGGAGAGCAGGATCACGATCACCGGGAACAGGTACAGCAGCAGCGCCACGGTGCCGGCCGAGGCGTAGTGCAGCGCATTGAAATAACAGGCCGACATGCCGGCGTAGCCGACTGCGCCCATCGCGATCAGCGTCAGCAGGCTGCGACCGCGCGGCCACGGCAGCCGTCGCAACAGCACCAACGGCAGCAACAGCAGCCCGGCCACCAGGAAGCGCAGGAACAGCAGGCTGCCGGTGCTGACACCGTCGGCGTAAGCCTGCTTGGCAAAGATCGCCATCGCGCCGAAGGCCACCGCGGAGAGCAGGATCTGGGCGGGGCCGAGCAGCTTGTGGCCGGGCGACAGGGTGGTGGCTGAGGCGGTCATGGCGGCATCCGTTTACTTTTTGCGCGGTCTGGCGTCCGGCTTGTTCAGGTTGGCGAGCAGCGCTTCGGCGCTGCGTGGCGCCAGGCCGTCCGGGCACAGGTTCTTCAGCATGGTCTGGCGGAAAGGATCGCCAAAGCTGGCCTTCTGCCATTTGGCCTTGGTCGACTCGATCCAGCGCTTGCCCTCGGTGTCGGCAAAACCGTAGCTGCGCAGGCTGCGCTCGTTGCAGTGCGCGCCTTCACGGCTGATGTTCTCCGCGCCCTTGCTGCTCAGCTGGCGCAGGCTGAAACGGGTGACGCCATCGCTGCCGAGCTGGATCGAGCCGGCGTCGATGAACACGCGCTGTTTGACCTCGCCTGGCATCTCGATCTCGCGCCAGTCGAAGCTGGCTGGATAGTCGATCAGCGGCACGCTGGCTTCCTGCCACGGGGCTTCTTCCTCGTACCAGTTCTGCTTGCTTTGGACTGGGCGGTCTTTACCCAGGGCGCCGGCCAGTGCAAGGTTGGCCGCAACGGCGATGACAAGGGCAGGGGCAAGGTATTTCACGATCATGAGTTCCTGTTGGGAGTGAGGCGCATGGTCTGGCGACGGCGACCGCTTTCACGGCCGCCCAGTCCCCAGCTGACTTCGGTAAAGCTTAATTCGCCGCGCGCGTTCAGCATCAGCACCGACGAGGCGCGAGTGCCGTAGTCGCGACCGTTGATGAACACCGGCGACAGCATTTTTTCCAGCGCCAGGCCGACGCCGGTATTGGGCAATTGTTCCACCGGCGCCGGGGTCGGGTCGCTCAGCCAGCGCAGGATGTCGTTCTCCGCCGGTGGCCGTGTCTGTTGCTGCAGCTTTGCGCGCAGCTGTTCGCACTTGAACCAGCGGCTGTTCATGTCGGCATTGGACAGCACATGGATGCCCGGCGGCACCCGGTTGAGCATGCCGCTGCGGCTGTTGAAGTGCAACAGGTTGCGGATCTCGCCGAACAGCAGGTTGAACGGCGCGAACTGGCCGTGCTCGGCCTTGAGCCAGGCGGCGAATTCCAGCGCCGATTCGTTGCCGCTGACAAAGCGCTTGACCAGCTCGCCGCGCGAGCGCGCCGCGCTGCGGGCGTGGCCCTCGCGGATGTGGGTGACGGCGGCAAAGCGGCCGCGCACGTCCATCGCCAGCCAGCTGCCGCCGGCCTGCAGGTCGCGGCCACCAAGCACGTCCGGATGCTCCGGGCGCCAGAAATCCAGCGCCGCGGTGGGGCGGGCGTAATACTCGTCACGGTTGGCCGCCACCAGCAGCGGCCCGCAGGCGGCGGTCTGGTAGGCGAGGGCGATCACACACATATAATGGTATTGCGCACTTGGGCAATCTGCCGGCGCACCTTAAAATAGATCGCTTCATTGTAACGTGTAATGGCAGGGGATAGTTTTCATGCAGCCAGATCTTCAACTCGACCTGTCCGGTCTCAATTGTCCGCTGCCGATCCTGCGCGCGAAGAAGGCGCTGGCCGGCCTGAGCAGCGGCCAGGTGCTGTCCGCCATCGCCACCGATCCTGGTGCGCCGAAGGATTTCGAGGCCTTTTGCCGCCAGACCGGCAATGCGCTGTTGGAGTCGTCCACCACCGACGATGGCCGCTTCCTGCTGGTGATCCGCCGCAAATAAGACACCACCGGCGTTGCCACGGCGGCGCCCGCTTTTTATTCAAGAAAGGTTTTGCCATGCAACTGACCATTACCCGCCCCGACGACTGGCACCTGCACATCCGTGATGGCGAGGCGCTGGCGGCGGTGCTGCCGGATACCTGTCGCCAGATGGGCCGCGCCATCATCATGCCCAATCTGAAGCCGCCGGTGACCACCGTCGAGGCAGCCGCCGCCTACCGCGAGCGCATCCTGGCTGCGCGTCCGGCCGGCAGCCACTTCGAGCCGCTGATGACGCTGTACCTGACCGAAACCACCACGGCGGAAGAAGTGCGCAAGGCCAAGGCGTCCGGCTTCGTGCACGGCATCAAGCTGTACCCGGCCGGCGCCACCACCAACTCCGACGCCGGCGTGCGCGACGTGAACAACGCGATGGCGGCTCTGGAGGCGATGGCCGAAGTGGGCATGCCGCTGCTGGTGCACGGTGAAGTGACCGACCCTGCCGTGGACGTGTTCGACCGCGAGGCGGTGTTCATCGATACCGTGTTCGAGCCGCTGATGAAGCGCCTGCCGCAACTGCGCGTGGTGTTCGAGCACATCACCACGCAACAGGCGGCGGAGTACGTCGCCGGCGCTGCGGCCAACGTTGCCGCCACCATCACCGCCCACCACCTGCTGATGAACCGCAATGCGCTGTTTACCGGCGGCATCCGTCCGCACCATTACTGCCTGCCGGTGCTCAAGCGCGAGCGGCACCGCGAGGCGCTGCTTAAGGCGGCGACCAGCGGCAGCGACAAGTTCTTCCTCGGCACCGACAGTGCGCCGCACGCGCGCCACACCAAGGAAAACGCCTGCGGCTGCGCCGGCATGTACACCGCCAATGCCGCCATCGAGCTGTACGCCGAGGCGTTCGAAGCCGCCGGTGCGCTGGACAAGCTGGAGGCGTTCGCCAGCTTCAACGGCCCGGCGTTCTACGGCCTGCCGCGCAACAGCGACACCATCACTCTGGTGAAGGAAAGCTGGCAGGTGCCGGCGGAAATCGCCTACGGCAACGACACGCTGGTGCCGCTGCGCGCCGGCGAGCATGTGTTTTGGAAATGCCTGGCATGAGTAAGGCTCATGCCTTGGCATAAATGTGGTGTTTCTGCTCGAATTCTGTGAAAGAAATGCCACGCTTTTTGCTTGTCGTGGTGGCTAGTTCATGTTTTAGTGCTTGTGGCGCACTTTATGGCTGGGCATAATTGCCTCGCCTTTGCGTATTGTATCCATATCGTGCTGAGGGCCAGCCTGGGGTTGGCCCTCGTCGTTTCAAGGAGAGCAGGAGAATATGAAAAAAACCATGACAATCAGTGTGTTGGCAGCTTCCGTTGCCCTAGGCCTGGGCGTATCCGGCGCCGCGTTTGCCGCCAAGGTACCAGCCGGTACCCCGCTGGCCGCCAAGCAGGAAATCGTGCGCAACAACGGTTCCGAAGCGGAATCGCTGGATCCGGCCATCGCCGAGTCGGTGGGTGCCAACAACCTCGTCCGTGACCTGTTCGAAGGCCTGACCGCCACCGACAACGAAGGCCGCGTCGTGCCGGGTGTGGCCGAATCCTGGAAGCAGAAAGATCCGACCACCTGGGTATTCACCCTGCGCAAGAACGCGAAATGGTCGGACGGCTCCAGCGTGACCGCTGATGATTTTGTCTATGGTATTCGTCGTTTCCTCGATCCGAAGACCGCCTCCACCTACGCCACCACCTACGGCGCCTTCCTGCTCAACGGCGTTGAAGCCGCCGAAGGCAAGAAGCCGGTCGCCGAGGTAGGCGTCAAGGCGCTGGACAAGTTCACCCTCGAAATCAAGACCCCGTACCCGGTAGCCTTCCTGCCGGAAGTGGTGTCCAACGGCCAGCTGGGACCGGTACCGAAAGCGGCCATCGACAAGTTCGGCAAGGACTGGGTCAAGCCGGGCAATATGGTCAGCAACGGCGCCTTCGTGCTGAAGGAGTGGCAGGTCAACAGCAAGGTGGTACTGGCCAAGAACCCGCAGTACTGGGACAACAAGAACGTGCAGCTGACCCGCGTCACCTACCTGCCGATCGAAGACGGTTTTGCCGACGTGAAGATGTTCCTGTCCGGTGAAAACGACTGGGTGTACCAGCTGCCACCAGGCACCTACGAGAAGTACAAGGCAGAGCTGCCGAAAGACATCCGCAACGCGCCGATGCTGGGCCTGCGTTACTACGGTCTGAACCACAAGGACCCGGTGATGAAGGACGTGCGCGTGCGCAAGGCGCTGAACATGGTCATCGACCGTGACATCCTCGCCACCAAGATCACGGCCGATGGCCAGGTTCCGGCCTACAGCGCCATCGTGCGTGGCACCAGCGGCGCCGACGTGACCAGCTACGACTGGGCGAAATGGCCGATGGCACAGCGCGTGGCCGAAGCCAAGAAGCTGCTGGCCGCCGCCGGCGTGAAGCCGGGCAGCAAGGTCAAGTTCAGCTACAACACCAGTGAATACCACAAGAAGATGGCGATCTTCGCCGCCTCGGAATGGAAGACCAAGCTGGGTCTCAACACCGAGCTGGAAAACATGGAATTCAAGGTGCTGCTGAAGAAGCGCCATGACGGTGAATACCAGATCGGCCGCAACGGCTGGGTGGCCGACTATAACGACGCCAGCACCTTCCTGACCCTGGTGCAGTGCGGCTCCGAGCAGAACGACAACTTCAACTGCAATCCGAAGGCCGAAGCGCTGATCAAGCAGGGCAACCAGGCGCAGAATCCGGCCCAGCGCAAGCAGCTGCTGACCCAGGCCACCAAGATGATCATGGATGACTACCCGATGATCCCGCTGCTGCAGTACACCGTACCGCGGCTGGTGAAATCCTACGTTGGCGGCTACACCACCAAGAATCCGATGGACCGCTACCGCAGCAAGGACCTGTACATCATCAAGCACTAAGCTGAGTTGATGGCAGTCTGACGGGGCTTGCCCCTGATGTGCGCAGACCGGGTGTGCTCCGTGACGGGGCCACCCGGTCTGGTTTGAAGTGATGGCGATTGCTGCACTGCCGCGACCAGCGGTGCTGCTGCCGCTTGCCCACCTGCATTGCTGCAATGCAAAGCGCTATCCGTCCTGGAGTACTCCCATGTGGTCTTACGCTTTACGACGCGTGTTGATGACGATCCCCACCCTGCTGCTCGTCATCACCGTCTGTTACCTGATGTTGCACGCCACCCCCGGTGGCCCGTTTGACACCGAACGCAAGGTTTCCGCGGCGGTGATGGCCAACCTGCAGGCCAAATACCATCTGGACCTGCCGCTGTGGCAACAATACCTCCTCTATCTCAAGAGCCTGCTGCAAGGCGATTTGGGGGCTTCTTTCCGTTACGCCGACTGGAGCGTCAACGAGCTGGTGGGTAATGCACTGCCGGTATCGCTGGCCATCGGCGGCGGTGCACTGCTGCTGTCGGTGATCATCGGTGTGGCGCTGGGCATCATCGCCGCGCTGCGCCAGAACAGCCTGATCGACTACTTCGTGATGCTGGTCGGCAACCTCGGCAGCGCCTTTCCCTCCTTCGTGATCGGCCCGGTGCTGATCCTGCTGTTCGCCATCTGGCTGAGCGTGCTGCCGGCCGGCGGCTGGAACGACTTCGACCCGCGCTACATGGTGCTGCCGATCGCACTGCTGACCTTCATCAACGTGTCCACCATCGGCCGCGTGATGCGCGGCAGCCTGATCGAGGTGCTGAACAGCAACTTCATCCGCACCGCGCGTGCCAAGGGCCTGCCGCTGCGGACCATCGTGTTCCGTCACGCGCTGAAACCGGCGCTGATGCCGGTGGTGTCGGTGCTCGGCCCGCTGGCGATCTCGTCGATCACCTCGGCGGTGGTCACCGAGTCGGTGTTTTCCTTGCCCGGCCTGGGCAAGCTGATCATCAACGGCGCCTCCAACCGCGACTACACGCTGGTACTGGGGCTGGTGGTACTGGTGACCGTGTTTGCGGTGATTCTCAATCTGCTGGTTGACCTCGCATACGCGTATCTCGACCCGAAAATCCGCTACTGAGCGAGGGCTTGCACATGTTGTTCAGAAGTAAACAAAAGGCGGTGGCCGAGGCCATGGCGGCCAACCTGAGCATGGCCGCGGTCGAAGGCCGCAGCCCGTGGGCCGATGCCCGCGAACGCTTCCTGCGTAACAAGGCGGCCGTGGTGAGTCTGATCCTGCTGTCACTGGTGGTGCTGGCCTGTGTCTTCGGGCCGATGCTGCTGCCGCACAGCTACGAGGACACCGACTGGGATGCGATGGCGATGGCGCCGACCTGGCACAACCTGCACCTGTTCGGCACCGATGATCTCGGCCGCGACCTGCTGGTGCGCACCCTGATCGGCGGCCGCATTTCGCTGATGGTCGGCCTGATGGCCACCATCGCCTCGGTCACCATCGGCATCGTGTGGGGCGCCACCGCCGGCTTCCTCGGCGGCAAGGTCGATACCGTGATGATGCGCATCGTCGACATGATGTACGCGGTGCCCTACCTGCTGATCGCCATCCTGATGGTGACCCTGCTCGGCCGCGAGTTCTATCTGGTGGTACTGACCATCACCGTGTTCTCGTGGATGGACATGGCGCGCGTGGTGCGCGGCCAGACGCTGTCGGTGAAGTCGAAGGAATTCGTCGAAGCGGCGCGCGCCATCGGCGTGTCCACCGGCAGCATCATCTTCCGCCACGTGGTGCCCAACCTGCTGGGTATCGTGGTGATCTACACCACGGTGACGGTGCCGGGCGTGATCCTCACCGAGTCGGTGCTGTCCTTCCTCGGCCTGGGCGTGCAGGAGCCGATGACCAGCTGGGGTGTACTGATCGAAGACGGCACCGGGGTGATGGAAACCACACCGTGGATGCTGCTGTTCCCTGCGGCCATGCTGTCGCTCACCCTGTACTGCGCCAACTATATCGGCGACGGCATGCGTGACGCGCTGGACCCGAAAGACCGATAAGAGGAGAACAGCATGAGCCTGTTACAAGTAAACAATCTCGGCGTGCAGTTCCAGACCCCCGACGGTCTGGTCAGCGCCGTCAATGGCGTCAGCTTCGACCTGCAGCCCGGCCAGACGCTGGGCATCGTCGGCGAATCCGGCTCCGGCAAGAGCCAGAGCGTGCTGGCGATGATGGGCCTGTTGGCCAAGAATGGCAAAGCCAGCGGCGAAGCGCTGTACAACGGCCAGAACCTGCTGACCATGAGCCCGAAACAGCTCAACAGCATCCGCGGCGACCGCGTGTCGATGATCTTCCAGGACCCGATGACCTCGCTCAACCCCTACCTGACGGTGGAGCGGCAGATGACCGAGGTGCTGGAACTGCACAAGGGCATGACCCGGCGCGAGGCGAAAAAGCGCGCCATCAGCCTGCTGGAAGCGGTGCGCATTCCCGAGGCGGCCCGCCGCGTCGACATGTACCCGCACGAGTTCTCCGGCGGCATGCGCCAGCGCGTGATGATCGCGATGGCACTGCTGTGCGAACCGGAAATCCTGATCGCCGACGAGCCGACCACCGCGCTGGACGTGACGGTGCAGGCGCAGATCCTCAGCCTGCTGAAGGACCTGCAGCGTGACTTCGGCACTGCCATCGTGATGATCACCCACGATCTGGGCGTGGTGGCCGGGCTGTGCGAAAAAGTGATGGTGATGTACGGCGGCCGGGTGATGGAGTACGGCAGCGCCAACGACATCTTCTACCAGCCCTCGCACCCGTACACCATCGGCCTGCTCGGCGCACTGCCGCGGCTGGACCACGACGGCAGCGAGCTGGTCAGCATCCCCGGCAATCCGCCGAACATGGCCAACATGCCCAAGGGCTGTCCGTTCTCCGAACGCTGCACTCATGTCAGCGAGCTGTGCATCGGCACGCTGCCGCCACTGGCTGCCTCTGCGGCCAACCCTGCCGTGCTGCGCGCCTGTCACAAGGCGCCGCAGGAGCTGAAACCGTCCGTCGAGGTAGTGGCCCATGTCTGACAAGAAACTGATTCTCTCGGTGCGCGACGTCAAGGTGCACTTCAAGGTCAAGGGCGGCAACGACTGGCCGTGGACGCCGAAGAAAACGCTGAAGGCGGTCGACGGCGTCAGCTTCGACCTGTACGAAGGCGAGACGCTGGGCGTGGTCGGTGAATCCGGCTGCGGCAAGTCGACGCTGGCGCGCTCCATCCTCAACCTGATCCCGGCCACCGCCGGCGAGATCGTGTGGATGGGCAAGGATCTGCGCCAGGGCAGCGAAAAAGACTGGCTGGCGGTGCGCCGCGACATCCAGATGATCTTCCAGGACCCGCTGGCCTCGCTCAACCCGCGCATGACCATCGCGCAGATCATCGGCGAACCGCTGCGCGTGCACCGCCCGGAGCTGTCGTCCGACGAGGTGATGAAGCGCGTGCGCGCGATGATGGTCAAGGTCGGCCTGCGTGAGCAGATGATCAACCGCTATCCGCACGAGTTCTCCGGCGGCCAGTGCCAGCGCATCGGCATCGCCCGCGCGCTGATCCTGGAACCGAAGCTGATCATCTGCGACGAGCCGGTGTCGGCGCTGGATGTGTCGATCCAGGCGCAGATCATCAACCTGCTGAAGGAACTGCAGCGTGAGATGGGGTTGGCGCTGATCTTCATCGCCCACGACCTGGCGGTGGTGAAGCACATCTCCGACCGCATCCTGGTGATGTATCTCGGTCGCGAGATGGAGCTGGCGGAGAAGCACGCGCTGTACGACAAACCGTCACACCCGTACACCCGCGCGCTGCTGTCGGCGATCCCGATCCCGGACCCGAAACTGGAGCGCAGCAAGGTGATCCAGATCCTGCAGGGCGACCTGCCCAGCCCGATCAACCCGCCGTCCGGCTGCGTGTTCCGTACCCGCTGCCCGCTGGCGGAGGCGCAGTGCGCCGGCGAACGCCCGGAATTGCGCCGGCTGAGCGCCGACACCCAGTCCTCCTGCCTGCTGGCCTGAGGCACAAGGTTGGCCGCAAGCCCGCGGCCAAGCTTGCCGACACCACCCTGTCGTCGCACCCGCGGCGGCAGGGTTTTTTCATGGCTGATGCACGGGCCGGCCGGCGCTAACGGCGGCGTTTGCGGGCGGGGTGGCGGTTGCGGGAGGCTGGTCGTGTTGGTGGCAGTGCTTGTCGCGCACGGTGACGTGTGCTGCGGCGCGGAGCTTGGTGCCATTGTCGTGCCGTGCGGACGGAAAGCCCGTTACGGTGGGGTAGGGTGTGCCAGATGGCTGTGCGCCGCTGGCTGTCTGCAGCGGGCCAGGGTTGGCCGCAGGCTTGCAGGTACCTGCCGCTGCGATGATCGCCGGCAGCGGTGGCGTTGTCGCCGTTCGGCTTGCTGGTGGTTCAGGGCGGAGACGGGCAGGCCTATGCGGCCAACTTTCTGCCGCGTGCGCTGACCGCCAGCGTGGCAGCATGAAAAACGCCGCCGTGACGTGATCACGGCGGCGTGGTGGGCAGCTGGCTACGGCTCAGCTCAGCTGGCCATGGCACTGCTTGTAGCGTTTACCGCTGCCGCACGGGCAGGCGTCGTTGCGGCCGACACGCAGGCCCTGTGCCGCCAGCGCGGTGGCGGAGAACGGGTTGTCGTCGCCGGATACCGCCGATGGCAGCTCGTCGTGGTGCAGTTCCATGCCGCTCACCTGGTGCGGGGCCACCGCTTCCACGTCGGCTTCGCTGCGTACCTGTACCGTCATCAGCACGCCGACCACGCTGCGCTTGATGCGGTCCAGCATGCCGGCGAACAGTTCGAACGCCTCGCGCTTGTATTCCTGCTTCGGGTTCTTCTGTGCGTAGCCGCGCAGGTGGATACCCTGGCGCAGGTGGTCCATGGCGGCGAGGTGTTCGCGCCAGTTGTTGTCCAGCATCTGCAGCACCAGACCGTGCTCGAACTGGCGCATCGCCGCTTCGCCGGCCTGTTCGACCTTGTCCTGATAGGCGGCCGTGGCCAGCTCCAGGATGCGCTGCTTGATGTCGGGAATGTCCAGCGTCGGCTGTTCCTGGATCCACTGCGCCACCGGCGCGGCGAGCAGGAATTCGCTTTCCAGCGCCTTTTCCAGCCCCGGCAGGTCCCACTGTTCTTCCAGCGATTCCGGCGGGATGTGCTGGTCGATGAGGTCAGACAGCACGTCGTCGCGCATATTGCTGACGATGGCGGACACGTCCTGGTCTTCCAGGATCTCGTTACGCTGCTGGTAGATCACCTTGCGCTGATCGTTGGCGACGTCGTCGTATTCCAGCAGCTGCTTGCGGATGTCGAAGTTGCGGCCTTCCACCTTGCGCTGCGCGTTCTCGATGGAGCGGGTTACCCAGCTGTGCTCGATCGCCTCGCCGTCCGGCATTTTCAGCTTGTCCATGATCATCGCCACGCGGTCGCCGGCGAAGATGCGCAGCAGCGGGTCTTCCAGCGACAGGTAGAAGCGGCTGGAGCCGGGGTCGCCCTGACGGCCGGCACGGCCGCGCAACTGGTTGTCGATACGGCGCGACTCGTGGCGTTCGGTGCCGATGATGTGCAGGCCGCCGGCGGCCAGCACCTGTTCGTGGCGCTGTTTCCAGTCGGCGCGGATGGCGTCGATGCGCGCGGCCTTGTCGGCGTCGGACAGGGTGTCGTCGGCTTCCACCGCCTTGATTTCCGGTTCCGGGTTGCCGCCGAGCACGATGTCGGTACCGCGGCCGGCCATATTGGTGGCGACGGTGATCACGCCGGGACGGCCGGCCTGCACGATGATGTCGGCTTCACGCGCGTGTTCCTTGGCGTTGAGCACGTTGTGCGTGAGGCCGGCGTCGCCGAGCAGCTTGGCGACGATTTCCGAGTTTTCGATGCTGGTGGTGCCGACCAGCACCGGCTGGCCGCGTTGCTGGCAGTCGCCGATGTCGGCGAGGATGGCCGCGTATTTTTCGCGCGCGGAGCGGTAGATCTTGTCCTGGCTGTCAATACGCACCATCGGACGGTTGGTCGGGATCACCACCGTCTCCAGGCCGTAGATGCTCTGGAATTCGAAGGCTTCAGTGTCGGCGGTACCGGTCATGCCGGACAGCTTGCCGTACAGGCGGAAGTAGTTCTGGAAGGTGATCGACGCCAGCGTCTGGTTCTCGCGGTTGATCTGTACGCCTTCCTTGGCTTCCACCGCCTGGTGCAGGCCGTCGGACCAGCGGCGGCCGGACATCAGGCGGCCGGTGAACTCGTCGACGATGATCACTTCGCCGTCCTGCACCACGTAGTGCTGGTCACGCATGAACAGCGCGTGCGCCTTCAGCGCGGCGCCGAGGTGGTGCATCAGCGAGATGTTGGCCGCCGAGTACAGGCTGTCGCCGTCCTGCAGCAGGCCCATCTCGGCCATGATCTGTTCCGCGCGCTCGTGACCGGCTTCGGACAGCAGCACGCTGTGCGCCTTTTCGTCGACCCAGTAGTCGCCGTCGCCGTCTTCGGTTTCCTGCTTCTGCAGGCGCGGCGGTACCTGGTTGATCAGCTGGTACATGGCGACGTTGTCGTCGGCCGGACCGGAGATGATCAGCGGCGTGCGCGCCTCGTCGATCAGGATGGAGTCCACTTCGTCGACCACGGCGAAGTTCAGTTTGCGCTGCACCTTCTCGCCCAGCGAGAACACCATGTTGTCGCGCAGGTAGTCGAAGCCGAATTCGTTGTTGGTGCCGTAGGTGATGTCGCTGCCGTAGGCGTCCTTCTTGGCGTCGTGCGGCATCTGGCTGAGGTTGACGCCGACCGACAGGCCGAGGAAGTTGTACAGCTTGGCCATGATGCCGGCGTCGCGGCTGGCCAGATAGTCGTTGACGGTGATCACGTGCACGCCGTTACCGGACAGCGCGTTGAGGTACACCGGCAGGGTGCCGACCAGGGTCTTGCCCTCGCCGGTACGCATCTCGGCGATCTTGCCCTGGTGCAGCACCATGCCGCCGATCAGCTGCACGTCGAAGTGGCGCATGTTCAGCACGCGGCGGGAGGCTTCGCGGCAGACGGCGAATGCCTCCGGCAGCAGCGCGTCCAGCGTTTCGCCCTTGGCATGACGCTCCCGGAACTCGGTGGTCTTGGCCGCCAGCGCTGCGTCGGACAGCGCGGTCATGGTGCTTTCCATGGCGTTGATGCGCGCCACAACCTGTCGGTATTCCTTCAGCAGGCGTTCGTTGCGGCTGCCGAATACTTTCTTAAGGAGCGTCGAAATCATTGTCTGAACATCCAGCGGCCAGCGGGCCGAAAAAAATGGCTTAAAGTGTAGCACACGAATAAGCGGCATAGATGGGGCCGATTCTGCGCGGAATCAAGATGCATGGCGATGAATTGCCAGTCCTTGCGGCCAACCTTGCGCCCGCCGCGTGGCGGCGCGGATGGCAAGGCAGGCAGGGCGGTTTAGCGCTAAACTGCGGCTATCCCTTTGCCCGACTTCATCATGAGCAGCCTGCACCTCACCGCCTTCAGCCGCCGCGACAAGCAGCTGGCCGACCTGACCGCCGCCGCCCACGCCATCCTGGCGCTGGACCGCGCGTTCAAGCGCCTGCTGCCGGGGCAGCTCGGCCAGTTCTGCCAGGTGGCCTGCGTGCGCGACGGCGAACTGGTGGTCTACGCCCACAACAGCACCGTGGCCGCACGCCTCAAGCTGCTCGGCAACAGCCTGCTGGCGCCGCTGCAGCGCCAGGGCCACCCGCTGCGCAGCCTGCGCGTCAAGGTACTGCCGACGCCGCCCAAGCTGCGCAAGCCGAAATCCTTCGCCCTGTCCGAGGCCGGCGTCAGCGCCTTCGACGACGCCGCGCGCCAGATCCGCAACCCGGTGGTGCGCGAGGCGATGCTGGCCCTGCTGGCGCACCACAAGCCGCGCTGAGAACGTGTCCACAATCTCGCGCGCTCCGCGAGACAAGGTGAAAACGGCTGGGGACGCGGCGTTTATCCAGAGATAAACAAGCATTCCAAAAGCGTTTTTAACGCGGCATCGCCCCATTTGAGATGAAGTCGCAGCAGATCGTGAACCGGTTCTGATGGTGAGCCGGGCACAGAATGTACCAGCGGGTGTGGTATTCCTGAGCGATTGCCGTGCCGCCGCGACTGGCGGGCTGGCGGTGGCCGGTGCCGCCGTTTATGCTGCGGTGCAGATGCCGACAGAGCATCGTCAACTGGACACTGCCTAGATCATGACAACCCTCACCAGCCACCCGTTACGACGGGTGCTCAATGACGAAGCCCATGCTCGTCCCCCGATCGCCATTCCGTCGCCGGCGCGCCTCTCCACGCTGACGCTGCTGTTCGACGACGACGACAGCGCGCAGCGTGCCGCCTTCATCGAGCTGTTCCGCCGCCTCGGCCTGCCGCTGCCGGACCCGCGCGGCGCACACCATACCGGCATCGCCGGCGACCTCACCGTGCGCTGGGCGCTGCATACCGAATTCGTGCGTTACACCTTCGTGCTGTCCGGCGACTGCGTCGACCCGTTCGAACGCACCGCGCTGGACCGGCTGCCGAAGGACTGGCTGGCCAGCCTGCCCGGCGAGCTGATGGTGGCGATCCATGCCGTGCTGCTGCCGGCGTCGCAGGAGGCGCCGGCCAGCGAGATCTCGCAGCGCTGGTTCGGCGGCCATGACCTGATCGGCGCCGAGATCGGCGACAACAACGGCGTCGCCTACACCGACCTGCGCCTGCACCCGGACGCCCGGCTGACCGAAGGCTTCAGCCGCTACGTGGTGATCGACCGCGACATGGGGCCGTCACAGTCCGGGCGCATGCTGCAGCGCCTGTTCGAGATCGAGACCTACCGCCTGCTGGCGCTGCTGGCGCTGCCGGAGGCGAAGCGGCAGGCGCCGGAATTGAGTCGCCTCGGCACCCAGCTGCGCAGCGTCACCCAGCGCATGGCGGAGCAGAGCGATACCGACGCGCTGCTGCTGGACGAGCTGACCGATCTCGCGGCGCAGGGCGAACAGCTGATCGCGGAGAGCCAGTACCGCTTCGCCGCCGCGCGTGCCTACTACAAGCTAGTGGAGCGGCGCATCACTGAGCTGCGCGAGAGCCGGCTGCCGGGGCTGCAGCCGTTCCGTGAGTTCATGGAGCGGCGGCTGGTGCCGGCGATGGAGACCTGCGACACCGCGGCCAAGCGCCAGGAGCGGCTGATGGCGCGGCTGCAGCGCAGCACCGCCTTGTTGCGCACGCGGGTGGAGGTGATGCACGAGGCGCAGAACCGCGCGCTGCTGGCGAGCATGAACAAGCGCGCCGCACTGCAGCTGCGCTTGCAGGAAACGGTGGAAGGGCTGTCGGTGGGGGTGCTGACCTACTACGCGATCGGCCTGCTGTCCTATCTGTTCAAGGCCGGCAAGGCGCTGGGCGCGCCGATCAATGCCGAGCTGGCCACCGGGCTGTCGGTGCCGCTGGTGGCGCTGGCGGTGTGGTGGGGCATGCGGCGGCTGAAGCGCACCGTGCTGCACTGAGTCAGCATAGGCAGCAAGGTTGGCCGCAACGCAAACCGGCCCGACAGTGTGCGCTGTCGGGCCGGTTTGTCATCGGGCGCTGAGTGATCAGAACGCGACGCTGACCCCGGCGTAGGCACCGTCGGCGATGCTGCGGTCGCGCTGGCTGTCGTTGCGCTTGACCTCGAACACGCGGTAGCCGGCTTCGACGCCGACCAGCTTCAGCGGGCTCCAGCGCAGGCCGACCATGCTGTCGCTGACCGATTTCACACTGCCGCTGGCGGCCGACGACGGCGCGTAGAAGCCCTGCGCGAACAGCTCGGTGCTGGCCGGCAGGTCGATAGTCAGGCGGCCGCCGACCATGGCGGCGCTGGCGTAGCCGGCCGATTCCAGGTAGGCGAGCTTGCCGCCCAGATCTAGGCGCAGCAGCGCCGGTACCGGCAGGCCGAACAGCACGCCGATGGCGCTGGCCTGGGGCTTGTCGCCCTACGGCGTGGCCTTGCGCGCCACGATGTGGTCGATGCTGATGCCGGGGCCGAGGCCGGTCGGCATGCGGGTGAGGAAGTCGTAGTCACTGCCGCGGGCGAGGGTGGTGTCGCCGGCAACGGCGGACAGTGGCAGGCAGGCGGCGAGGGCCAGCAGGGCAGGTTTCAGCATGATGTTCTCCGGAAAAGGGGGGCGATGTTACGCCTGTCCGGCGCGCTCTTCCAGCTCGGTGATGCGCTGCAGCAGGCTGGTGACGGTCTGTTCCAGCGCGCTGACCCGCGCGGCGAGACTGTCGTCGCTGGCGGTGGGCATCGCGGCGACGGCGGGCTGTGCCACCGGATGCAGGGTGTGCACCCAGCGCGCCTCGCGTTCGCCCGGCTGCCGTGCCAGCTTCAGCACCAGCGGCGGGTATTTGTCGGCCAGCGCATTTAGCGCGGTGTCGACTTCCTCGACACTGGTGAAGCTGTACAGGCGTCCGGCGCGGGTGCGCAGCTCGGCCGCGGTCTGCGCGCCACGCAGCATCAGCAGCGCCAGTGCGGCCAACCTGGCGCCGTCGATGTTCCACGCGTAGTTGAGGCGGTGTTCGTACTTGGCGACGCGGCTGCCAGCCGGCAGCCGCTCGTTGACCAGCTTGGCGGCGAGCAGGCTGTCCAGCGTGGCGCTGAGATCGGCCTCGCTCAGCTGCAGCACCGGCTCGCGGCTGGTCAGCTGGTTGCAGGCGGCCAGCAGCGCGTTGAGGGTCAGCGGATAGCTGTCCGGGGTCAGCGCCTGTTTCTCGATCAGCGCGCCGAGGACGCGTACCGCGTGCGGTTCCAGTGTCAGGGTGTCCATTTTGTTCTCCTTGTGGCCATGGCTGCGGCCATCATCGCATCTTATGGTGGCACTGCGGCAGTCTTGACAGCCCGCGGCGCATTGCGCACCCTTGCCGCCCGATTGCCTGTTTGTGGAGTGCGCCTGATGCAACGTGTTGATTTGTTACTGGTCGAGCTGGGTCTGGCGCCATCGCGCACCGCGGCGCAGGCGCTGATTGCTGCCGGGCGGGTCAGTGTCGACGACGGCGGCCAGTTGCGCGACATCGGCAAGGCCAGCCAGAAGCTGCCGGCCGACAGCCGCTTCGTGATCGTGCCGGACGAGGCCGACCGCTACGTGTCGCGCGGCGGGCTGAAGATGGCCGGCGCGCTGGCGCAGGCCGGCTTGCAGATCGGCGGCTGGACGGCGCTGGATGTCGGCCAGTCCACCGGTGGTTTTTCCGATTGCCTGCTGCAGGCCGGTGCCCGGCGGGTGGTGGGGGTCGATGTCGGCCATGACCAGCTGGCGCCAAGGTTGGCCGCCGATCCGCGCATCGTCGCCTTCGAGGGCGTCAACGCCCGCGCGCTGGATCACGCGGCGCTGTTGGCCGCCAATGATGGCGCACCGTTCGACCTGATGGTGTGCGACGTGTCGTTCATCTCGCTGGCGCTGGTGTACCCGTCGGCGTTGCCGCTGATCCGGCCGGGCGGTTACCTGCTGAGCCTGGTCAAGCCGCAGTTCGAGGTTGGCCGCGAAGGGCTGGGCCACGGCGGCATCGTACGCGACGCGCAGCTGTACGCCGGGGTGGAGCAGAGGATCAGTGCGCTGGTGGCCGAGCTGGGCTTCCAGCGGCTGGGCTGGTTCGACAGCCCGATCAAGGGCGGCGACGGCAACCGCGAGTTCTTCATCTTCGCGCAGCGCCATCCCGCCATCTGAGCACGTGCCCACGATCTCGCACGCCCAGACAAGACGCAAACGGCTGCGGCATGCGTGTTTACCGCAAGGTAAACGCCGCAGCCGCAGCCGTTTTTAACGCCGGATCGCACCGTTGCGATCCGTCTCGGCAGATCGTGAACCGGGGCTGATCGCTCAGCCGATGCTCGGCAGTGGGTTGTCGTCGTCTTCCGGATTGCGCACCACCAGCAGCGGCAGCGTGGTCTTGCGCATGATTTCCTCGGCAAAGCTGCCCATCAGCAGGTGACGCCAGCCACGGTGGCCGTGGGTGCCGATCACCAGCAGGTCGCTGGCGATCTGGGTGGCGCAGTCGACCAGCGCCTGCGTCATGCTGCTGCCGCCTTCTGGCGCCTCCAGCAGGAAGCAGTCCGCCTGGGGCACCCCCATCTGCCGCGCGTAGTCGGCGGCCTCGTCGAGGATGGCCTGGCCGCGGCCGCGAGCCTCTGCCTGCAGTGCGCCGCTGTCGAGCAGGCCGACGCTTTCGATGGCGAAGTCGTGCAGCGACACCACATGCACCAGGGACAGGCGGGCCTTGCCGGCGGCGGCAAGACGAACCGCCTCGATCAGGGCCGGGCGGGCGTTATGGCTGCCGTCGAGGGCAACCGTCAGATGCTGGTACATGCACTTCTCCTTTGCGGGTGAGGGAGTTCGGATCCAGGCGGCAGTGTAACGCGCCGGTCATGTCATTGGAATGGTTGGCGCGGCGACTGGCCGGTGCTGGCAAGGCCGGCCCTCATGCCATTTATAGGTGTTTTCACGGATAGGTTCGCCAGCGATTGCAGATTAGAATCTTGTCATTATTACAGGAGGATATGCCGTGTTCGCTTGGTTCGCTCTCTCTGCATTATTGGTGTTTGCTGCCCTGTACTGGTTGTTCTTTGTCAAGCCGGCGCAGCAGCGGGCCAGGTCCAAGGCCGCCGCCCGTGCCGGCACGGCGCGCTATGCGATGCACGCGCAGACGCAGCCGCTACAGCACGATGTTCACCTCACCGGACCGGCCTACGGCGCCCTGCTGCGCCTGGCACGCGGCGACCGGCAGAAGGTCGAATTCTGGATCATCGAAGTGCAGCGCCAGATGCCGGGCCATACACGCAGCGACGCCATCGCGCTGCTGGCCGAGCGCACCGCGGTGCCAATGGCCGCCACCGCGTAAGCGCCATCCCGTCTCATCAGCACAGGCCACGGCAATGCCGTGGCCTGTGTCATTTCCCGCCGCCGTCAGGCCAGCACGGACAGGTAGCGGCGCTCCCACGGGGTGATCTCGCCGTGAAAATGCTGCAATTCCACTTCCTTCACCGCGGCGTAGGCCAGGCTGAATGCCTCGCCGAACAGGCGGCTGTCGCTGTCGGCACCCTGCATCGCCGCCAGCGCCGCATCCAGCGTATTGGGCAGCAGCTCGCTGTCCGCCTGCTTGAACACGTTGCCCTGCGCCGGGGCGCTCGGCTGCAGGCCGTCCTCGATGCCGAGCAGGCCGGCGCCGAGGCTGGCCGCCAGCGACAGGTAGGGGTTGGCGTCGCAGCCGGGCAGGCGGTTTTCCACCCGCCGCGCCTCCGGGCCGCCCTGCGGAATGCGCAGCCCGACCGAGCGGTTGTCCAGCCCCCACGACACGTTGACCGGCGCCGCCAGCCCCTTGACGAAGCGGCGGTAGGAGTTGGGGCTAGGGCAGAACAGCGGCATCAGCTTGGGCAGATGGGTCTGCAGGCCGCCGATGAAGTGGTGGAACAGCGCGCTCTCGTTACCGTGGCGGTCGCTGAACACGTTGTTGCCGTCGTGGTCGACCAGGCTCTGGTGCAGGTGCATCGAGCTGCCCGGCTGGCCGGCCAGCGGCTTGGCCATGCACACCACGTTGAGGCCGTGGCGGTTGCCGGTTTCCTTGAGCAGGGTCTTGAACAGGAAGGTCTGGTCGGCCAGCGCCAGCGCGTCGCCGTGCTTGAGGTTGATCTCGAACTGGCTGGGGCCCATCTCGTGCACCCAGGTATCGGTGGCGATGCCGAGCTGCTCGCAGCCGCGGTAGACGTCGTCGAAGAACGCTTCCAGATCGTTGAGGGTGGTAAAGCTGAACGAGTCGAAGCCGACCTCGCGCCGGCCGTTGCGCAGCGCCGGCGCCTGGAACGGCAGCGCCGGATCAGGGTTGGCCGCAAAGATGTAGAACTCCAGCTCCGGTGCCACCACCGGCTGCAGCCCGCGCGCGGCGTAGCCGGCCAGCACCCGTTTCAGCGCCGAGCGTGGTGCGAACGGGGTCAGCGCACCGTCCAGATCGACGCAGTCGCACAGCACCAGCGCGCGCGGCGTGCTGGCCCACGGCACCGGGCGCAGGGTGGCCAGGTCCGGGCGCAGCGTGGCGTCGGGGTCGTTTTCGCCGTAGAAGCGGTAGTCGGGGAATTCGCCGACACAGCTCTGGATCGCCACCGCGCGCGCAATGCGCAGCGTCTGGCCGCTGATGAAGGCCTCGCGCGGCAGCGTCTTGCCGCGGGCAAAACCGCTGACATCGGCAAAGCACAGCTCCACGTCACGACAGCCGCGCTCGCGCAGCCACTGGCTCTGTTCGGTATTGGGTACGACTGGGTACATGCACGACTCCTGAACGGGATGGCGGGGCGCAAGCGCGGTGCCAACGGGCCAGACGATTATGCCTGTGCGGTAATGCAGGGCAAGCATTTTGTTCCGCATGGCGGTACATTGTTTCAAAAAATGGAAATAAACTGCGTATTGCTGCCAAAACCGGGGTTTGTCCTGCCAGCTTGTCCACAGCGCCTTGTTTTCACTGTAGCACTGTGACGGGTAGGGGCCATATTCGCCCGCGCCGGCCTGCCGGTGTCGGCAAGTGCTTGTTGGCAAAGCGCTTTCGCGCGCGTGGCGCCTGGTTTTGGCTCGTGACAATTGCACCTGGCCACACGCTTGCACGGCGTGGCCAATCTTGTGCACAGCTTATCCACAGCTGGCTGTGGAGGAGTGGCGCCACCGGCAGCGGCAGGCGTGGCAACGGCTGGCGGAAAAGACAATGCGCCGCGGGCAGGGCTGCCGGCGGCGCATCGGGGGTGGAACTGGCGCGGGCTTACTGGCGGATCTGGCCGTCGCCGAGCACGATCCACTTCTGGCTGGTGAGGCCATGCAGCCCCACCGGGCCGCGGGCGTGGATCTTGTCGGTGGAGATGCCGATCTCGGCGCCGAGGCCGTACTCGAAGCCGTCGGCAAAGCGGGTGCTGGCGTTGACCATCACGCTGGCGGAGTCCACCTCGCGCAGGAAGCGGCGCGCGCGGCCGTAGTCATCGGTGACGATGGCATCGGTGTGGTGGCTGCCGTAGTGATTGATGTGCTCGATGGCGTCGTCGATGCCGCCCACTACCTTGATGGCCAGCACCGGTGCCAGGTATTCGGTTTCCCAGTCGGCCTCGGTGGCGGCGACCACCTTGTCGCCGAGGATGCCCTGGGTGCGCTCGCAGCCGCGCAGCTCGACGCCCTTCTCCCAGTACGCCGCGGCCAACCTTGGCAGGATGAACTCGGCAAACGCGGTGTGCACCAGCAGCGTTTCCATGGTGTTGCAGGTGCCGTAGCGGTGGGTCTTGGCGTTCAGCGCGATGTTGAACGCCTTGTCCGGGTTGGCGGTGTCGTCGATGTAGACGTGGCAGTTGCCATCCAGATGCTTGATCACCGGCACCCGCGCCTCGCGGCTGATGCGCTCGATCAGGCCCTTGCCGCCGCGCGGCACGATCACGTCGACGTATTCGCTCATGGTGATCAGCTCGCCCACCGCGGCGCGGTCGGTGGTTTCCAGTACCTGTACCGCGTGCAGCGGCAGGTCGGCCACGCGCAGACCCTCGTGCACGCAGGCGGCGATGGCCTGGTTGCTGTGGAATGCCTCCGAGCCGCCGCGCAGGATCACCGCGTTGCCCGATTTCAGGCACAGGCCGGCGGCGTCGGCGGTCACGTTCGGCCGCGCCTCGTAGATGATGCCGACCACGCCCAGCGGCACGCGCATCTTGCCCAGCTGGATGCCGGACGGGCGGTAGGTGAAATCGTCCATCTCGCCGACCGGGTCCGGCAGCGCGGCGATCTGGCGCAGGCCCTCGGCCATGCCGTGCACGGTTTTTTCCGACAGTGTCAGGCGGTCGATCAGCGCTTCTTCCAGTCCGTTCTGGCGCGCGTTTTCCAGATCCACCATGTTGGCCGCAACCAGTTGTTCCAGATCGCGCTCGATGGCGTCGGCGATGGCCAGCAGCGCCTTGTTTTTCTGGTTGGTGTCGGCGCGGGCGATGGCGCGGCTGGCCTTGCGCGCGGCCTGGCCGACGACGTTCATGTAGTGTTTGATGTCCATGGCTTTGTCCTGTCCTGCGGGCGTTTTCTTAGCGTGACAGCGTACCGCATCTGCCCCGCTTTCGACCAGTGTTGTGCAACGCCAGTCGGCGGTAGCGCCGGCGAACGGCGGGCGGAATGCGCCGCCGGCTCGGCATTTCCGCAACGTCCAATTTCGCACCGGTCGCCGGCAGGTGGCGTGCGCATTGACCTTGCCCGCCAAAGGGCTTAATTTGTCTGACAAGCAACCGCTTGGTTGTTTAGAAGCAGACCGCGCGCCAGATGCGGCAGACACAAGAGAGACCCCGACATGACCTCGTACCACGACTTCCATCGCCGCTCCATCGACGACCCGGCCGGCTTCTGGGCAGAGCAGGCGCAACGCATCCACTGGCACAAGCCCTTCGACCAGGCGCTGCAGTACGACGAACCGCCGTTCCGCGACTGGTTTGCCGGCGGCGAGACCAACCTCTGCTACAACGCCATCGACCGCCACCTGGCCGCGCGCGGCGAGCAGGCGGCGCTGGTGTACGTGTCGAGCGAGACCGGCGCCGAGCTGCAGTACAGCTACGCGCAGCTGCACGAGGAAGTGGCGCGCTTCGCCGCCATCCTGCAGGCGCAGGGCGTGGAAAAGGGCGACCGGGTGCTGATCTACATGCCGATGATCCCGGAGGCGATCTTCGCGATGCTGGCCACGGTGCGCCTCGGCGCCATCCACTCGGTGGTGTTCGGCGGCTTCGCCTCCGCCAGCCTCGCCACCCGCATCGAGGATGCCACGCCCAAGGTGCTGGTCACCGCCGACGCCGGCATGCGCGGCGGCAAGGTAATCGCCTACAAGCCGCTGGTGGACGAGGCGCTGACGCTGGCCGGCGCCAGCGCGCCGGGCAAGGTGATCGTGGTCAACCGTCACCTGGCCGAGGCGCCGATGATGAAGCCGGGGCGCGACCTCGACTACGCCGCGCTGCGCGAGCAGCATCTGAACGACCGCGCCGAGGTGACGTGGGTGGAGTCCAACCACCCCAGCTACATCCTGTACACCTCCGGCACCACCGGCAAACCGAAGGGCGTGCAGCGCGATACCGGCGGCTACGCGGTGGCGCTGGCGGCGAGCATGGACTACATCTACGGCGGCAAGCCGGGCGAGTGCTACTTCTCCACCTCCGACATCGGCTGGGTGGTCGGCCACTCCTACATCGTCTACGGCCCGCTGCTGAACGGCATGACCACGCTGGTGTACGAAGGGCTGCCGATCCGCCCCGACGCCGGCATCTGGTGGCAGCTGGTGGAAAAGTACAAGGTCACGGTGATGTTCTCGGCGCCGACCGCCATCCGCGTGCTGAAGAAGCAGGATCCGGCCTGGCTGCACAAGTACGATCTCTCCAGCCTGCGCGCGCTGTTCCTCGCCGGCGAGCCGCTGGACGAGCCGACCGCCAGCTGGATCGCCGCCGAATTGCAGGTACCGGTGCTGGACAACTACTGGCAGACCGAAACCGGCTGGCCGATGCTGACGCTGTGCAACGGCGTCGAGCCCAAGGCGGTCAAGTTCGGCAGCCCCGGGCTGCCGGTGTACGGCTTCAACGTCAAGCTGTTCAACGAGGCCACCGGCGAGGAAGTCGGGCCCGGCGAGAAGGGCGTGATCGGCGTGCTGCCGCCACTGCCGCCGGGCTGCATGAGCACCATCTGGCAGCAGGACCAGCGCTTCGTCGACACCTACTTCAGCCTGTTTCCGGACAAACTGGTGTACTCCAGCTTCGACTGGGGCATCAAGGACGCTGACGGCTACTTCACCATCCTCGGCCGCACCGACGACGTGATCAACGTCGCCGGCCACCGCCTCGGCACCCGCGAGATCGAGGAAGCGGTCAGCAGCCATAGCGCCATCGCCGAGGTGGCGGTGGTGGGGGTGGAAGACAGCCTCAAGGGTCAGGTACCGAAGGCGTTTGCGGTGGTGAAAAATCCGGCGCTGCTCGACGACCCGGCCAGCCGTGCCAAGCTGGAAAAAGAAGTGATCGCGCAGGTGGCGGCGCAGCTGGGCGCGATCGCCAACCCGGCGCGGGTGTACTTCGTCAACCAGCTGCCCAAGACCCGCTCCGGCAAGGTGCTGCGCCGCTCAATCCAGGCGCTGGCCGAAGGCCGCGATCCGGGCGACCTGACCACGCTGGACGACCCGGCCGGCATCGAACAGATCCGGCAGAGCATCGAGCAGGCCTGAGCCGGCGGAGCGGCAAGCCGCGACGGTCGCCGTCGCGGCTTTTTGCTGTCCGGCGCCGGCCGTTTCTGCCGCGTGCGGCCAACGTTGGCCGCACAGCGGTGGCAAAACAGCGGATAATCGTTGCCCGATTCCCTACATTTCAGATTGCCGCCATGTCCGACGACACCATCCGCCTTTCCAAACGCATGACCGAGCTCGGCCTGTGCTCCCGCCGCGAGGCCGACGAATTCATCGAGCAGGGGCTGGTCAAGGTCGATGGCGTGGTGGTCGACGTGCTCGGCAGCCGCGTGCGCCCGGAACAGCGCATCGAGCTGGAGGCGCGCGCGCTGAACGAGCAGGCCGAGCGCGTCACCCTGCTGCTGCACAAGCCGGTCGGCTATGTCAGCGGCGCGGCGGAGATGTCCGGCGAACGCCCGGCGTGGCAGCTGATCAAGGCCGACACCCTGTCGCCGGCCGACCGTTCCGGCTACACCTTTCTGCGCAAGCACCAGCTGCACCTCGCCGCCGCCGGGCGGCTGGACGTCGATGCCTCCGGCCTGCTGGTGCTGACCCAGGACGGCCGCGTGGCGCGCAAGCTGCTGTCCGGTGACTGCGAGCAGGAATTCCTGGTATGGATCGACCGTCCGCTGGACGACGCCGGCCTCGCCGCGCTGAAGGCCGGCGTCAACAGCGACGGCGACAGGTTGACCGCGCTGCGCGTCAGCCGCCAGAGCGACAGCCAGCTGTGCTTCGTGCTGCGCGAAGTGCAGCGCCGCCACATCCAGCGCATGTGTGCCGCGGCCGGGCTGCAGGTGAAGGCGGTGCGCCGCATCCGCATCGGCCGTGTGCGGCTGGGCGAGCTGCAGCAGGGGCAGTGGCGCTACCTGACCGAGAACGAGAAATTCTGACACGGCGCCGTGTCACGCGGTGCCGGCAAGCAAAAACCCCTGCTTGAGGCAGGGGTTTTTGTTGGGCGTTTCGCGGCAATTCGCGCCGGCGCCGCGCTCAAAGCCCCCAAGGTTGGCCGCATCGGCGCTGCGGCCAACCTTGGGCGTGATAAACGCTGGCTCAGTCCTTGCGCGCCAGGCGGTCTTCCTCGAACACGGCGAAGGTCTTCTTCGCCGGCTCCACCACCTCCCAGATGCCCTCGAAGCCTTCCGGAATCACGAAGTGCTGGCCGGCGACGATCTCGACCATGCCGCCGTGGTCGTCGTGCATGCGCACGCGGCCTTCCAGCAGGGTGCAGAACTCGCACTCGGTGTACTTCACCCGCCACGCGCCGACCCCGCCGGACCACAGGCCGGCGTGGAACTGGCCGGTCGGATCGCTGTAGTGCATCTCGACGGTTTGCTGGCACTCACCGGCCAGGCGGCGCTCCAGCGGCGCGGAGAACGAGTCCGGGGTGATGTCCTGCTGATGGAACAGGACGATATCGTTGGCGTTGGACATTGAACGCTCCTCTGTGGTGTTATTTTCTACAACATGTTGATTATGTTTGACACTTTGGCACAGCTGGCCGCCGGCGGCAAGCCACGGCGCCCGATTGTGATCAAATTTTGCGGGCGGCTCAGCGCCAGTCGCCACGCAACTCGCTGACCGTCCGCTGCAGCGCGGCGGCGCTGACCTCGCTCGCCGCCAGCGCCGGCGCCGCCTTCAGCGCGATGCGCGACCAGAAGCGGCGCGGCCAGCTCAGCATCGCCTTGCCGTAGCGGCGCGAGAAAAAGCTGCCCCACATGCCGCATAGCGCCATCGGCACCACCGGCACCGGCGTGCGCGCCACGATCTCCTCGATGCCGAGCTTGAACAGGCTGATCTCGCCGTTGTCGGTGAGCTTGCCCTCCGGGAAGATGCACACCACCTCGCCGGCGGCCAGCGCCGCGGCTACCTCGTCGAAGGCGCGCGCCTTGGCGTGCGGGTCTTCCTTCGCCGGCGCGATCGGGATGGCGCGCGCGGTGCGGAACACAAAGCCGAGCAGCGGGGTGCGGAAGATGTGGTGATCCATCACGAAGCGGATCGGGCGCCGTACCGCGCCGGCGAGGATCAGCGCGTCCATGAAGCTGACGTGGTTGCACACCAGTACGCAGGGGCCGTGCTCCGGAATCTGTTCCAGCCCGTGGTGGCGCACGCGGTACAGGGTGTGGGTCAGCAGCCAGATCACGAAGCGCATCAGGAATTCCGGCAGCAGGCTGTAGATGTAGGCGGCCACTACCAGGTTCAGCAGCGCCGCGATCAGCAGCACCGTCGGGATGCTGACGCCGTTGGCGGCCAGCACCGCCGCAAACGCCGCCGACACCACCATGAACAGCGAGTTGAGGATGTTGTTGGCGGCAATGGCGCGCGAGCGGAATTCCGGCGCCGAGCGCGACTGCACCAGCGCGTACAGCGGCACGATGTAGAAGCCGCCGAACACGCCGATCAGCGCGAAGTCGGCCATGGTGCGCCAGTTGCCGGCGCTGGCGATGAAGGCCAGCCAGTCCAGCGTGGCAGCCGGATGCGGCGGGGTGGCGAAGTAGAGGTCGATGCCGAACAGGCACAGCCCCAGCGAGCCGAACGGCACCAGCCCCAGCTCCACCTTGCGCCCGGACAGCTTCTCGCACAGCATCGAGCCGGTGCCGACGCCGAGCGAAAACAGCGTCATCAGCAGCGTGTACACCGTGGCGTCGCCGCCGAGCACGTCGGAGGCATAGGTCGGCAGCTTGGACAGGTAGATGGCGCCGAGGAACCAGAACCAGGAGATGCCAAGCAGGCTCAGCCATACCGGCCGGCTCTGCTTGGCGTGGCGCACGATGCCCCAGGTCTGGCGCGCGAAGTTCCAGTCGATCGGCAGCGCGGCGGCGGTCGGCGCCGCCGGCGGCATCTTCCGCGCTGCGGCCAGGCCGGCCAGCGCGCAGGCCAGGAGCGCCAGCACAATGCTGATGCGGCTGTCGTCGGCATTGACCAGTACCGTGCCGGCCACCTGGCCGAGGATGATGGAGACGAAGGTGCCCATCTCGATCAGGCCGTTGCCGCCAACCAGCTCGCCGGGACGCAGGTACTGCGGCAGCACGCTGAATTTCAGCGGCCCGAACAGGGTGGAGTGCACCCCCATCAGGAAGATGGTACTCATCAGGATCACGCCGTCGTGCCGCCAGAAGCCCAGCGCCGCCAGCAGCATGATGGCGATTTCCACCTGCTTCACCAGCCGCGCGATGGCGGCCTTGTCGTACTTTTCGCACAGCTGGCCGGCGGTGGCGGAGAACAGGAAGAAGGGCAGGATGAACAGCGCCGCCGCCAGCTGGATCATCAGCTCCGGCGCCAGTCCCAGCATCTGCATGCCGTGGAAGTTGATCAGCACGATCACCGCGTTCTTCAGCAGATTGTCGTTGAAGGCGCCGAAAAACTGGGTGACGAACAGCGGCAGGAAGCGCCGGGTGCGGAACAGGTCGAACTGGTTGGGGTGGTGCGACATGGTGCGGCGAGTCTCGAGGGGCCGGGTGGGCGATGGCTGCATGGTAAGGCAGCGTGAGCGTTGCGGCCAACCTTTGCAGCCGCGCGCGTGCCGCCGTCGTGGCGGTGGCGGCTCACAAGCGGTTCACGATCCGCGGCAAGGGGTCGCAACGGCGCTACGGCGCTGAAAACGGCTGCGGCATGCCTTTATCCCTGCCTAAACGCGTTTTCCTCAGCCGTTTGCGCCCCGTCGCGCGTCAGTGCGCGATGGTGAGTACGCGCTCACAGCGCCGGGGCGGGGAAGGCGATGTCCGGTGCGCGCCCGGCGATCAGGTCGGCCAGCAGCCGGCCGGAGCCGCAGGCCATGGTCCAGCCCAGCGTGCCGTGGCCGGTGTTCAGCCACAGCTTGCGGTAGCGGCTGGCGCCGATGTAGGGCACGCTGGACGGCGTCACCGGCCGCAGTCCGCACCAGAATTCCGGCGGCGCGCTGTCGCGCAGATCGGGGAACAGCTGGCGTGTGCGTCGCAGCAGCGCGTCGCAGCGCACCGGGTTGAGCGCGAGGTCGAAGCCGGCGAATTCCGCGGTGCCGGCGATGCGCAGTCGCTGCCCCAGCCGCGAGAACACCAGTTTGTACTGGTCGTCGGTGAGGCTGGTCACCGGCGCGACGCTGTCATCCGGCAGCGTCAGCGTGGCAGAGTAGCCCTTGGCCGGAATGACCGGTAAGGACAGCCCCAGCGGTCGCAGCAGCAGCGGGCTGTAGCTGCCCAGCGCCAGCACGAAGCCGTCGGCGACGATGCGCTCTCCGCTGGCGGTGTGCGCGGCGACGATGCTGTCGCCGTCGCGTTCCAGGCGACTGATGACGGTATCGAGGCGGAAGCTAACGCCGGCGCGGCGGCAGAAGTCCGCCAGCTGGCTGCTGAAGCGTTGCGCGTCGCCGGATTCGTCCTCGGCGGAGAAATCGCCGCCCACCAGCTGGCGGCGGGCGCTGGCCAGCGCCGGCTCGATCGCCACGCACTCGTCCGCCGTCAGCGGGCGGCGGTCGCAGCCGTAGTCGCGCATGATGTCGGCGGCGTGCAGCGCCTGCTCGAATTCCTTCGCGTCGGTATACAGGTGCAGGATGCCGCGCTGCAGCTGGTCGTAGTGCAGGCCGCCCTGCGGCGCCAGCTCGGCGCGCAGCGCCTGCAGGCAGCTGCGGCTGTACTGCGCCAGGGTGGTGATCGGGCGGATGTTGGCGCGGGTGCGCCGTGCGCGGCACTCCAGCAGGAAGCGCCAGCTCCAGCGCCACAGCGCCGGATCGGCGCGCAGGCGCAGCAGCAGCGGCGCGTCCTCCTGCCCCAGCCACTGCCAGATCTTGCGCGGCGTGGCCGGGTTGGCCCACGGCTCGGCGTGCGACACCGCGATCTGGCCGCCGTTGGCAAAGCTGGTTTCCTGCGCGGCGGCACCCTGGCGGTCGATGACGGTGACCTCGTGCCCGGCGCGGGACAGATACCAGGCACTGGCGACGCCGACCACGCCGGCACCGAGGACGACGATCTTCATGCGCGTTCCGGAGTATAGAAGTGAAGAAAAGCCCGGCAAACGGGCCGGGCTATGGTAACGGGGCCGCGCACTCGCGGCCAGTGCCTTGCGGCCAACCTTGTATCCAGCGCAAGGTCGGCCGCACGCCGTTCAGTCCATCAGCTGGCGATACAGGTAGACCAGCACCCGCGCCAGTTCCTCGGCGGTCTGCTCCTGGCCGGTATTGCCGCCGTGGCCGCCGCCGCTGGTTTCGAGGAACAGCACCTGGTGACCGAAGGACTGCATGCGCGCCACCATCTTGCGCGCGTGCGCCGGGTGCACGCGGTCGTCCTTGCTGCTGGTGGTGAACAGCGCCAGCGGGTAGCGCGCGTCGGCGCGCACGTGGTGGTAGGGCGAGTACGCCGCCAGCGCCGCGCGCTCGTCCTCGTCCTGCGGATCGCCGTATTCGTCGATCCAGCTGGCGCCGGCCAACAGCTCGGTATAGCGCAGCATGTCCAGCAGCGGCACTTCGCACACCACCGCGTTGAACAGCTCCGGCCGCTGCACCATGCAGGCGCCGACCAGCAGGCCGCCGTTGCTGCCGCCCTCGATGCCGAGCCGGCGTGCGCTGGTGATGCCGCGCGCGATCAGGTCTTCCGCCACCGCGATGAAGTCGTCGAAGCTGACCTGGCGATGGATGCCCTGCGCCGCCTGGTGCCAGGCGGGGCCAAACTCGCCGCCGCCGCGGATGTTGGCGACCACGAACACGCCGCCCTTTTCCAGCCACTGCGGGCCGAAGTTGTCCATGTAGTAGGGCATCATCGGCACTTCGAAACCGCCGTAGCCGTACAGCAGCGTCGGCGCGCTGCCGTCACGGGCGAGGTTGCCGCGATGGACGATGAAGTAGGGGATCTCGGTGCCGTCGCCGGCGCGCGCGTGCAGCTGTTCCGCAACAAAGCCGGTCGCATCGAAGGCCAGCGGCTGCGAGCGCAGTACCTCCGGCTCGCCGCCTGCCAGCAGATCCAGCCGGTACAGCGCGGCCGGGGTCAGGAAATCGCTGTAGCTGTAGTAGAGCAGATCGCTCTGCCACGGCTGGTCGGCGAACTCGATCACGCCGCCGCTGGGCAGCGGGTTGGCGTGCGGCAGCCAGTCGTCGCCCTGCCGGCACAGCGTCACCAGCCGGCTCTTCACGTTGTCGATGACGATGATGGCCAGCAGGTGCAGCGTCGCCTCCACCATCTCCACCGACTGCCGCGCGCCGGGCACGAACAGCGCGGCGATGCGGCCAACGGTGCCGCTGGCCGCGTCGCAGGCCACCGCCAGCAGGCTGCCGGCGGCGTAGGTCTGCCCGTCAACCTCCCAGTCCTCGGCCAGTTTCACGATCAGGTCGCCGTGGCTGTAGGCCTCGATCTCGGCGCGCGGCGGCAGCGGCAGCGCGGTGAGCGCAAGGTTGGCCGCAACGTGATGGTAGGTCTTGCTGTAGAAGCTGTCGGAGGCCTCTATCATGTCGAACGGCGTGCCGTCGGCATCGAGAAAGCGCCACGCCGCCGCCATCATCGCCTCGTCGTCCAGCTGCAGCAGGCACCGCGCCTCGTCCCAGCTCTGGCCGCGCTCAAGCAGCCACACCTCGCGCGGATAACCGGCACGGGTCAGCTGCGATTCCTCCCACGCCGGGCACACGAACACGCTGTCCAGATCGCGCCACGCGATGTGGTTCTTGCCGTAGGGGAAGCTGAAACCGCCGGCGACGAAGGCCTGCGCCTCGACGTCGTACTCGCGGCTGACGGTGGCGTCGGAGCCGCCCGGCGTCAGGCTCAGCAGCGCGCGCGCCGGCTGCTCGGTGTAGTGCGCCACGCCGTCCAGATACCAGTCCACCTCTTCCGTCGCCGCCAGCGCGTCGATGTCCAGCACCGTCTGCCAGTCCTGCGAATTGGCACGGTAGGCGTCCAGCGTGCAGCGGCGGTAGATGCCGCGCGGATGCTCGCCGTCCTGGTGGAAGTTGTACAGCCAGCCGTCGTACTCGGCAAAAAACGGAATCTGCCGCGTGTCGCGCAGGTTGGCGAGGATGCTGTCTTTCAGCGCGTCAAAGCGCGGGTCGCTGTCGAGTAGGGTCTGGGTGGCGGCATTCTGGTGCGCCACCCATTCCAGCGCGGCGTCGTCGTCGAGGCTTTCCAGCCACTGGAAGTCATCGGAAGTGTGATCGGTCATATCGGGACAGGCAAAGGTTGGCCGCAAGGGCAGCGATGGCCGGATTGTGCGGCAGAAGGGGACGGCGGTCACGCGGGATGTGGCGGTGGGAGGAGCGTCGTAGCAGTTACGCCCTTAAGTTAGGGCTGCAGATTGGCCAACGCGGACATCCCGGATGTTTCTAGCTGAATGACTGCAATAGAACTCAAGTCTGCTATCGGTTTGCCAGTTGCGGCATTGAGGATACGGCCACTCAGGAACGCTTGGCACGAGGGGGAAAGCAGGGAAGGGAATCTGTAAGTTGTAACTTGCTAGGCATTCCGCTCGACGAAGTTGTTTGATGGAAAAGCCATACTGGCATTGCGCGTTGACGTTGAGATTATGCTTCGTCCGCGACACCGAACAGGGCATATGTTTTTTTCCGGAGCGCGGCGCTACAAAATTCATCCATATCCATGAGGCTGATGATTGCATCAACTTGCTCTTTGCTCCGATGTGGAAGGGAAAGTACTCGTTCAATTGAGGACTTGGATAGGTACTGATTAATGTACTGGAAGGGGTTTAGATCTTTCGGAAGGTGCGAGATGGTTGTGTTCCAATCGTGCATCTTACTGATGCCTTCGTAGTTGCGTTTGTATTGAAGATACTGCTGTATCTCGGCACTGTACTTGGCGTACACGGCACCGCGATGCCATGAATAGAACGAGTGAACGTGCTCACGATAGGTAAAGAAAAGCTCGTGTAGATCTATTGGATCTACTGAAGCTTCGATGTATTTCTTCGCCTCAAGCGTCCAGTTTGACCAAGCCAGAAGTTCTTTCTTTTGCACAACAAACCTAGCCCGTCTTCCTTCGAAGGCGGGACCAAGTGAGATGGTCCAGTTGGTTTGTGCGATACGCCAGTGTGAGTTGTAGTTCCTCAAATCCTGAAGAAAAGCATGAATTCCTGGTGTCGAAAAGTGCGTCGTGAGTTGATTTTGGTAGTCTGGAACTGGTGTTTTTCTCTCGAAATTCCGTGCATGATCGACAAGTGACATGACGGAAGTAGTGCAGTTAAAGAGCCGTCTTTTTACCTCCCTAGTATGTTGTTCTGCAGCACAACCTTCGGCTTCGTACCAGAAAGAAGGACTCTGGCTTCTCTCTGCGAACAGAGATATTTCATCGATAAGATCAGAAATATTGACATTTAGTATCCATACTGAGTCTTCTAACTCTTGAATGGAGCGCCATAATTTTCCTTCTTCTGTTTCTTCAATCGCAGCTTTTGCGTCTGTAAAGCTACGGAAGATAGCCGTTTCGATATCTGTTCGCGTCCAAGGTTTGGGAATAGTGTCGAGGTAACGAGTCATGATCTTATCGGTCATTAGGATGTCAAAATACCGGATGATTTAGTAATCATATGGACCGACCTTGGCCAGCTTTATGGATATATATCCGAACAATTGCGGCAGAATCAGGGTCGGTTTTGTAAATAGCCGGTCAATGACCGCTTTGGCCGAGGCGTTGCCATCTGCCAGCCTTCAAACAAATTCCAGCTACCGTTTACATTGCTGCTTGATTGCAACCTCAGCCGTACACCTTCCAGAAAAACGCCAGCGTCAGCACGCTGCCCAGCGCCACCACCACGCGCTTGAGCCAGATCGCCGGCAGGCGGCGGGCGAGGCGGGCGCCTGCCACGCCGCCGGCGATGGTGCCGGCCAGCATCACCAGCGCCGCCGGCCAGTCGACGATGCCGGCGGCGATGAAGGTCACCACCGCCACGCCAGAGATCACGACCGACAGCCAGGTTTTCAGCGCGTTCATCCGCGTCAGCGTGTCCAGCGCGAACAGGCTGTACAGCGCCAGCATCATGATGCCCATGCCGCCGCCGAAGAAGCCGCCGTAGATGCTGACCACGAACTGCCCGGCGAGCAGCCCGCCGCGGCTGCGGTGGGCGTTGGCCGCGTGCCGGCCCATCCAGCGGGTGAGGGTGGCGCTGAAGGCGAACATGGCGGTGGCGAGCAGGATCAGCCACGGGATCAGCACGTCAAACAGTCGTGGCGATACCACCGTCACCAGCCAGGCGCCGAGCAGGCCGCCGGCGAGGCTGGCCACGCTCATGCCGGCGAACTGGCGCTGGCCGACGAGTTCGCGGCGGAAGGTCAGGCTGCTGGCGACATAGCCCGGCCACTGCGACACCGAGCTGGTGGCGTTGGCGACAATGGGCGGCAGCCCGGCGGCGACCAGCGCCGGGAAGGTGAGCAGCGTGCCGCCGCCGGCGACGGCGTTGAGCGTGCCGGCGGCAAACGCCGCCGCGAACAGCGCCAGCGCGAGGGTGAGCGTCATGCCGCCAGCACGCTGGCGAACACGGCGACGATGCGGTCGATCTCGGCGCGGCCAACCTGCCAGTGCGTGACCAGCCGCATCAGGCCGTGTTCGGGGCCGTTGGCCTTGATACCGGCATCCGCCAGCGCAGCCATCAGCTGGCCGCTGTCCAGCGTGTCCGGCAGGCGGAACCACACCATGTTGATGTGCACGTCGTCCAGATTGACGCTGATGCCGGGCAGGGCGGCCAGTTGCTCGGCCAGATAGCGGGCGTTGGCGTGGTCTTCCGGCAGGCGGGTCACCATCTCGGTCAGCGCCAGGATGCCGGGCGCGGCCAGCACGCCGGCCTGGCGCAGGCCGCCGCCCAGTAGCTTGCGATTCTTGCGCGCGCGGGCGATGAAGGCGGCCGGGCCGGCGAGGATGGAGCCGACCGGTGCGGCCAACCCTTTGGACAGGCAGCACATCACCGTGTCGCTGTAGCGGGTGATGTCGCGCACCTCGCAGCCCAGGTGCACCGCGGCGTTGAACACGCGCGCGCCGTCCAGGTGCACCGGCACGCCGTGCTGCTGCGCGACGTCCCACACCGCCTGCATGGCGGCCAGCGGGATGACGCGGCCGTTGCTGTGCGCGTTCTCGACGCAAATCAGCCCGGTGCGCGGCCAGTGGATGTCGTCACCGACACGGATGCGCTTTTTCACCTCATCGGCGCGCAGCACGCCGTCGGCACTGGCGATGGTGCGCAGCTGCACGCCGGCAATCACCGCCGCGCCGCCGGTTTCGTGCCACACGATGTGGCAGTCGTCGCCGAGGATCACTTCGTCGCCGCGCTGGCAGTGGGTGTACAGCGCCAGCTGGTTGCCGAAGTTGCCGGAGGGCACGAACAGCGCGGCTTCCTTGCCCAGAATGCTGGCTGCCAACGTTTCCAGCTCGCGCACGGTGGGGTCGTCGCCGTAGACGTCGTCGCCGACCACGGCGTCGAACATGGCCTGGCGCATGGCGAGGGTGGGCTGGGTTACGGTGTCGCTGCGGACGTCAAGCACGGACATGGCGGGCTCCAAATGACACACGGCAGCCGTGGGGCTGCCGTGTCGGGGTTGATCGGCAATGACACGATTGTGCCAGCCGTCATCGAGCCTGTAGAGGCCTATTTCGGATCAGTGTGTTCCGCGCGGGGTCAGCGAACGTGGTAGGCGGCCTTGATGGCGTCGGCCTGTTGCCGGGCGGCGGCCAGTGCGCTGCCGGGCATGCTGATGTCGGCACCGCAACTGCAGCGCAGCGGCTGGTCGGGGGCCAGGCTGGCCAGGTGCTGGCGGGTTTGGTGGCTGCACTGCGGGCAGGCAATCACCACCGTGGCCTTGTAGTGCTTGTCCAGATCGATGTCAAAACGCGGCAACTTCATGCGCAATCTCCCGGTTGTCGCTGCCGCCCGCGGGATGCGGTGGCAGAATTTTTATGTTAGATCAACGATTTGCCTTGGCAAGGGCTGTTTGCACCGGCAGCGGCCGCCTTGGCAGCAGGGGGGCGTTTTCGGTATGCTTGGCCGTTTTTTCCTGATGAATGTCGAGCGAAGATGAGTGCCGATCTGGAACGCCGCTTTGGCGGTATTGCCCGTTTGTATGGTGACGCGGCCTTGCAGCGTTTTGCTGCGGCCAGGGTCTGCGTGATCGGCGTCGGCGGCGTCGGCTCGTGGGCGGTGGAGGCGCTGGCGCGCAGCGGCATCGGCCACCTGACGCTGATCGACCTCGACAATATTGCCGAGTCCAACACCAACCGCCAGCTGCCGGCGCTGGACCCGTACTACGGCATGGCCAAGGTTACCGCGCTGGCCGAGCGCGTGCGCGCCATCAACCCGGCCTGCGTGGTGACCGAGGTGGAAGACTTCGTCACCGAGGACAATCTGGAGCCGCTGCTGGGGCAGGGCTACGACTACATCATCGACTGCATCGACAGCCTGAAGATCAAGACCGCGATCACGGCCTGGTGCGTGCGGCGGCGGCAGAAATTCGTGGTTTCCGGCGGTGCCGGCGGCCAGATGGACCCGTCGCGCATCGCGCTGGCGGATCTTTCGCAGGTGACGGAAGACCCGCTGCTGTCCAAGCTGCGCTACAACCTGCGCCGCAATCATGGTTTCACGCGGGAGTTGGGCAAGAAGCTGGGGGTGCCGTGCGTGTACTCCACCGAGCCACTGGTGTATCCGCAGGCGGCGGCCTGCGAGGTGGGTGAGGTGGGCGAGGCGCGCGGGCCGCAGGGGCTGTCCTGCGCCGGCTTTGGCGCCAGCATGGTAGTCACCGCCAGCTTCGGCCTGTTTGCCGCGTCGCAGGTGCTGAACCAGCTGGCGCGCACCGCCAAACGTTAGGGCCTGTTAACGCTTGTTTCATCGCGGCGGCCGGTCTTTCCCGGAGGCAGCGCGCGAAAAACGGCCCTGGCTGGGTGATTCCTTGCCGGGGCCGTTTGACCGTGTTAACAGGCGCTAATTGCGCGGCAGCTGGTACTTGTCGCGGTAGAACTGCTGGATGCGCTCGTACTCGCCGCTGCCTTTCAGCTTCAGCAGCGCGGCGTCGAAGTCCTGGCGTAGGCGCTCGCTGCGAAAGCCGACATGGCGCGGCGAGCTGGGGAACAGCGCGTAGCTGAGTACCGCCTGGCTGCGGTTGTTGAGATCGCGCTGCGTCGGGTTGGCGTGGAAGATCAGTTCGTCGCCGATCACCACGTCGACGCGGCGGTTGAACAGCATCTTGTTCTGGATGTCCTGGTCGCCCTGTTCCGCGTAGCTGGGCGCGCTCTCCACCGCGCGGCGGAAGTCGTCGCCGAGCAGGCGGCGCGCGTTCTGGAACGCCACCACCCGGTACTGCGCCAGCTGCGACAGCTGCGTCAGCACGATGCCGCTGCCCTGCAGCACGATGGCGCGGTTGCGGTAGTGCAGCAGCGGCTGCGAATAGAACACCCCTTCCAGCGACCCCGGCACCAGCGACAGCATGGCATCGACCCGGCCGCTGTCCAGCATCGCCAGCCCGCGTGCCTGCGGCAGCTGCACCACCAGTGGCTGGTGGCCGGCCAGCCGCAGCGTGGCCAGCGCCAGCGCCACCTCCAGCCCGCTGTTGCCACCCGCCTCGACATACGGCGGTTTGGCGAGGCCGACGGCCAGCCGCACGATGTCGGCGTGCGCGCCGGCGGAGAACAGGCAGCAGATCAGGAGCAGGCGTAGCATGCGGTACCGTTCTGTCATTGGCGGGGCGTAATCTCCAGATTAGATCAAAAGCAAAATGACAGGTAACTGATCGTTACATCTTGAAGCGCGCCAGCGACAGGTTCAGCAGTCGCGCGGTCTGTTCCAGGCTGCCGGCCTCATCCGACAGCTGCTGGCTGGTCTGCCCCTGCTGCGTGCTTTGCTGGTCCAGCTGCTGCATGCCGTGGTGCATTTGCTGCAAGTCGTTGCGGATAGACTGCTGCTCGCTGACGATCTGGCCGAAGCGGCTTTCCAGTGACGCCAGCACCTGCCGCGTCTGTTCCAGCGCCTGCTCCATCGAGGTGGAGGCGCCGGACAGGGTGGCGGCCTCGTCGGCCTGGTGGGTGATAATGCCGGCGGTATCGTGGATGGTGTTCAGCAGCTTGGCGACAAAGCTGTCGGTCTCCGACAGCGTGTTCTGCGTCTGGCCGGCCAGCTTGCGCACCTCGTCGGCGACCACGGCAAAGCCGCGTCCGGCTTCGCCGGCACGGGCGGCTTCGATGGCCGCGTTCAGCGCCAGCAGGTTGGTCTGCTCCGAGATACCGGCGATGCGCTGCAGGATCTGGGTGATGTGCTGCACGTCGCTGGACAGCGCGTCAAAACGCTGCGCCAGCTCGCGGTTGGCGGCGACGTGGCTCTGCATGTCCTGTGCCATCACCCCGACCTGGCTGCGCGACTGCTGTAGCTGCTGCTGCACCGCTTCCATGTGCTGCTGCACCTCGTCGATGGTGTGGCGGCTGTTTTCCGCCAGGCCGTGGATGCGCTCGCTGCGCTGCGCCAGCTGGCTCAGCTGCTCGCGGCTGCTGCTGCTGGAGCTTTGCGTGTCGTGCGCATTCTGGCGCACGTTTTCGGCGCTGTGGAAGGTGTCGCGGGCGTGGTTGGCGACATCGAGCAGGGTGTCGCGGAAACGCTGGCACAGCAGGTTGAAGCTGTGCGCGATCTGCGCGATCTCGTCACGGCCCTGCGGGCGCAGCGGCGCGTTCAGCTGGCACTCCTCGGCGTGCAGCGCGATGTGGCTGGAGATGCGCAGGATGGCGCGCGATACCAGGCCGGACAGCCACCACGCGATCAGGGTGCCGATCAGTAGGCTCAGGCCGCCGATGAGCAGGGTCTCCTCCAGCACCCGCTGGCGCGAGGCCAGCGCGTCGGAAAGCAGGATGTCGGCGGCGATCACCACCTGCTGGCCACCGATGGTCTGCGGGATGAACACCGAGCGGAAGGTGCCGTACTTGTCGGTGTATTCGTCAAATTCGATGCTGTTTTGCCGGAAGCTGCGCTTCAGGCCGTCACTGGGCTCGTACTCTTCCAGGTGGTGACCGAAGGAGTTCTCCGCCAGTTCCTTTTCGCCGGCGCCATCGGCGAGATAGACGATCTTGCCGTTCTTTTGCCACAACAGGTACAGGTAGACCACGTTGAACTGTTTGGCATAGGCGTCCAGCTTGCGGGCGTTGCTGACCATCTGCGCCTGGCTGATGCTGCCGGGGCTGAACATGCTGGCGAGGAACTGGTCGCCGAGCAGGGCCGGCACCGCGCGCGCGCTGGCGTTGAGACGGGTATCGATCAGCGCCATCGCCTGTTCGCTGCTGCGCAGGTAGGTGTGGGTGCAGAACGCCAGCACCGTGACGATGTTCAGGAGCAGGAACAGGCAGGCCAGCTTGGTGCGCAGGCTGATGTCGTGCAGCAGTTTCATGGGGTCGCCATCCTTGTTATTGCAGTGGGGAAGATGCCGTGCGGGCTGTATTTTTTCATGACTTATAGATCAGAGAGGCGATATTGCCACTTTTCTGATTTGTCACAATGTTTTTCGAGTGAAACGACATTTTTCATGTTGTATGAAATGACATTCGCGCACGGCGGCCGCCCCCGGCGGGACAAAGCTTGGCCGCAGGATGGCGTGTCGCCGGCCGGCGCCAGCGCGCGCGGCCAACATATCCGGCACTGGCCCGCTCTGGTAATCTTGTGGCAATTGCGTTTCCCTTTGCAGATTGCCCGCTCATGAATTCCCGAAAGATCCGTCTTTATCTGGCCTCCGGCAGCCCGCGCCGCCGCGAGATCCTCGAACAACTTGGTTTCCAGCTGGAGCGCGTGCACGCCGACGTCGACGAGACGGTGCAGCCGGGCGAGGACGCCGTCGGCTACACCCAGCGTCTGGCTGCGGAAAAGGCCGCCGCCGGCTGGAGCGTGGCGATGGCACTGGAGCTGCCGTCGCGGCCGCTGCTGTCGGCCGACACCACCGTGGTGCTGGACGGCGAGATCTTCGGCAAGCCGACCGACGCCGACGACGCCTTCCGCATGCTGCGCGCCTTTTCCGGGCGCACCCACCAGGTGCTGACCAGCGTGGCGATTCGCGAGGGCGAGCGTACCGAGATCGCCACCAGCTGCACCGACGTCACCTTCAAGCCGCTGAGCGACGCCGAGATCGAGCGCTATCTCGATACCGGCGAACCATTCGACAAGGCCGGTGCCTATGGTATTCAGGGCAAGGCTTCGGTATTCGTGCAGCACATTTCCGGCAGTTTCACCGGCGTCGTCGGTCTGCCCGTCTTTGAAACCGCGCAACTGCTGGCGGCCTTTGACATCACCCTGCCCTGAGCACGAAAGGCCACCATGCTGCAACAACCGATTCCCCTGCCACGCGATCTGCCTCGTCCGAAAGAGCAGATCCTGGTCAACATCACGCCGCAGGAAACCCGGGTCGCGGTGCTGGAAGACGCCGTGGTGCAGGAGCTGCACATCGAGCGCGCCGCCAGCCGCGGCATCGTCGGCAACATCTATCTGGGCCAGGTCAAGCGCGTGCTGCCCGGCATGCAGAGCGCCTTCATCGAGATCGGCTTCGAGCGCGCCGCCTTCCTGCACATCGCCGATGTACTGGAACAGCGCCAGCACCCGAGCGAGCCGCAGCGCATCGAGAAGATGCTGTTCGAGGGCCAGACCGTGCTGGTGCAGGTGATCAAGGATCCGATCGGCACCAAGGGCGCGCGGCTGTCGACGCAGATCAGCCTCGCCGGCCGTTTCCTGGTGCACCTGCCGCAGGAAGAACACATCGGCATCTCGCAGAAGATCGAGGTCGAGGCCGACCGCCTGTCGCTGAAGGCGCGGCTGGAAAAGCTGCTGCCGGACGGCAGCCCGCGCGGCTACATCATCCGCACCAGTGCCGAGACCGCCACCGACGAAGAGCTGCGTGCCGACGTCGAGTACCTGTCCAAGCTGTGGTCCGACATCCGCCACAAGTCGCAGCACCTGCCGGCCAAGAGCCTGCTGTACGATGATCTGCCGCTGGCGGTGCGCGTGCTGCGCGACATGGTCAGCGACCACACCGAAAAGGTGATCGTCGACTCCACAGAGAACTACGGCAAGATGGTCGAGTTCGCGGAGAACTACGTGCAGTCGGCGGTGGACAAGATCGAGCGCTACAGCGGCGAGCGGCCGCTGTTCGAGCTGCACGGCATCGAGACCGAGATCGAGAAGGCGCTGTCGCGCCGCGTCAACCTGAAGTTCGGCGGCTACCTGATCATCGACCAGACCGAGGCGATGACCACCATCGACGTCAACACCGGCGGCTTTGTCGGCAACCGCAACTTCGACGAGACCATCTACAAGACCAACCTGGAAGCGACGCTGGCACTGGCGCGCCAGCTGCGGCTGCGCAACCTGGGCGGCATCATCATCGTCGACTTCATCGACATGGATAATGCCGAACACCGCGAGGCGGTGCTGGCCGAGCTGGCCAAGGCGCTGGCGCGCGACCGCACCCGCGTGACGCTGAACGGCTTCACCAGCCTGGGGCTGGTGGAGGTGACGCGCAAGCGCACCCGCGAGAGCCTGGCGCACGTGCTGTGCGAGTCGTGTCCGGTGTGTCAGGGCCGCGGCGAGATCAAGACCGCGCAGACGGTGTGTTACGAGATCCAGCGCGAGATCGTGCGCGAGACGCGCCGCTTCGAGGCCAAGGGTTTCCGCATCCTGGCGTCGCAGAGCGTGATCGACATGCTGCTGGACGAGGAATCGCAGAGCCTGGCGATGCTGATCGACTTCATCGGCAAGCCGATCTCGCTGTCGGTGGAAGCCACCTACAGCCAGGAACAGTTTGACGTCGTGCTGTTGTAAAGCGCAGGGCTGCCGCCACGTTGGCAGGGTGGCAGCAACAGAAAGGCAGTAGAAATGAGTGAAGCAAACCGCGATCCCTTGTGGCTCGCCATCCTGCAGGAAACCGAACAGGCGGTGCGTGACGAACCGCTGCTGGCCAGCTTCCTGCACATGACGGTATTGCGGCACAGCACGCTGGAAGACGTGCTGGCCTTCCACCTGTCCAGCAAGCTGGCCAGCCCGGTAATGGACGCCCGCGCGCTGCTGGAACTGTTCCGCGAGGCGCTGGCCGCCGATCCGCAGATCAGCCGCGCGATGCGCGCCGACATCAGCGCCTGCTACGACCGCGATCCGGCCTGCGACCGCTACTCCACGCCGCTGTTGTACTTCAAGGGCTTCCATGCGCTGCAGAGCCAGCGCATCACCCACTGGCTGTGGCAGCAGGACAGAAAGACCCTGGCGTATTTCCTGCAAAACCGCATCTCCGAGGTCATGAGTGCCGACATTCACCCGGCGGCGCGCATCGGCGAGGGCGTGATGCTGGATCACGGTACCGGCGTGGTGGTCGGTGAAACCGCGGTGATCGGCAATAACGTGTCCATCCTGCACGGCGTGACGCTGGGCGGTTCCGGCAAGGAACGCGGCGACCGTCACCCGAAAATCGGCGACGGCGTGATGATCGGCGCCGGTGCCGCCATCCTCGGCAACCTGCGCGTCGGCGAGTGCGCCAAGGTCGGTGCCGGCAGCGTGGTGCTGGACGATGTGCCGCCGCACACCACGGTGGCCGGCGTACCGGCCAAGGTGGTGGCGCAGCTGGGTCCGGGCACCCCGGCACTGGACATGGACCAGCGCGTGTAGCCGCCGCGCGCGTCCGCACCGTACGGCAAGCCAGACGGCTTGCCGTTTTTTTTTTGTGGCGGCGTGTCATGACCGCCCGTGCGGCAAAGGTTGGCCGCAATGCGGTGGCCGCCCGCCGACGCGTGGCCCGAAGCGCGGCTGGTGATCGCGGCAGCGCGCGCCGCCGGGTGCTATTGTTATGGCATTAATACTGCAAAATGCGGCGTGACGGGCAACGTAAATGACGTTGGTAAATTAAATAGGGTGCTTTCGTGCACGGGCGCGGCTGTGTAGAATCGGCCGCCGTGTCCCGTCCCGATATTGCCTGACGGTCACTTTCTGCAAGGGAACCCTTCCCATGAATGTACGCGTTGTAGACTACCGCGCCGCCGATGCGGCCGCACAATTCACCCGCAGCCTGCACGAAACCGGCTTCGGCGTACTAGTCAACCACCCCATCCCGCAGGATCTGGTCGAGAGCATCTACCGCGACTGGCTGGCCTTCTTCGACAGCGAGCAGAAGCACGACTACGCGTTCTCGGTCGAGAAACAGGACGGCTACTTCTCTACCGCGATCTCGGAAACCGCCAAGGGCGCGACGCAGAAGGACATCAAGGAATACTTCCACGTCTACCCGTGGGGCCGCATCCCGGCGCAGCTGAAAACCGACGCGATGCGCTACTACGACACCGCCAACGCGCTGGCGGCCGAGCTGCTGGGCTGGGTGGAGCAGTACACGCCGGCCGACATTGCCGCCGGCTACAGCGAGCCGCTGTCCGGCATGATCCAGGGCAGCAACAAGACGCTGCTGCGCGTGCTGCGCTACCCACCGCTGACCGGCCAGGAGCCGGAAGGCTCGCTGCGCGCCGCCGCGCACGGCGACATCAACCTGCTCACCATCCTGCCGGCCGCCAACGAGCCGGGGCTGCAGGTGCAGGACATGGACGGCAACTGGATCGACGTGCCGTGCGACTTCGGCATGCTGATCATCAACATCGGCGACATGCTGCAGGAAGCGTCGCAGGGCTACTATCCGTCCACCCAGCACCGGGTGGTGAATCCGACTGGTGCCGGCGCGAGCAAGAGCCGGGTGTCGCTGCCGCTGTTCCTGCACCCGCGCGACGAGGTGGTGCTGTCGGCGCGCTACAGCGCCGGCGCCTACCTCGACGAGCGCCTGCGCGAACTGGGCGTGAAGATGTAAGCCAGGCTTGCGGCCAACCCTGGCCGCCGGCTGAGCGCCGGCGCCTCCGCAATTTGCGCGGCGGACGCAGCTTGTCACCATGTGGCCGCCGGCCTTGCCTGGCGGCCACGTTTTTTTCTGTCGCGCGCGGCCTGAGCCGCATCCTGTTGCCCGCGCCCGCGCCCGTGTCCGGTCGGGGGGACGACCACATGGGCTGCGCTGTTTGCTGCCTTGCAGTCTCAGCATCTCGATCTGAATTGTCGCTATTGATGTACTAAAAACATTCAATTTTAACTATCGAATGCAACTGGCTATCATCACCCTGTACCGCATCACCAGCCAGCCGGGAGGCCATCATGCTCAAGACCGTCACTTTCGCCATCTGCCACTTCAGCGTGGCGTTCTCGGTCGCCTGGTTGCTGACCGGAAGCCTTGGCATCGCCAGCCTGCTGGCACTGGTCGAGCCGCTGGTGAATACCGTCGCCTACTACTTCCACGAGAAGGCGTGGGACGGCATCCGCGCGCGGCGGCAGCGCGCGCCGCATCACGCCAGCGCCGGCCGGCACGGCTTTTCTCACGCTCATTGAGCAGGCCGGTGGCGACAAGGTTGGCCGCAATGCGTTGCGGCCAACCTTGTCCGGGCGGGTGGTGGTGTAGAATCGGCGTTTTGCGCGTCACCTCAAAGCCTGCCCCATGAATAACGATCTGCTCGCCGGTCTCAATCCCGAACAACTCTCCGCCGTCACCTGGCCCGCCAAGAGCGCGCTGGTGCTGGCCGGTGCCGGCAGCGGCAAGACGCGGGTGCTGACCACGCGCATCGCCTGGCTGCTGCAGACCGGGCAGACCAGCCCGGCCGGCGTGCTGGCGGTGACCTTTACCAACAAGGCGGCGCGCGAGATGCAGACGCGGCTGGCGGCGATGATCCCGGTCAACGTCAAGACGATGTGGATCGGCACCTTCCACGGCCTGTGCAACCGCTTCCTGCGCGTGCACTACCGCGACGCCGGCCTGCCGCAGACCTTCCAGATTCTCGATTCCGGCGACCAGTCGTCGGCGATCAAGCGCCTGCTGAAGAGCCTCGACATCTCCGACGAGAAATTCCCTCCCAAGCAGGTGCAGCAGTTCATCAACGGCCAGAAGGAGTCCGGCGTGCGCGCCGGCGAGCTGTCGGCGCACGACCCCTACACCCGCAAGCTGATCGAGCTGTACGCCGCCTACGACGCGCAGTGCCAGCGCGAGGGCGTGGTCGATTTCGCCGAGCTGCTGCTGCGCAGCTACGAGGTGCTCAGCCGTAATGCCGCACTGTCTGAGCACTACCGCAACCGTTTCCGCTTCGTGCTGGTCGACGAGTTCCAGGACACTAACCGCCTGCAGTACGCGTGGCTGAAGCTGCTGGCCGGGCCGGACAACGCGCTGTTCGCGGTCGGCGACGACGACCAGTCGATCTACGCCTTCCGCGGTGCCGAGGTCGGCAATATGCGCGCGCTGCTGTCCGATTACGGCGTCAGCGGCCCGATCCGGCTGGAGCAGAACTACCGCTCGGCAGGCACCATTCTCGACGCCGCCAACGCGCTGATCGAGCGCAACGACGGCCGCCTCGGCAAGAGCCTGTGGACCGACGCCGGCCCCGGCGACAAGATCCGCCTGTACGAGGCCTATTCCGACGGCGAAGAGGCGCAGTTCATCGTCGACGAGGTCAAGGCGCTCGCGCGCGACGGCTGGAACCTGGCCGACATGGCGGTGCTGTACCGCTCCAACGCGCAGTCGCGCATCCTGGAACACGTGCTGGTGCAAAGCGGCGTCGCCTACCGCATCTACGGCGGGCTGCGCTTCTTCGAGCGGCAGGAGATCAAGCACGCGCTGGCCTATCTGCGGCTGGTGGCCAACCCCGAGGACGACAACGCGCTGTTGCGCGTGATCAACGTGCCGGCGCGCGGCATCGGCGCGCGCAGCGTGGAAAACCTGCAGACCGCCAGCCGCGAGCAGGGCGTCAGCCTGTGGCAGGCGCTGTGCGGCGCCGGCGGCGGCCGCACCGCCGGCAAGCTGGCCGAGTTCGTGCGCCTGATCGACAGCCTGCGCCAGCGCTGCGAAGGCCTGACGCTGGCGGAAACCATCAGCCTGATCATCGACGATTCCGGCCTGCGCGCCATGTACGAGGCCGACCGCAAGGACGGCGAGGAGCGCCTCGCCAACCTCGACGAACTGGTCAACGCGGCGCTGGGCTTCCTGGCGCAGGAGCCGGCGATGGCGGTGATTGAATTCCTGACCCAGGCCAGCCTGGAGGCCGGCGACCACCAGGCCGACGCCGGTGCCGACGCGCTGCAGCTGATGACGGTGCATGCGGCCAAGGGGCTGGAATTCGACGCGGTGTTCGTCGGCGGGCTGGAGGAGGGGCTGTTCCCGCACGAGAACAGCATGAACGACGGCAAGGGGCTGGAGGAGGAGCGGCGGCTGATGTACGTGGCGATGACGCGCGCGCGCAAGCGGCTGTACCTGTCCAGCGCGCAAAGCCGCATGCTGCACGGCCAGAGCCGCTATCCGATCCGCTCGCGCTTTGTCGACGAGCTGCCGGCCGAGCTGTTGCAGGTATTGTCTGCTACCGTTAAAACGGCGGCGCCGGTGCGCGACAGCTACGCGCAGGGCCGCATCGCGGCGGCGCCGCTGGCGGCCAACCTTGGCGGCTGGAAGATGGGGCAGGGCCTGCGCCACACCAAGTTCGGCGACGGGGTGGTGATCAATGCCGAGGGCGCCGGCGACGATGTGCGCCTGCAGATCAATTTTGCCGAGCACGGCATCAAGTGGCTGGATTTGCGTTACGCCAAAGACAAACTCAGCGCGCAGTAAGCGCTGTCCGCCACGGCGGCAAAGGGGAATTCAGACCATGAGCGAGCAGCCGATCCACTCCTCGACCTTCAACGCCATCACCAGCGTGCAGAAAAGCCGGCACCACAAGGAATACAACAATCCTTACGCCAAGAAGCAGTTCCTGATCGTCGACAGCGTGCCGGAGATGCAGCGCGCGCTGGCGATGACGCTGGCGTCGTTCGGCGCCGAGAAGGTGGAGTACGCCGGCAAGGCCGGTGACGCGCTGGTGAAGCTGATGCGCTACGACTTCGACGTGGTGCTGTGCGATTTCGACCTCGGCAGCGGCAACGACGGCCTGTACCTGCTGGAGGAGGCGAAGGAACGCAACCTGCTGAAGCAGTCCTGCGTGTTCATGATCGTCAGCGGCGAGCGCCGCGCGGCCAAGGTGATCTCCGCCGCCGAGCTGGTGCCGGACGACTACCTGCTGAAGCCGTTCACCGGCGAGGTGCTGGCCGAGCGGCTGGAGCGCGCGATGCGCCGCCGCGACGCCTTCCGCTTCGTCGACGAGGCGCTGATGAACCACGAATACCTGGCCGCCATCGACGCCTGCAACAAGAAGATCGGCGAGCGCAGCGAGTTCACCCTCGACTTCATGAAGCTGAAGGGCAGTCTGAGCCTGAAGATCGGCGACTACGACAGCGCGCGCGCGCTGTACGAGCAGGTGCTGAAGATCCGCGAGCTGCCGTGGGCGCAGCTGGGGATGGCCAAGTCGCTGGCCTCGCTGAAGCAGGTGGAGCCGGCGCTGGCGATGTTCCACCACATCGTGATGGAAAACGAGCACGTGATGGAGGCCTACGACTGGCTGGCGCGGCTGTACCAGGGCAACCACGAGCTGGCGCAGGCGCAGCAGGTGCTCAAGCGCGCCACCGAGCTGTCGCCGGCGACGGTGCGCCGCCACAAGGCGCTGGCCGAGGTGGCGCTGGAAAACGGCGACCTGGCGCAGGCGAAGGACGCCTACGGCACCACGCTGGAATTGTCCAAGGCCAGCTGGCACCGCAACCCGGTGCTGTACGCGACGCTGGCGCGCACGCAGCTGGCCTGCGGCGAGAAGGGGGAGGCGATGAAGACGCTGGCCTCGCTGCGCCGCGACTACAAGTACAAGCCGGAAGGCGAGTGGATGGCCGACGTGCTCGACAGCCAGATCCAGCAGCACAGCGGCAACAAGCAGCAGGCGGAAAAGCTGCTGCAGTCCGCCGCCGAGCGCCTGCCGCAGCTGGACAAGCTGTCGGCCGAGGAAAAGATGGAGTTCGCGCGTACCTGTTACGCGCAGGGGCAGAAGGCGATGGGCGATGGCGTCGCCAGCCAGCTGATCCGCAACAACCACGACAACGAGCTGCTGCTGCAGAGGCTGTCGACCATGTTCGACCAGCTGGGCATGGCCGACGCCGGCGCCGACCTGATCATGCACAACGTGCAGGGCATGGTCGACCTCAACAACAAGGCGGTGCGCGAGGCACAGGCCGGCGAGCACGACAAGGCGATCGCCATGTTCCAGCAGGCATTGCAGGAGATGCCGGACAGCATCCAGCTGATGCTGAACCTGGTCAACGCCGTGATCGCCCAGGTACACCTCAAGGGCTGGCATGAGAGCCATGTGCGCCAGGCCTACGACTACCTGCAGAAGGTGCGGCAGGTGGCGCCGACCAACAACAAGCTGCAGAAGCTGATGCAGGCGTGGCGGCTGCTGATCGAGCAGCACGACAAGCGGGAGTTCCTGCTCTGAGCGCGCCGCTGGCCAGGGTTGGCCGCAGCGTACAGCTGGCGCTGCTGCTGCTGGGCTGGCTGGCGCTGGTGCTCAGCAGCGGCTTCCTGGCGCTGGAAGCCAGCCGCGCCGATGCCGAGCAGGCGCTCCAGCGGCAGGCGCAGCAGCAGTCGGCGCTGTTGACGCGCGATCTGCTGCAGCTGCACCAGCACCTGCTGGAGCTGGCGCAGCAGTTCGCCACCACCCCCGGCGATCAGATCCCGGCGTGGCAGGCGGGCATGGTGTTGCAGCGCTTTCCGGCGCTGGAGCGGGTGGCGCTGTTGCGCGACAGCGAGGACGGCCTGCTGGTGACGCAGGTGGTGCCGCTGCGCCTCGGTGCCGGCGTGGTGCCGTGGCAGGATCTGGCACGGCAGCCGGCGGTGGCGGCCAACCTTGGCCGCCTGCGCCAGGGCCAGCCGCAGGTGCAGATGCTGCAGGGCGAGGGCGAGCAGGCGCAGCTGCTGAGCATCTATCCGCTGGCGCGCGCCAGCGACAAGCGTTTCATCGCGCTGTGGCTGCGGCCGCAGCGCTGGCTGCCGGCGCTGGCGGAACCGGATGCCGGCCGCGCGCTGCAGCTGATGGGGGATCCGCATCCGGCGGTGGCGTGGCCGGCGATGCTGCAGGTGCGCGAGGTGGTGATCGTCGGCGAACAGCGCTACTGGCTCAGCCTGCAGCGGCCGCTGCGCGGCAGCGATTTCCGTATTTCGCTGTGGTTGCCGCTGCTGCTGGTGTGGCTGCTGCTGCTGGGACTACTGCTGGTCGGCGCGGTTTTCCGCGGGCGGCTGGCGCGCGGTCTTTCCCTCGCCGACAGCTGAAAGCGGCGCGGTTTTGCAGTACAATCGGACCATCATTTTCCGGGGTCATACCATGTACCAGTCCGAATTCACCCAATTCATGAACGATTTCCTGGCGAAAAACCCGCAGGTAGAGAGCGAACGCCGCGAGCTGCGCCTGACCTGGTGGGATCGCAAGCTGGATCTGGAGGACCTGCGTCGCTGGAACGCGTCCAAGGTGCCGCAAAAGCCGTACGTGTACCAGCCGGACTGAGCATTACGCCCGCCGTATCGCCGACCAACGCCCGCAAGGGCGTTGTGCTTTTCTGGAGTAAAGCATGACCCGCACGACCATCGCCGTTGACGACCAGCTGGCCGCCTACCTGCTGCAGATCGGCGTCACCGAGCACCCGGTGCAGACCGCGCTGCGCGAGTTCACCGCCACCCACCGCATGGCCAAGATGCAGATTTCCCCGGAACAGGGACAGTTCCTCGTCTGGCTGGTCAAGCTGCTCGGTGTGCGCCGCTATCTGGAGATCGGCGTGTTCACCGGCTACAGCGCGCTGACCGTGGCGCTGGCCATGGGCGAGCAGGGCCGTACCGTGGCTTGCGACATGAGCGTCGAATTCACCACCATCGCCCGCGACTACTGGCGCCAGGCCGGGGTCGAGGACAGCATCGCGCTCTACGTGCAGCCGGCGGTGCAGACATTGCAGATGCTGCTGGACGACGGCCAGGCCGGCAGCTTCGACCTCGCCTTCATCGATGCCGACAAGACCAGCTACCCGCAGTACTATGAAGCCTGCCTGCAGCTGGTGCGCCCCGGCGGCGTGATCGCGGTCGACAATATTTTCCTGAACGGTCGTGTGGTCAGTCCCAAGCCGGGTGACCCGCCGGCAGTGCGGGCGATGCAGGCCTTCAATGCCAGCCTGAAGCACGACCCGCGGGTGGTGATGTCGGTGCTGCCGATCGGCGACGGCATGACCCTGCTTACCCGCCGCTGATGCCTGCGTCGCGGAACTGTTGCCGTGCCGCGGCGGTCTGTTGTTACCCGTTTCTCCGGCGGCCCGCCGTGCCGGCCGCCCCTTCTAGCCACAGGAATGCCCGATGCTGCAGCGACGCCCGCGCCGAATGATGAACCAGATGAACGTCGTGCCCTATATCGACGTGATGCTGGTGCTGCTGGTGATCTTCATGGTGACGGCGCCGATGTTCACCCCCGGCGTGATCGAGGTACCCAGCGTCACCCGCGCGGCGCAGGTGGACAGCACGCCGCTGGAAATCAGCATCGAGGCCGACGGCCGCTACCTGCTGGGCGAGGGCGGCAAGCGCGAGCCTGCGGCCAACCTTGACGCGCTGATCGCCGAGGTCAAGGCGCGGCTGCGCGACAATCGCCCGGTGGTGGTCACCGCGCACCGCGATCTCAAGTACAGCGACGTGGTGAAGGTGGCCGACCGCCTGCACCAGGCCGGCATCACCCGCGTCGCGCTGACGGTACGGCAGGGCAACTGATGTCGCCGCAGACGGGCGCCATCGGTTACGGCGCGTGGGGCATGTCGCTGCTGCTGCATCTGGTGCTGCTGCTGCCGCTGTGGTGGCTGTATGCGCCGGCGCCGGTGTACACGCCGCCACCGCTGGCGGTGGAATTGTGGGCCGGCGGTGCGCCGGCGGCGCCGACCCAGACGCCGAAAGTGCGTGCCGCCCCGCCGGCCGCGACGGTGGCGGAGGCCGCCACCCCCTTGCTGGCCGATGCCGACATCAAGCTGAAGGCCAGCCGCCCGCTGCAGCAGCACAAGGCACCGCCGCCGCCGGTGGCCGCGGAAAAACCGCTGCCCAAGCCTGCGGAAAAAGTGCCGGAGAAAGTGCCAGAAAAGGTGACGGCCAAGGCCGCCAAAGCGGTGCCTGAGCCGGCCAAGACCAGCGTGCCCGCCGCCAAACCGTCCGCCAAGGCGAGCGCCAGGCCGGCGCCAAGCGCGGATAACGACCTGCTGGCCGAGCTGGACCTGCCGCCCGGCCCCGGCAACGCCAAGCAGAGCCAGCGCGGCGGCCAGGGCGGTGTCGTCGGCGGCAGCAGCAATGGCGTGGCCGACGCCAAGGCGCTGTACGCGCAGACATTGAGCAACCGCGTGCGCCCCTACGTGACTATCCCCGACGGGCTGAAAGGCAACCCGGAGGTGGTGCTGCAGATCGAGATCCTGCCGTCGCTGGAAGTGCGCCAGATCCGCCTGCTGCGCAGCAGCGGCAACCCGCAGTACGATGAGGCGGTGCAGGCCGCCGTGCGCGAGATGCGCCGCTTCCCGCCGCTGCCCAAGGGCGCGGCGTTCGCCGACTACCGGCGCGTGACCATGTCTTTCCGTCCTAAGGAGTAATGCCTTGTCCGCCACCGTCTCCGGCTTCTGGCCGCGCCTGTTTGCCCTGTTGCTGCTGAGTATGACCGTTGCGGCCAACCTTGCCCGCGCCGACCTCAGCGTGGAAGTGATCGGTGGCGGCAGCAACCGCTACCCGGTGGCGATCGTGCCGCTGCAGGGCGAGAGCCTGCTGCCGGAGGCGATCACCGCGACGGTGAAGAGCGATCTGGCGATGACCGGCGCCTTCAGCCTGCTGGAGACGGGTGTCGGCGACGCGCTGGCGGCACCGGCGCAGCTGAACGCGGCGGCGTGGCAGCAGCGCGGCGCGCGCGCGGTGGTGTACGGCAAGCTGGTCAGCCTCGGCGGCGATCGGGTGCGGCTGACGTTCTGGGCCGACACCGTCAGCCCGCGCGAGCAGAAGCTGAGCGCGGAATTCGATCTGGCGCCGGAGCAGCTGCGCGACATGGCGCACCGCATGGCGGACATGGTGTACGAGGCGCTGCTGGGCGAGAAGAGCCTGTTCTCCAGCCGCATCGCCTACATCACCCAGAGCGGCAAGGAGTACCGGCTGCAGATCGCCGACATGGACGGCCGCCGCGCGCAGACGGTACTGCGCTCGCGCCAGCCCATCATGTCGCCGGCGTGGAGCCCGGACGGCACGCGCCTGGCCTACGTTTCCTTCGAGCAGCAAAAGCCGGTGATCTACGTGCAGGATCTGGTCAGCGGCCAGCGTCGCGTGCTGGCCAATTTCCGCGGCAGCAACTCGGCGCCGGTGTGGAGCCCGGACGGGCGGCGGCTGGCGGTGGTGCTGACCACCAGCGGCAACTCGCAGGTGTACCTGATCAATGCCGACGGCGGCGGCGTGCAGCGTTTTTCCTATAGCGACGCCATCGACACCGAGCCGGCGTTCAGCCCGGACGGCCGCCAGATCGTGTTCGTGTCCGACCGCAGCGGCAGCCCGCAGCTGTACGTGCAGGCGCTGGACGGCGGCCGCAACGCCCGCCGCGTCACCTTCGAGGGGAACTATAACGTGTCGCCGACGTTCTCTCCGGATGGGCGCCAGATCGCCTACGTCCGGCGCGAGGGCGGCCGTTTCAAGGTGATGCTGCTCGATCTGGCCAGCGGCGACAACCGCCTGATCAGCAATAGCGCCTTCGACGAATCGCCAAGCTTCGCCCCCAACGGCAAGATGGTGCTGTACGCCAGCGAGGAGGGTGGCCGCAGCGTGCTGTACGCCGCCGCCACCGCCTATCCCGGCCGCGTGCGGCTGGGCACCCTCGGCGGCCAGGTGCAGGATCCGGCCTGGGGGCCATTCAATCCTTGATGCGGTGCCGGCGGTACGCGCATCATGTTGCCAGTTAATCCATCCCATCCGATGCAGGAGAGCCGAATGAAGAAATCACCGTTTATCGTCGCCATCGCGGCGGCGCTGCTGGCCGCGTGTGCCAGCACCCCGGCGCCGGTCGTCAGCAATCCGCCGGCCACCACCGTGCCGAGCGCGCCTAGCGTGGCCACCGTCGATGTCACCGGCAGCGAGCCGGTGCTGCAGGGCGGCAAGGTCAGTGCCGCGCAACTGGCGGCGGCGGTGAAGGCGGCGCCGGACCAGCGCAGCGCGCAGGCGCTGCTCAACGGCCACAGCGTGTACTTCGACTTCGACCAGTCGGTGGTGAAGGATGACCAGCGCGGCGTGGTGGAAGGCAATGCCGCCTTCCTCAACCGCTTCAGCAGCAAGGTGCTGGTGCAGGGCAATACCGACTCCCGCGGCAGCCGCGAGTACAACCTGGCGCTGGGCCAGCGCCGTGCCGAAAGCGTGAAGCAGTCGCTGGAAGTGCTGGGCGTGAAGCCGGCGCAGATCGAGGCGGTCAGCTTCGGCAAGGAAAAACCGCGTGCCGAGGGTGACAGCGAAGCGGCCAACGCCGAAAACCGCCGCGCCGACTTCGTCTACCCGCAGTAATGTGTTGACCCGGTTGCGGGATGGCGACACGCCGTCCCGCGCTGTTTTTCAGGATGCCACCATGAGCTTGCCCCGCCTGTTGCCCGTCGCCGCCCTCAGCCTGCTGCTGGGCGCCTGTGCCACCACCAGCGATATCGAACAGACCCGCCGCGAACTGGACGCAGCCAAGCAGCAGACCAGCGCGCGGCTGACCGAGGTCGAGTCGCGGCTGTCCAACGAGCGGCTGCTGGATCTGGTCAAGGAAGTGGCCTCCCTGCGCAGCGAAATGGCGGCACTGCGCGGCCAGAACGAGATGCTGCAGCACCAGCAGGGCGAAACGCTGAAACGGCAGAACGACCTGTACGCCGACCTCGACCTGCGCTTGGGCAAGCTGGAACAATCTGCCAGCAGCCCGGCGGCGAGCGGCGAGGCGGAGACTGCCGCGGCCCCGGCGGCGCCACTGGTCAGCCCGGCGCAGGACGCGCTGAACAAGGCGCTGGCGACGCTGCGTAACCGCGAGTTTGCCCGCGCGGTGCCGGAGCTGAAGGCGGTGATGGACAAGTTTCCGGCCAACAGCGAGGCGCAGGAAGCCAGCTACTGGCTGGGCGTGGCGCACACCTACCTGAAGCAGTACGACGCCGCCATCGACATCCACCGCCGCTTTGCCGAGCAGTATCCGGCGCACGTGCGGGCGCCGGAGGCGCTGCGGCTGATGGCGGAAAACCAGATCGAGCTGCAGCAGAAGGACCAGGCCAAGGTCACCCTGCGCAAGCTGATCAAGCTGTACCCGAACAGTGCGGCGGCGACGAAGGCGCGCGAGCGGCTGGCAAAACTGTAGGAACCTGTTCACGATCTGCTGCGACTGGTCTCTAATGGGGCGATACGACGTTAAAAACGACTTCGGCATGCTTGGTCTCTGGATCAACTCCGCTTCCTCAGCCGTTTTCGCCTTGTCTCGCGTGAGCGCGCGAGATCGTGAACACGTTCTAACGCGGCGGCCTGTCGGCGCGCCGAAAACGTCAAAAGCGGCCATTGGCCGCTTTTTTTGTGGCGCCGGCGCTGGTGCGCTCTGCAAGTCAGCTCGGCAAGCCCTTGCCGAATCAGGTAAAATCGCGTTTTTCCCCTCCTTGATGGAACCCGCCTCCATGATCGAAGTTGGCATCGTGATGGGTAGCAACAGCGACTGGGAAGTCATGCAGAACGCCGCGCGCGTGCTGAAGGACTTCGGTGTCGCGTTCGAAACCCGCGTCGTCTCCGCGCACCGCACTCCCGACCTGCTGTTCCAGTACGCCGAAGAAGCCGAAGCGCGTGGCCTGAAGGCCATCATCGCCGGCGCCGGCGGTGCCGCGCACCTGCCGGGCATGCTGGCCGCCAAGACCCACGTTCCGGTGCTGGGTGTACCGGTGCCGTCCAAATACCTGCGCGGCGAAGACTCGCTGCTGTCCATCGTGCAGATGCCGAAGGGCATTCCGGTGGCCACCTTCGCCATCGGTGAAGCCGGTGCCGCCAATGCCGCGCTGTTCGCGGTGGCGATGCTGGGCAATGCGCAGCCGGAACTGGCCGCCAAGCTGAAGGCCTTCCGCAAGCAGCAGGAACAGACCGTGCTGGCGATGAGCCTGCCGGAGGTGGACTGACATGGCGGCCATCCTGCCCCCGGCGATGCTGGGCATACTCGGCGGCGGCCAGCTCGGCCGCATGTTCGTCTCCGCCGCCAAGCGCATGGGCTACCGCGTCACCGTGCTGGACCCGGACGCCAACGCGCCGGCCGCCGACTTTGCCGACGTGCACCTGTGCGCGCCGTTCAATGACGCCGCCGCGCTGCAAACGTTGGCCGCAAGCTGTGTCGCGGTGACCACCGAATTCGAGAACGTCAACGCCGACGCCATGCGCGCGCTGGCGAAAACCACGCGCGTGTCGCCGTCCGGCGACTGCGTGGCCATCGCCCAGGACCGCATCGCCGAGAAGAGCTGGATCAACAAGGCCGGCCTGCCGACCGCACCGTATCTGGCCATCGAAAGCGTCGCCGACATCCAGGTCGAGCTGGCGCCCTACCTGCCGGGCATCCTCAAGACCGCGCGTCTCGGTTACGACGGCAAGGGCCAGGTGCGGGTCAAGACCGCCGACGAAGCCCGCGCCGCCTACGCCGACCTCGGCGGCCAGGCCTGCGTGCTGGAAAAGATGCTGGACCTGAAGCTGGAAGTGTCCGCCATCGTCACCCGCACCAGCAGCGCCCAGGTGGCGGTGTTCCCGGTGTCGGAGAACATCCACAAGAACGGCATTCTCGACGAATCGATCGTGCCGGCGCGCATCAGCCCGACCCTGGCCGCACAGGCTCAGGATTACGCGGTGAAGCTGGCCGAAGCGCTGGACTACGTCGGCGTGCTGGCGGTGGAGTTCTTCGTGCTCGCCGACGACAGCCTGGTGGTCAACGAGATCGCGCCGCGGCCGCACAACTCCGGCCACTACACCATCGACGCTTGCGTCACCGACCAGTACCAGCAGCAGGTGCGCGCCATGTGCGGCCTGTTGCCTGGCCGTACCGAGTTGCTGTCGCCGGTGGTGATGGTCAACCTGCTGGGCGACGTGTGGCGCGAGGACGGCGGCGAGCCGCTGTGGGACGTGCTGATGGAGGCACCGAACGCCCACCTGCACCTGTACGGCAAGAAAGAGGCGCGTGCCGGTCGCAAGATGGGGCACTTCACCGTGCTCGCGGCCAACGTCGACGACGCGCTGGACCAGGCGCGCGCGCTGAAGGATACGTTGTAAGAATCCAGGCGACGCCCACAAGGCGTCGCCGTTTGCTTTGTGAAGGAAGTTTCATGACCCAACTGACCAGCCTGAAGAAAATCTATTCCGGCAAGGTGCGCGATCTGTACGAGATCGACGACAAGCGCATGCTGATGATCGCCTCCGACCGCCTGTCGGCGTTCGACGTGATCCTGGACGACCCGATTCCGGGCAAGGGCCAGATCCTGACCGCGATCTCCAACTTCTGGTTCGAGACGCTGAAGGACGTGGTGCCCAACCACCTGACCGGCGACAAGCCGGAAGACGTGGTGTCGGCGGCAGACCTGCCGCTGGTGGCCGGCCGCGGCGTGGTGGCCAAGCGCCTGAAGCCGGTGATGATCGAGGCGGTGGTGCGCGGCTATCTGGCTGGCTCCGGCTGGAAGGAATACCAGAAGTCCGGCACCGTGTGTGGCATCGCGCTGCCGGCCGGGCTGAAGGAATCCAGCAAGCTGCCACAGCCGATCTTCACGCCGTCGACCAAGGCGGCGGTGGGCGATCACGACGAGAACATCACCTTCGCGCAGTGCGAGGCCATCGTCGGCGCCGAGCTGGCAGCCAAGGTGCGCGACACCGCCATCCTGCTGTACCAGACCGCGTCCGAATTCGCGGCCAAGCGCGGCATCATCATCTGCGACACCAAGTTCGAGTTCGGCCTCGACGAAGACGGCACCCTGACGCTGATGGACGAGGCGCTGACGCCGGACTCCAGCCGCTTCTGGCCGGCCGACAGCTACGCCGAAGGCACCAATCCGCCGTCGTTCGACAAGCAGTTCGTGCGCGACTGGCTGGAAGCCTCCGGCTGGAACAAGCAGGCGCCGGCACCGGCGGTACCGCTGGACGTGCGCGAGAAGACCGCCGCCAAGTACCGCGAAGCGCTGGAAAAACTGACCGGCTAAGGCTGGCATACCGCCGCTTGCCGCCGAACGCCCGTACCCCCCCCGGTACGGGCGTTTGCCTATGCCGCTTGCGCCACGGATGCGGGGTGGCGCCGGCAATGGCATACTGACGCACTTTCGGCGGCCTGCGGCCAACCTTGTTCCCCATTCCTTGCGTTTTCCGGAGTACTGACATGCCAACCACCCAGCCATCGCTCAGCACCGCACGTCTGCACCTGTTGCCGGCGGAAAGTGCGTGGGCGCGTGCCATGCTGGATTACCAGGTGCGCAACCGCGAGCATTTCGCGCCATGGGACCCGACCCCGGGCGGGATGTTCTACACCGAGCTGTTCTGGGCGATGCGCATGCGCCAGCGCGAGATGGACTGGAAGGAAAGCCGCGGCGCGCTGTTCCTGGTGATGCCGGAGAAGGAAGCCGGCCGCGTGATCGGCACCGTCAGCCTGTCCAATATCAGCCGCGGCGTGTTCCAGGGCTGCCATCTGGGCTACAACATCGATCACGCGCACCAGGGCCAGGGCCTGATGCGCGAGGCGGTGGAGGCGGTGATCGCCTTTGCCTTCGGCACGCTGAAGCTGCACCGGGTGCAGGCCAACTACCAGCCGGAAAACGAGCGCAGCGCCGCGCTGCTGAAGCGGCTGGGCTTCCAGATCGAGGGCCACGCCCGCGACTACCTATTCCTCAACGGTGCCTGGCGCGACCACGTGCTGACCGCGCTGATCAACCGCAACTACGACCACACCCCGCTGCAGGCCTGAGCGCCGGCACGAAACTTCCCTTTCTTTGCCTTGTCCAGCTGACGCCGCCGTCAGCCGGACGGCAGGATCACGAGCCAATGAAAGGAGTGAGATGACACTGGATCCGGTTGTACTGTTTTTCCTGTTGGGGCTGTTCGCGGCCCTGGCGCGTTCCGAACTGAAGCTGCCGCCGGCGCTGTACGAGACGCTGTCGGTGTTCCTGCTGCTGGCCATCGGCCTGAAGGGCGGTGTGGCGCTGGCGAAAACCGGCAGCCCACAGGTATTGCTGCAGGTGTTGCTGGTGATCCTGCTGGGCACGCTGCTGACGCTGCTCGCCTTCGGCATCCTGCGCTGGCGCCTGAACCGTGCCGATGCGGCGGCCACCGCTGCCCATTACGGTTCGGTCAGCGTGGTGACCTTCGCGGTCGCCGCCAGCTTCCTCGCGCGGCAGGGCATCGAGGCCGAGCCGCAGCTGACACTGTACCTGGCGGTGATGGAGATGCCGGCGCTGGTGGTCGGGGTGTTGCTGGCGCGGCTGGGCGACGGGCAGCAGCTGCGCTGGGGGCAGCTGGCGCACGAGGTGTTCCTCGGCAAGAGCATGGTGCTGTTGCTCGGTGGGCTGGTGATAGGCTGGCTGGCCGGGCCGACGGGCATCGGCAGCCTGTCGCCGCTGTACGTCGACCTGTTCAAGCCGGTGCTGTCGCTGTTCCTGCTGGAGATGGGGCTGCTGACGGCGGCCAAGCTCGGCGGCTTGCGGCGCCAGGGTGGCTTCGTGGTGCTGTTCGGGCTGCTGGTGCCGCTCGGCTTTGCCTGCATCGGGCTTGGCAGCGCCTACGCGATGGGACTGTCGGCGGGTGGAGCCTTGCTGCTGGCGACCCTGTGCGCCTCGTCTTCCTACATCGCCGCCCCGGCCGCGATGCGTATTGCGGTGCCCGAGGCCAATCCGGCGCTGTCGCTGGCGGCCAGCCTGGGGGTGACCTTTCCGTTCAACCTGCTGTTCGGTATCCCTTTGTACTGGATGCTGACACAATGGCTGTATGCCTGAGGAGCGTGCGATGACCTTTCATGCCAAGAAACTGTTGACCATCGTCACCGAAGCGGTGCTGGAAGCGCCGCTGGTGAAAGTGCTGCAGCAGCTCGGTGCCCACGGCTATACCGTCAGCGATGCCCGTGGTGGCGGTAGCCACGGCGTGCAGGGCGGCGGTTGGTCGTTCGAGGGCAATATCCGCGTCGACGTGGTGTGCGATGCGGCGGTGGCGGAGGCGATCGCCGCGCACTGCCAGCAGGCCTATCTGCCGCACTACGGCCTGATCCTCTACGTGTCCGATGTCGGTGTGCTGCGTGCCGACAAGTTCTGATCCTGTCTTGCAGGGGGTGCGATGAAGCCTTTCCAGCTGACGGCCAGCGATGGCCACGTGATCCACGGTGTGTCATGGCCGACGCAGCAGGCGCCGCGCGGCGTGCTGGTGATTGCCCACGGCATGAGCGAGCACGCCGAACGCTACGACGTGCTGGCCGGGCGGCTGGCGGCCGCCGGTTACTGGGTCTACGCCCACAACCACCGTGGCCACGGCCGCGAGGCGCCGCTGCCGGGCTGGTTCGCCGCGCACGACGGCTGGTCGCTGGTGGTCGACGACCTGCGCGAGGTGGTCGATCACGCCGCGGCGGCGCATCCGCAGACACCGCTGGTGCTGTACGGCCACAGCATGGGCAGCTTCGTGGCGCGCGCCTTTTTCCTGCGCTACGGCCAGCGCCTGTCCGGCATGGTGCTGTCCGCCACCGGCTATCGTCAGCGGGTGCTGGCCCGGCTGATGCGCGGCGTGGCAAGGTTGGCCGCAAGGCTGGGCGGCGCCACCAGTCCCAGCCGGCTGATGACGGCGCTGGTGTTCGGCAGCTTCAATCTCGGTTTCATGCCGACGCGCACCACGCTGGACTGGCTGTCGCGCGATGTGGCGCAGGTGGACGCCTATCTCGCCGATCCGCTGTGCGGCCAGTTTCCGACGCCGCAGCTGTGGATAGACCTGTTCGGCGGCATCATCGCGCTGGAGCGGGGCGAGGCCGCCGCGCGCGGCCTGCACGATTGCCCGGTGTGGCTGCAGGCCGGCAGCCGCGATCCGGTCAGCCTCGGCAAGTTCGGCCTCGGCCAGCTGGCGCGACGCTACCGCAAGGCCGGGCTGCACGACGTGACGGTGACGGTGTATCCCGGCGCCCGCCACGAGATGCACCACGAGACCAACCGCGCCGAGTTCGAGGCCGACCTGCTGGCCTGGCTCAACCGCGTCTGCCGTTCAGGGCGCGTTCACGATCTCGCGAGCTAGAGCGAGACAAGGCGAAAATGGCTGAGGAAGCGGCGTTTAGCTGGATGTAAACACGCATGCTGAAGCCGTACTCACCGAGTAACGTTTCACAAAGCGCAGCAGATCGTGAGCAGGTTCTCAGCCAAATAGCACCAGTCCCCAGACCAGCAGCAGGTTGACGAGGCCCAGCAGCTGCGCGGCGCTGCCCATGTCCTTGGCGCGCTTGGCCAGCGGGTGGCGTTCCAGCGAGGTGTGGTCCACCGCCGCCTCGATCGCGGAATTGAGCAGCTCGATGATCAGCGTGGCGATGGAGCTGGCCACCAGCAGTGCGCGTGCCAGCGGTGTGGCGTCGACCACGAACAGCGCCAGCGGCACCAGCAGCAGCGCCAGCAGCGACAGCTGGCGGAAGGCGTCCTCGTGGCGGAAGGCGGCGCGCAGGCCGTCCAGCGAGTAGCCGAAGGCGTTCAGCAGGCGGCGCAGGCCGGTCTTGCCCTTGAACGGGCTTTCTTGATGCGGTGTCATCCGTTTCCTGTTTCGGTAATGCTGTCCGGCGCCACGCGCCAGTGCAGCCGTGCGGCCAGCGCGGGGTTCAGCCACGCGCGGCCCTGTCCGTCGATCAGCAGCCAGCCGGCCACGCCCAGCGAGCGCGCGTGGCGTGCGGCCAACCCCGGCCCGTCCAGATACAGCGGTTTGCTGGCGACGTCGGAGCGCAACCCGGCATCGCTTGCCGGCGCGATCAGCACCGTCGCCGACTGCAAGCGGCAGTCGCTGTTGCCGTCGCGCGGGTCGATCAGGTGGCAATGGCGGCGGCCGTCGCGCAGCACATAGCGCTGATAGTCGCCGGAGGTGCCGATCGCCTCGCCGTCGTGCAGCGGCAGCGTCGCCATCGCCTCGTTGCGGCGTGGGTGGCGGATGCCGACCTGCCACGGCGTGCCGTCGGCTTTCTGCCCCAGCGCCATGATATTGCCGCCAATATTAAGTAACGCTGAACGGATGCCGGCGGCCTGCAATTGCCGCCGCGCGCGATCCAGCGCCCAGCCCTTGGCCATGCCGCCGACGTCGACCTGTAGCGTGCGCTTGTCGCTGCGCACCTCGCCGTCGGCGCTGATGCGCAGGTCGCGCAGCCGCGGCCGGCTCGCCACCACGCTCTGCAGCGCGGTCATGTCGATGGCCGTGCTCGCCGGCGTGTCCTGGTGAAAGCCCCACAGCGCCACCAGCCGGCCGATCGCCGGCGAGAACAGCCCGTCGCTGCGTGCCTCCAGCGCCTGTCCGCTGCGCAGCAGTTCCAGCAGCTCCGGCGACGGCCGGTACGGCTGGCCGTTAGCTATGGCGCGGTTCAGACGGCCGGCGTTGCTGTCCGGCTGCCACGGGTGCAGCAGCCGGTGCAGGCGGTCCAGCTCGGCCAGCACCGCGGCGGCGGCCTGTTGCGCCTGCTGCGGCGTGGCGGCGTTGAGCTTCAGCTCGACACGGGTACCGAACACGTAGCTTTCCTGCTGCCACGGCGGTGGTGGTTCGCTGCAGGCGGCAAGGCCGGACATGACAAGGGCGGCCAGCGCCGCCCTTGTGGTGAAGCAGGTTGGCCGCATCAGCGCCGTTCCGTCACCGCGCGTTCCAGCGCATCGATGAACAGGCCGGCGACATCGATGTCGCTGTGGTTCATGATTTCACGGAAACATGTCGGGCTGGTGACGTTGACCTCGGTCAGGTAGTTGCCGATCACGTCCAGCCCGGCCAGCAGGATGCCGCGCCGTTTCAGCTCCGGCGCCAGACCCTCGGCGATCTCGCGGTCGCGCGCGCTCAGCGGCCGTACTTCGCCGCGGCCGCCGGCGGCGAGGTTGCCGCGGTTGTCACCGCCCTGCGGGATGCGCGCCAGGCAGTAGTCGACCGGCACGCCGTCGATCACCAGGATGCGCTTGTCGCCGTCGCGGATTTCCGGGATGTAGCGCTGCGCCATGATGGTGCGCTTGCCCTGTTCGGACAGGGTTTCGATGATCACGTTCAGGTTCGGGTCATCCGGCCGCGCGCGGAAGATGCTGCTGCCGCCCATGCCGTCCAGCGGCTTGAGGATGGCGTCTTGGTGCTGGCGCACGAAGGCCAGCAGCCGCGACGGCTGCGAGGTGACCAGCGTCGGCGCGGTGAACTCGGCAAAGTTGAGGATGGCCAGCTTCTCGTTGAAGTCGCGCAGCGCCTGGCCCTTGTTGAACACGCGCGCGCCCTCGGCCTCGGCCAGCGTCAGCAGCTGGGTGGCGTACAGGTATTCGAGGTCGAACGGCGGGTCCTTGCGCATCACCACCGCGCTGAACGCGTTCAGCGGCAGGCGCTGGCCGTCGCTGGCGCGGAACCAGTCCTTGCCGTCCTTGCCGGTGAGGCTGACGCTGACGACGTCGGCCTGGATGCGACCACCCTCGATGGCGATGTCGCGCGCCTCGCAGAAGTAGATCGCGTGCTGGCGTGCCGCCGCCGCTTCCATCATCGCGAAGGTGCTGTCTTTCTTGATCTTGAAGCCGGCCAGCGGGTCGGCAATGAACAGGATTTTCATACGGGCCTCACTCGGCGTCAGGGTCGGTATCTTCCAGCTCCAGCGCGGCGGCCAGCATTGCCAGCCGTGCGATCACGCCGTAGGCGTAGAAGCGGTTGGGGGCGTCGTTCGGTGCCGCCTTGTGGTCGGGCAGGCAGTGCTGTTCGAACGACAGCGGCACGAACTGCATGCCGGGGGCGTTGAGGTTTTCGTCGATGCCGCGCCCGGTGTGCACGCGGTAGAAGCCGCCGATCACGTAGCGGTCCATCATGTACACCACCGGCTCGGCGACACCGTCGTTGACGCATTCGAAGGTGTACACACCTTCCTGCACGATGACTTCGGAAACTTCCAGCCCTTCCTTCACCACCGCCATCTTGTTGCGCGCCTTGCGGTTGAGGCCGCGCACCTCGTCGCCGCTCTTCACGCTCATGATGCCCATACCGTAGGTGCCGGCGTCGGCCTTCACGATCACGTACGGCTCGTGGCTGATGCCGTATTCACGGTACTTGACGCGGATTTTTTCCAGCATCTGTTCCACCAGCTCGGCCAACTGGTCCTCGCCCTGGCGCGACTGGAAGTCGAGGCCCTTGGCGGCGAAGAAGTAGGGGTTGATCAGCCACGGGTCGATCGACAGCATCTGCGCGAAGTCGGCGACGACCTTGTCGTAGGCGGCAAAGTGGTTGGTCTTGCGCCGCACCGCCCAGCCGGCGTGCAGCGGCGGCAGCAGGTTCTGTTCGATGTTCTTCAGAATGTCGGGCAGGCCGGCGGAGAGGTCGTTGTTGAGCAACACGATGCAGGGACTGAAGCCGTCGGCCAGCACCACGCGGTTGCCGCGCCGCTCCAGCGGCTCGATGGTGATGATGTCGCCACCCGCGGCAGTCAGCTGCGTCGGCGCGGTGATTTCCGGATTCAGCGAGCCCAGGCGCACCTTCAGCCCGGCCTGCTCGAAGATGTGTACCAGGGCCGCCACGTTCTGCAGGTAGTAGGTGTTGCGGGTGTGGTTTTCCGGGATCAGCAGGATGCTCTTCGCCTCTGGACAGGCGCGTTCCACCGCGCTCTGCGCCGCCTGTACCGCCAGCGGCAGGAATTCCGGATTCAGGTTGTTGAAACCGCCGGGAAAGAGGTTCATGTCCACCGGTGCCAGCTTGAAACCGCTGTTGCGCAGGTCAACCGAGCCGTAGAACGGGGCGGCGTGGTTGTTCCACTGCTTGCGGAACCAGTGCTCGATGTGCGGCTGTGCCGCCAGGATGCGGCTTTCCAGTTCCAGTAACGGTCCGGTGAGTGCCGTGGTCAGGTGCGGTACAGTCATGAATCCCTCTCTTGCCCGTCAATCGATGAGTGTCAGTTTAACTGCAGGATGGTGGGGTCGCGACAGGGCTTATTCAAGTCAAAATGCAAACAGGCCGGCAAATGCCGTCGCCTGCGGCAGTTGCCGGCCTGCCATCGCGCGATGGTCGCCAGTCGGATTCAGCGCGGGCGGCTTACAGCGGCCACGGTTCGTTATAGGCCTGCTGGTACAGCGCGCGCAGTTTTTCCCAGTCGAAAAAGTGGTTCTGCGGGCCGTGGCTGGTGACCTTGATCGCGCCGATGACATTGGCGAGGCGGCCGGTGGTTTTCCAGTCCAGCCCCTGCCGGATGCCGTACAGCAGGCCGGCGCGGAAGGCGTCGCCGCAGCCCATCGGGTCGAGCGGCTTGATCGGCATCTGTACCCGCGGAATCAGGTGGATGGTGTCGTCGGCGTAGATCTCGGCACCCTTGGAGCCGCGGGTGACGATCAGTGCCTCGACCTTGCCGGCTAGCACCTCCACCGGCAGCCCGGCGCGTTCGCGCATCAGTTCGCTCTCGTAGTCGTTGATGGCGACATAGCTGGCCAGCTCCACGATCTCGTTCAGCTCGTCGCGCGACAGCAGTGGCAGCTCCTGGCCGGGGTCGAAGATGAACGGGATGCCGGCCGCGTGCAGCTCGCGGGTGTGCTGCAGGAAGGCAGCGTGGCCGCCAGGCGATACAATCGCCACTTCGATGCGCTCCGGCACGTCGGCGATGTGGTTGACGGTGGCGTGGTCCATGGCGCCGGGATGGAAGGCCATCAACTGGTTGCCATCCTTGTCGGCGATGCCGAAGCACTGCGAGGTGTACTGGCCGCGGATGGTGCGGATGAAGCGGTCGTCGACACCGGCGCGCTTCAGGTGCTGGCGGTAGGGCTCGAAGTCTTCGCCCACCGCGCCCATCACCAGCGGCGTCTCGCCGAGCAGGCACAGGCTGTAGGCGATGTTGCCGGCCGGGCCGCCAAACTCGCGGCGCATGGTCGGCACCTTGAAGGTGGTCGAGATCTTGTGCAGCTGATCGGGCAGAATATGGTTATCGAAGCGGTCTTCGAAATTGAACAGCGTGTCGTAGGCTAGCGCCCCGCAAACGAGAATGGACATGGCCCGTGCGTCAACAGAAGGGGAATCGACCATTCTATCACGAAGCCGCGGCCGTGCCGCGGTGAACTGTGGCGTACTGGTGGCGATCTAACGCCATCTGACGCATTACTCCGGAATAAACTGATGTCTGTAAAAACCATGCTTTCGCGCCGCCTGCTGTTGGGCGGCCTGTTGCTGATGCCGCTGTGCGCCGTGGCCGGCGGCCTGCTGGACAGCGCCGTGCTGACCGAGCTAGGCGGCAAGCCGGCCAGCTTTGCCCGCTACCAGGGCAAGACCACGGTGGTGAACTTCTGGGCCACCTGGTGTGCACCGTGTCGCAAGGAGATGCCGCTGCTGTCGGCGCTGGCGCCAAGGTTGGCCGCACGCCAGGTGCGCTTCGTCGGCATCGCGCTGGACCAGCCGGGCGAGGTGGCGGCCTACCTGAAGCAGCTGCCGGTCAGCTATCCGGTGCTGATGAGCGACGGCGAGGGCATCGCACTGATGCGCGCGCTGGGCAACCGCAGCGGCGGGTTGCCGTTTACCGTGGTGCTGGACGAGCAGGGGCGGCCGCTGGCACGCATCGCCGGGCTGGTGAGCGAGGCGGAGCTGATGAAGGCGCTGCCGCTGCGCTGACGGCGTTGCGGCCAACCCTGGGTCAATGACGCTGAGCGACGCGCGCTGACGCCGCCGCTCAGATCATCACTTCGGCGGCGCTTTTTACTGCGGCCGCGGCGGTCGCCGGCGCATCCAGCAGCTGGCGCACCTGCTGCTGCAATTCGTCGCGCAGTTGCTGCAGCTGGCGCACGGTCTGCTCGTCGGCGTCCTGCAGCTCGAACTGGCGCCAGGTCAGCACCCGCTCGTTGAGGGTGTACAGCTGCTGGTGCAGCTGGCCGATGCGGCGGTACAGCGGGTGCTGGCCGAAGTAGGCGCTGCCGGCACCGTGATACCAGTTGTCGAAATCGCGGTAGCTGTTGCCGTGCTCCTGCTGCGGCAGCTCGCGCGCGCCTTGCTGCAGCCAGTCGATCAGGCGGTTGCTGGCCTGGCGGTGCGCCAGTTCCAGGTTGAACAGCTTGGTGTCGTCGCCGGTCCAGCGCCGTTTGCTGGCCAGCTGCCAGGCGGCGGCGCCCTGCCACTGCTGCGCCCAGCCGAGCAGCGCGTCCGCCGGCATCGGCCTCGCGATGCCGAAACCCTGCGCGTGGTCGCAGCCGATGTGCAGCAGCAGGCTGCCGTGCTCGATGCTTTCCACGCCCTCGGCCACGACCGAGCGGCTGAACGCCTCCGACAGCCCGATGATGCCCTGCACGATGGCGAGGTCGTCGCCGTCCTCGTGCATGTCGCGGATGAAGGACTGGTCGATCTTCAGCTTGCCGGCCGGCAGCCGCTTCAGGTACAGCAGCGAGGAGTAGCCGGTGCCGAAGTCGTCGAGCGAGAACTCCACCCCCAGCTCGCGGCAGGTGGTCATCAGCGCGCCGACGCGGGTGATGTCCTTCAGCGCGGTGCTTTCCAGTACCTCGATTTCCAGCATCCCGGCCGGCAGCTCCGGGTATTCCGCCAGCAGCGCCGCCAGCCGTTCGGCGAAGTTGTCCTGCTGCAGGTGGTAGGCGGAGATGTTGACGCTGACCGGCAGCGTCATGCCCTGCGCCTGCCAGAAGCGCATCTGCGCCAGCGCGCTGCGCAGCACCCATTCGCCGAGTGCGATGTCCAGCGCGCTGCCTTCGGCGTCGTCGAGGAAGTGGGCCGGTGTCAGCAGGCCCTTTTCCGGATGCTGCCAGCGCATCAGCGCCTCGGCGCCGACCACGCTGCCGTCACGCATATTGACCTTGGGCTGATAGAACAGGCACAGCTCGCCTTGCTGCAGCGCTTGCGCCAGCCGCCCCAGCCCTTCCTGGCGGAAGCGGCTCTGGCGGTCGTGCTCGGCGTCGAAGATCTGGTAGCCGTTGCGCCCCTTTTCCTTGGCCTGGTACATCGCCTGGTCGGCGTGGCGCAGCAGGGTGTCCGGGTCCTGCTCGTCCTGCGGATACAGCGTGACGCCGATGCTGGCCGAGATCTCGATGTGGATGTCGCCCAGCAGTACCGGATGGGCGACGGTGTCCAGCACCCGTTGCAGGCTGTGGCGGCAGGTCTGCAGGTCGGGCAGGCCGGACAGCAGCAGCACGAACTCGTCACCGCCCAGCCGCGCCAGGGTGTCGCCGCCCTGCAGCGTGTGCTGCAGCCGCTCGGCGACCTGCACCAGCAGGCGGTCGCCGACCTCGTGACCGTAGCGGTCGTTGACCGCCTTGAAACCGTCCAGATCCATGAAGCAGATCGCCAGCCAGTGGCCGCTGTGCTGCGCCTGGGCGATGGCCACCTTCATGCGGTCGGCCAGCAGCACGCGGTTGGGCAGGTGGGTGAGCGGGTCGTGGTGCGCCATCTGCGCCAGCCGGTTTTCCTGCGCCTTCATCACCGTGATGTCGGCGAACACCGCGATGTAGTGGCGCACATTGCCGGACTGGTCGTGGATCACCGACACCGACAGCAGCAGCGGAGCCACCTCGCCATCCTTGCGCCGGTTCCAGATCTCGCCCTGCCAGTGGCCGCTGCTTTGCAGCTTGTCGCGCATGGCGAGGTAGAACACCGAATCGTGCCGTGCCGACTGCAGCTTGCGCGGGGTATGGCCGATCAGCTCGTCGCGCTCGTAGCCGGTGATGCTGCAGCAGGCGCGGTTGACGTCCAGCAGCCGGCCACGGGCATCGGCAATGATGATGCCGTCGTGGGAGTGCTTGAACACGCCGGCCAGCAGCCGCAGCCGCTCTTCGGCACGGGTCTGCTCGGTGATGTCGTTCCAGGCGCCGATGATGCCGGCGATGTCGCCGTGGTCGTTGTAGAACACGTCCTTGGACAGGATCACCTCGCGGCGCTGCTGGCGCTGGGTGACGATGCTGGCCTGGTAGTCGAGGTGCGGCTGGCCGGCAAGCAGCTCGGCGTCGTGCAGGCAGTGCACCGCGGCGATGTCGGCCGGCCACAGCTCGGCTGGGGTCTTGCCGCGGATGTCGATGCGGCCGTAGCCGGTGACGCGGGTGAAGGCGGCGTTGCAGCCGAGGAAGCGCCCCTGCGCGTCCTTGTAGAACATCGGGATCGGGATCGCCATCAGCAGCATGTCGGCAAAGCGCTGGCTCTTGGCCCAGTGCTCGTCGGCGGACTGCACCGCCGCCGCCATGCGGTTGAAGGCGGCGCCGAGGCGGCCGATCTCGTCGTGGCGGCTTTCCGGCGCCCGTGTCAGCAGCTTGCCTTGCCCCAGTGCCTCGGCGGCGAGGGACAGGTATTGCAGTCGCCGGCTCAGCCACAGCGTGACCCAGATCATCCAGCCAGTGGCGAGGATGATGCCGGCGACGATCAGTGGCCCGGTGCGCTGCGCGAGACCGCTGAGCATGCGGCTGGATTCGCTCTGCCGCAGGCCGGCTTGGATCTGGCCCTGGCTGATCTTGAAGCGGGTATCGAAGATGTCGTCGTCGCTGTCCGGCAGCGAGCGATCCACTTGCGGCTGCAGGCCGTCGGCGAGGCCGGCACGGGCCAGCTCCTTGCCGCTGGAGTCGCGGATGATCAGGTAGGCGATGTCGCCGCCGTGGGTCAGCTCGCTGGCGATTTCCTGCAGCGTGATGAAGTCGCGCTCCAGCAACGGCGCGATCAGCGCGGCCTGCAGCTCGCTGTGCAGGCTGCGGGTGCGCAGCTGCGCCTGCGCCACTGCGGTGTCCTGCAGCACGCGCACGCTCTGCCAGGCGATACCGGCAAAGACCAGCAGCTGGATCAGCAGCAGCACCGGAATGATGGCCCATTTCAGCGAACGGGGGCGCAGCGGCAGACGCATTATCGCAGCAGCCCTTTCAGGTCCCGGACGAACGGATCCAGCGCGCGCATGTCCTGCTCGCTGACCGGGCGCAGGCCGCCGTGCTTGAGGTCGCGGCTGAAGGCGCGTCCCTGCGGCGTGTCGTTGGCAAAGACCAGCAGCTGTTGCTGCAGCCGTGCCAGCCGCGCGTCGCCGAGACGCTTGTGGCCGAGGTACAGCTGCGGCGTGGTGTGCGGCAGGCGGGCCAGGATGCGGATCTTGCTGCTGATGTCGCCGCCGAACTGGTGCAGCGCGCTGACCGAGATAATGGCGGCCGCCGACTCGCCGCTCAGCAGCGCCGCCAGCGAATTGGCGTGGCTGCCGGTGGGGTGGATGACAAGGTGCTGGCCGGGGCTGAAGCCGGCCTGGCTCAGGTAGCGCTGTGCCGCCAGGGTCAGGTTGGCGAGGCGGTCGCTGGTCGACACCGTCTGGCCGCGCAGCTGCGCCAGCTCGCGGATGCCGTCACGGCGGGTGACCAGCAGCGGCTCCAGATCGGCCAGCGGTCGCGCCAGCGGCTGGTAGTCCTGCTCCTGCTGCGCCAGGCGGCCGAAGTAGGGCGAGGTGGCGATGATGTCGTAGCGCCCCTGGCGCGTGCGCTCGAGGAAAAAACTGTAGTCGGCGGCGCTTTCCAGCGTCACCGGCTGCTGCAGGCTGCGTTCCAGCTCGGCGCGCAGCGGCTCGTACAGCGTGGCCAGCTTGCGGGCCGACATATAGGGCACCACGCCCAGCACCAGCGAGGCGGCGTGCGCGCTTGCCAGCAGGCACAGCCACAGCAGGCCGGCGGTCAGTAGGTTCTTGGCCATCCATCCAGTCTCGTTATCGTTGGGTCGGCATGGCGCGGTGCGGCATGGACACGCTGGCAGGATCGTCAATGACAATGGAATTTAATTGCGCGATTGCCCTGCCAATAATGAAGCAAATACGCGGCGGGTGCAAAAACGGGAACTGATCTGGCGCAAACGAGGTGCGAAATCTATCGAAATGTGGCGTTGCAGCAAAATGCCATAACCATGAAGCGTTGCGGCCAACCCTGGTGCAAGGTTGGCCGCAAGCGGGGGGATGGTGCCGGCGCGCCGTCATGGCGCGCCGGCCGTGCGGCGTGATGCTATCTGGCGCTCAGATGCCGGCCGCCAGCCGCGCGCCCTGGTCGATGGCGCGCTTGGCGTCCAGCTCGGCGGCGACGTCGGCACCGCCGATCAGGTGCACCGCCTTGCCGGCGGCAAGCAAGGGCTGCTGCAGTTCGCGCAGCGGGTCCTGCCCGGCGCAGACGATAATGTTGTCCACCGCCAGCACTTGCGCTTCACCCTTGATGGTCACGTGCAGCCCGGCATCGTCGATCTTGTCGTAGCTGACGCCGGCAATCATCTGCACCTTCTTCATCTGCAGGCTGGCGCGGTGGATCCAGCCGGTGGTCTTGCCCAGCCCGTCGCCGACCTTGCTGCTCTTGCGCTGCAGCAGATAGATCTCGCGTGGGCTGGGGTGCGGTTGCGGCCCCTGTGGTGCCAGGCCGCCGGCGTGCGCCAGCTGCATGTCCACCCCCCACTCGCGCATGAAGGCGGCGGTGTCCAGCGAGCTCGACTTGCCCTCGTGGCTGAGGAATTCGGCGGTATCGAAGCCGATGCCGCCGGCGCCGATGATCGCCACCCTGCGGCCAACCGCTTTGCCATGCTTGAGCACGTCGAGGTAGCTCAGCACCTTCGGGTGTTCGATGCCGGGAATCGCCGGCAGTCGCGGCGCGATGCCGGTGGCGAGGATCACCTCGTCAAAATCCTGCAGCTCGGCGGCGCCCACGCGGGTGTTCAGCCGCAGCGTTACGCCGGTCAGTTCGATACGGCGCGCGAAGTAGCGCAGCGTCTCGTGGAACTCCTCCTTGCCCGGGATCCGCTTGGCGACATTGAACTGGCCGCCGATCTCGCTGCCTGCATCGAACAGGGTGACATCATGGCCGCGCTCGGCGGCGATGGTGGCGAACGCCATGCCGGCGGGGCCGGCGCCGACCACCGCCAGTTTCTTCGGGGTGGCGGTCGGCAGATAGTTGAGTTCGGTCTCGCGGCAGGCGCGCGGGTTGACCAGGCAGCTGGTGAGCTTCCCCTGGAAGATGTGGTCGAGACAGGCCTGGTTGCAGCCGATGCAGGTGTTGATCTCGTCGCTGCGGCCGGCGGCGGCCTTGCTGACGAACTCGGCGTCGGCGAGGAAGGGTCGCGCCATCGACACCATGTCGGCACAGCCGCTGGCGAGGATGTCCTCCGCCACCTCGGGGGTGTTGATGCGGTTGGTAGTGATCAGCGGAATGCTCACCTTGCCCATCAGCTTCTTGGTGACCCAGGCGAAGCCGCCGCGCGGCACGCTGGTGGCGATGGTCGGCACTCGCGCCTCGTGCCAGCCGATGCCGGTGTTGATGATGGTGGCGCCGGCTTTTTCCACTTCCTGCGCCAGCTGTACCACTTCGTCCCAGCTGCTGCCGTTGTTGACCAGGTCCAGCATCGACAACCGGTAGATGATGATGAATTCGGTACCGACCGCGGCGCGCACCGCGCGCAGCACTTCCAGCGCGAAGCGGATGCGGTTGTCGAAGCTGCCGCCCCAGTCGTCGGTGCGCTTGTTGGTGTGGCGCACGATGAACTGGTTGATCAGATAGCCTTCCGAACCCATCACCTCCACGCCGTCGTAGCCGGCGTCCTGCGCCAGCTTGGCGCAGCGAGCGAAATCGGCGATGGTGCGGCGGATATCGTCTTCCGACATCTCGCGCGGGCGGTAGAAGTTGATCGGCGCGCAGATCGGCGACGCCGATACCAGGTTTTCCTGATAGCTGTAGCGGCCGGTGTGCAGGATCTGCAGCGCGATCTTGCCGCCGGCGGCGTGCACCGCGTCGGTGACGATGCGGTGCTGCGGCACCTCGTGCGCGTCGGCCAGCATCGAGGCGCCCTCGGCGACGCGGCCTTCCTCGTTGGGGCCGACACCGCCGGTGACGATCAGGCCGACGCCGCCGCGCGCGCGCTCGGCGTAGAACGCCGCCATCTTCTCGAAGCCTTGCGGCGCCTCTTCCAGTCCGGTATGCATCGAGCCCATCAGCACGCGGTTTTTCAGCGTGGTGAAGCCCAGATCCAGTGGTGCCAGCAGGTGCGGATAAGCCGTCATGGTGTTGCCCTCGTGTGGGTTGCGGCGTTGCGACCAGGGTTGGCCGCAAGGCAAGTTGTTGATTATTGGTTATGTGTCAGCCTTGCTGGCGAAGATACTTACTGATCAGTAAGTTGTCAAACCTGCCATGCGCCGGTGTGGCGGGAGGGCGAGGGTGACGTGCGCGGTGGCCGTCGCGCGCGGCAGCCGGCAATGACAAGACTGCGCCTTTTGCTGGCGAAAACGGTGGCGGCTGGCGGATAATACGGCACTCGTAAAGACCGCACCGTTTGCAGGGTTGTTGATGCGCCCGGGGCGCTGCGGCCGCCACATTCAGAAACAAGGTACAGCATGACTAATTTGCCCCAATGCCCGCAGTGCAGCTCGGAATTCACCTACCAGGACGGCGCCATGTTCGTCTGCCCCGAGTGCGCCCATGAGTGGTCCGCCGAGGCGGCCACGGAAGAGGCCGAGCCGCAGCGCGTGGTACGCGATGCCAACGGCAACGTGCTGCAGGACGGCGACAGCGTCACCGTGATCAAGGACCTGAAGGTCAAGGGCTCGTCGCTGGTGGTCAAGGTCGGCACCAAGGTGAAGAGCATCCGCCTGGTCGACGGCGATCACGATATCGACTGCAAGATCGACGGCATCGGCGCGATGCAGCTGAAGTCGGAATTCGTCAAGAAAGCCTGATCCGCCGCGCCGCAGACGCTGCGGCAGGGCAGGACACGAGAGGAGGGATGTGATGTGCCAAGCACCACAGTGGCCGGCGGCTGACTGCCACGGCAGCGCGGCGCAGCCGGTCGGCCGGCGCCAGTTCGTGAAACTGGCGGCCATGGGCGGCGCCGCGGCGCTGCTGGGCAGCTTCTTGCCGCGCACTGCGCACGCCGCCGGCGGCACCGAGGCGCTGCTGCTGTCGTGCATGGATTACCGGCTGGTCGACGACACCGAGCGTTTCATGGCCGGCAAGGGCATGAAGGACAAGTACGACCACATCGTGCTGGCCGGCGCCTCGCTCGGCGCGGTGACCGGCAAGTTCCCGGCGTGGAATACCGTGTTCTGGGAGCACCTCGACGTCGCCATCAGCCTGCACCACATCCACAAGGTGATGCTGCTCGATCATCGCGACTGCGGTGCCTACAAGGTGGTGCTGGGCGAGGACTTCGGCCAGGCGCCGGACAAGGAAACCCGTGTCCACGCCGAGACGCTGATGGCGCTGCGCAAGGCGATCCTGCAAAAGCACCCGCAGCTGCAGGTGGAGAGCTACCTGATGGCGCTGGACGGCAGCGTGCAGCAAATCGTGGCCCGCGCCTGAGCCGGCCGCTCACCCCGCACCGCCGCCCGGGTCTGCCGCCGCGGCGGTTTTTTTGCGGCCAACGTTGGCCGCCAGCGCGCGACAGGCAATAAAAAACGCCGCTGAGTTCAGCGGCGTTGTCTTGAGGCGGAGCCGGATCAGGCTTCTTCCTTGCCTTCCGGCGGTGCGATCTGCTCGGCGTAGCCGCACTCCTTCTGCGGGCACACCTTCTCGGTGCCGCGGCGCTTGGTGATCTTGATGGTCAGGATCGGCCAGTGGCACTGCGGGCACGGCTCGGCCACCGGCGGGTTCCAGGTGGCGTACTTGCACTTCGGATAGGTATTGCAGCTGTAGAACAGCTTGCCGTAGCGGCTCTTGCGTTCGATCAGGCTGCCGGTCTTGCATTCCGGGCACTGCACGCCGGTGTCGCGCGGTTTTTCCAGCGGCTCGATGTGCTTGCACTTCGGATAGTTGGCGCAGCCGATGAACTTGCCGTAGCGGCCCTTCTTGATGTGCAGCTCGCCACCGCATTCCGGGCAGGTGCGGTCCTCGATGATGGTCGGCGCTTCCGCCTCGGCGGCGGCCTGTTCCGCGGTTTCACCGACGTTGCGGGTGTAGTCGCAGTCCGGGTAGCCGGTACAGGCGATGAAGCGGCCGCGCTTGCCGAACTTGATCGACAGCGGTTTGCTGCATTTCGGGCAGGCTTCGTCCAGGCTTTCGGTGGTGACTTCGGCGCGGCTGATGCCTTCCTTCTCGGTCAGCTGCTTGGAGAAACCCTTCCAGAAGCTGTCCATCACCGGCACCCACTGCCGCGTGCCGCTGGCAATTTCGTCGAGCTGGTTTTCCAGCTTGGCGGTGAAGTTGTAGTCGACGTACTGGGCGAAGTGCTCGGTCAGGAACTTGTTGACGATGTCGCCGGTGTCGGTCGGGTAGAAGCGCTTCTTGTCGAGGATCACGTACTCGCGATCCTTCAGCGTCGAGATGATGCTGGCGTAGGTCGACGGCCGGCCGATGCCGAATTCTTCCAGCGACTTCACCAACGAGGCTTCGGAGAAGCGCGGTGGCGGCTGGGTGAAGTGCTGCTCGCCGTACAGCTTGTCCACCGGCAGCGCGTCACCTTCGTTCAGTAGCGGCAGCTTGGCGTTTTCCTCGTCCTCGGCGTCATCGACGTCTTCCTCGTACACCGACAGGAAGCCGGCGAATACCAGCACCTGACCGCTGGCGCGGAAGATGCCGTCGCCGACACTGATGTCGACGCTGGTGGTGTCGAACTTGGCCGGTGCCATCTGGCAGGCCAGCGTCCGTTTCCAGATCATGTCGTAGAGCTTGAACTGGTCGGAGGTCAGGAACGGCTTCATCGCCTCCGGCGTGCGCAGGATGGAGGTTGGCCGCACCGCCTCGTGCGCCTCTTGCGCGTTCTTGGACTTGTTCTTGTACGCCACCGGGTTCTTCGGCAGGTGTTCGGCGTCGAAGCGCTCGCCGATGTAGCCGCGGATTTCCTCCACCGCCTCGTTGGCCAGCGCCACCGAGTCGGTACGCATATAGGTGATCAGGCCGACGGTGCCTTGGCCGATGTCCACGCCTTCGTACAGCTGCTGCGCGGTACGCATCGCGCGGTCGGTGGTCATGCCCAGCTTGCGCACAGCCTCCTGCTGCAGCGTCGAGGTGGTGAACGGCGCGGCCGGGCTGCGCGATTTCTTTTTCTTCTCGATGCTGGTGACCACCGCGTCGTGGCCCTGCAGTCGGGCCAGCACGTCGGCCTGTTCCGCTTCGTTCGGCAGCGCGAACTGGTCGAGCCGGGTGCCGGCCAGCGTGGTCAGCTTGGCGCTGAACTTGGTGCGGCCCTTGTGGCTGTCGAGGTGCACCGACCAGTATTCCTGTTCGACGAAGGCCTTGATCTCGTTCTCGCGTTCGCAGATCAGGCGCAGCGCCGGGCTTTGCACGCGGCCGGCAGACAGGCCGCGGCGGATTTTCTTCCACAGCAGCGGCGACAGGTTGAAGCCGACCAGGTAATCCAGCGCACGGCGCGCCTGCTGCGCGTCGACCAGATCCTGCGCGATGGCGCGCGGGTTGGCGATGGCGTCCAGCACCGCGTTCTTGGTGATCTCGTGGAACACCACCCGTTGTGCGGTCTTGTCCTTGAGCAGTTTTTTCTTGTTGAGGATTTCCACCAGGTGCCAGGAAATGGCCTCGCCTTCGCGGTCCGGGTCAGTTGCCAGATAGACATGGTCCACCTCGGCCACTGCCTTGACGATGGCATCAACGTGCTTGCTGTTGCGCGCCACGACCTGGTATTTCATCGCGAAGTCTTTTTCCGGATCGACAGCGCCGTTCTTCGGCACCAGATCGCGGACGTGACCGTAGGAGGCGAGGACTTCGAAGTCCGGACCCAGGTATTTTTTCAGCGTTTTCGCCTTGGACGGCGATTCGACAATCAGCAGGTTTGAGGGCATAACGGTCTGTTTTCGGTAGTGCGCCGGGGGGCACGACAATATTGTGTATTCATCAAACAAAACAAGAGCGCAAGGTTTGCGCTCTTGATCGGGCGTTTTTCCGCTGCGGCCAACCTTGAGGCACGCAGCCGGGGCTTACTGCATCGTGGGTTCGCCGTGCAGCGCGCACAGCAGGTCTTCGCCGAGCAGGATCGGCAGTTCCGCGCCTTGTGCCCACAGCACCATCAGTGCCGCCAGCTTGGCGCTGGGCAGGGAGATCTCGTCGTCGGGCATCGCCAGCAGGCGGTCGATCAGCATTTCGCGTTGTGCCGGCGACAGCGCGCCATTGTGCTCCAGGAACAGGATCAGGCCGCGAATCTCGCCGCTGAGGCGGGTATTTTCCTGTTCGCTGAAGCAGCGGAAACCGCTGCCGGCATCGGCACCGTCGTAGCTGCCGTCATTGAGCTGGTTCAGGCCGTCCAGCCAGTCCAGTGCGTCGCTGATTTCCTCGTTTTCAAAGCCGGCCGCTGCCAGCTGGCGACCGAGGTCGTCACGTTCCGGGCAGGCTGCGGGGTCGTTGAACTCTTCGAGAAGATAGGCGAGAACATCAAACATCTTTATTTAATCATCGGGTTAGGTGGGACGGCTTGGCGCGGGTGATCGGCGCTGGTAGCGCCCGCCGTCCAGACTTTCGATGTGTCCGGCCAGCTCAAGCTCAAGAAGCATCGCGTAAAGCTCCCCTGCCGTCAACTTGAGTCGTGCCGCCAGGGTGTCGCTGTCGACCGGGTCGTAGCCGATGGCGGCCAGCAACGGGTGCGCGCCGGTGTCGCTGGCGGCGGGCGTTGCCGCGGTGCTGGCGGTGGGGGCCGTCGCCAGCCGGCCGATCTCGTCCAGCACGTCGTCGGCGCTCTCCACCAGCCGGGCGCCGTCCCGGATCAGGCGGTGGCAACCACGCGCCTGCGGGTTGTGGATGGAGCCGGGGATGGCCATCACGTCGCGGCCGGCTTCCAGCGCCAGCCGCGCGGTGATCAGCGAGCCGCTCTGCGGCGCGGCCTCGACCACCAGGCAGCCGCGGGCGAGGCCGGCGATGATGCGGTTGCGCTGCGGGAAGTGGCCGGCCAAGGGCGGGGTGCCGAGCGCGAACTCGGACAGGATCAGGCCGTGGCCGGCGATGCGGTGCGCCAGCTCGCGGTTGCGCGCCGGATAGACGCGGTCGATGCCGGTGCCGATCACGGCGATGGTGCTGGCCGCCTCGGGCAGCGCGCCCTCGTGCGCGGCGGCGTCGATGCCGCCGGCCAGACCGCTGACGATGCTGTAGCCGTGTGCGGCCAACCTTTGGGCAAAGGTGCGGGCATTGTCCGCGCCCTGCGGCGTGGCGTGGCGGCTGCCGACCACCGCCAGCATCGGCTGCGCCAGCAGGGCGCGCCGGCCGCGGGCGAACAGCAGCGGCGGGGCGCTGCCGGCCTCGGCCAGCTGGCACGGGTAGTCGTCGTCGTTGAGCGTCAGCAGGTGGCAGTCCGCGCCCTCTGCCCACTGCAGCGCCGCCTCGGCGGCGCGGGCGCCGTCACCGGCGTCCAGTGCCGCCAGCGTCTTGCTGTCGAGGATGTCGCGCAGCTGGCCGTGGCCGGCACGGCAGGCGTGGCCGGCATCGCCGAAGCGCTGCAGCAGCTGCAGGAAGCGTTGCGGGCCGATGCCGGGGGTCAGCGCCAGCGTGGCCCAGTCGAGCAGGGATTGCGGGCTCACGGTTGCGCGATGCGGTCCTTGATCATGATCGGCTGGGTGGCGTCCAGCACCAGCGCGTAGGAGGCCTTGTTGAACACGCGGAACACGATCAGGCGGCCGACTTTCTCGCTGGGCAGGGTCACCTGCTGCTTCTTGTCGACGCTGATCTGGCGCGGTGCGCGGTAGATGCCGAACACGTGGCCGACCTCGACGCCGTCGCGGGCGCCGCGGTTGATCAGCACGTTGAACTGCTGGCCGATCTCATTGACGCCGGCGTAGCTGGTGACGATGCGGCCTTCCAGCTCCGGCGGCGGCTCGTGCGGGGTGTAGTTGAGCAGCGGCGCGGGCAGGCTCTTCAGCAGGTGGTCGCCGACCAGCACTTCTTCCGCGATCTTGCGCACGCTGAGGGTGGACACCTCGTCCAGCTTGTCGACCATTAGGTCGCCGCCGTAGGTGGCCTCATGGCCGAGCACCTCGTTGCTGTCCGGGTCGGTGATGGTGCGCCCCAGGCGGTAGGCCTGCCACAGGCCGCCGGAATCCAGCCCCTGGCTGTAGGCGCGGTCGGTGGTGGACAGGATCACGCGGTTGTCGGGGCCGGCGATGATCTTCGGCGACTGCAGGTAGCTGGCCTCGTCCTCGATCAGCAGCGGGCGCTTGAGGAAGGGGTCGATGATCCGGGCCGGGATGGTGGGAATGGCGCTGTCCAGCTGCTCGGCGCGCACCCGCGGCGACAGCTTGACCACGCGCAGCGCGCTGCTGTCCAGGCGCAGCCGCGGCTTGCCGTCGACCATCTCCAGGTGCAGCACGTTGCCGGGGTAGATCCAGTGCGGGTTTTTCACCTCGTCGCGGTTCATGTTCCACAGCTGCGGCCATTTCCACGGCGCGGTCAGGTAGCGGCCGGAGATGTCCCACAGCGTGTCGCCGCGCTTGACCACGTAGCGTTGCGGCGCATCCGGCCGCAGCACCAGGGTGTCGGCAAATGCGGCGGCAGAGAGGCCCAGCGCGAGGATGAGCGGTATAATAGGTTTAAACATTGATGATTTGACCCCACCTGACCGGCACTGGCTCAGTAATTTATAGTGAAACCGGATGCTGGCAACATTATCGTTGCCTGTCACGGCATCCTACAACTGGAATAACGGTTTGATTATGGCACTGCTCAACATTCTGCATTACCCCGACCCGCGTTTGCACAAGGTTGCCCGGCCGGTAACCAGCTTCGACAGCGCGCTGCAGCAGCAGATCGACAACATGTTCGAGACCATGTACGAGGCCAAGGGTATCGGCCTCGCGGCGACGCAGGTGGATTTTCACCAGCGCCTGATCGTGATCGATATCTCCGAGGACCGCAACGAGCCGCGCGTGTTCATCAACCCGGAGTTCCTGCACAAGGACGGCGAGACGGTGTACGAGGAAGGCTGCCTGTCGGTGCCCGGCATCTACGACAAGGTGACCCGCGCCGAGCACGTGAAGGTGCGTGCACAGGACGCCAAGGGTGAGTTCTTCGAGCTGGAAAGCGGCGGCCTGCTGGCGATCTGCCTGCAGCACGAGGTGGATCACCTCGATGGCAAGGTATTCGTCGAATACCTGTCCGACCTGAAGCAGAACCGCATCCGCACCAAGATGAAAAAGCGCGAGAAGCACACCCTGTAAGCCAGGGATGGCGGCCAGGCTTGGCCGCAAGCTGGTGTCGGGACACGCGCCGCGTGTCCCTTTGCATTTGCAAGGATAGTCCGATGAAACTGATTTTTGCCGGCACGCCGGTATTCGCCGCCGCCGCATTGCAGGCGCTGCTTGATGCCGGCCACGACATTGCGCTGGTACTGACGCAGCCGGACCGCCCGGCCGGGCGCGGCATGAAGCTGAAGCCCAGCCCGGTGAAGGAGCTGGCGCTGCAGCACGGCCTGCGCGTGGAACAGCCGCTGACGCTGAAGACACCGGAAGCGCAGGCGCTGGTGGCCGAGGTGCAGGCCGAGGTGATGGTGGTGGCCGCCTACGGCCTGCTGCTGCCCAAGGCGGTGCTGGAGATGCCGGCGCGCGGCTGCCTCAACATCCACGCCTCGCTGCTGCCGCGCTGGCGCGGCGCGGCGCCGATCCAGCGCGCCATCCTCGCCGGCGACGCGGAAACCGGCATCACCATCATGCAGATGGACGTCGGTCTTGATACCGGTGACATGCTGAGTATCCACCCGCTGACTATCGCGGCCGACGACTCTGCCGCCAGCCTGCACGACAAGCTGGCCACGCTCGGCGCCGACGCCATCGTCGCCACCCTGGCGCAGCTGGACGGCTGCACGCCGCAGCCGCAGCCGGAGGAGGGCGTCACCTACGCCGCCAAACTGAGCAAGGACGAGGCGCGCATCGACTGGACGCAGCCGGCGGCCGACATCGCCCGCGCCATCCGCGCCTACAACCCGGCGCCGGGTGCACACACGCTACTGGGCGGCGAGGCGCTGAAACTGTGGCAGGCCCACGCCGTTGCCGGCACTGCGCCGGCCGGCGAGGTGCTGCGCGCCGACGCCGACGGCGTGGTGGTCGGCACAGGTAGCGGCCTGCTGGTGCTGACCCAGCTGCAGGCCGCCGGCGGTAAAAGGTTGGGCGCACGCGAGTTTGTCGCCGGTCGCAGCGCGCTGGCGGGAACCCGGCTCGGGGCTTGATATTCCAATGCCGATGCCCCCATATCGGGAGCATGGGCTTGCACAAAGGAGTACGCGATGGGCTTTAACTGGCTGAAAACCACCATCCTGATGGCGGCGATCGTGGCGCTGTTCGGGATGATCGGCGGCATGATCGGCGGCCAGAGCGGCATGCTGCTGGCCTTGCTGTTCGGTGGCGTGATGAACGTGTTTGCCTACTGGAACTCCGACAAAATGGTGTTGCGCATGTACAACGCGCAGGAGGTCGACGCCCGCACCGCACCGGAGCTGTACAACATGGTGGCCGAGCTGGCGCAGCGCGCGCAGATGCCGATGCCGCGGGTGTACGTGATCCACGAGGAGCAGCCGAATGCGTTCGCCACCGGCCGCAATCCGGAGCACGCGGCGGTGGCGGCCACCACCGGCATCATGCGCATGCTGGACTACCGCGAACTGCGCGGGGTGATGGCGCACGAGCTGGCCCACGTCAAGCACCGCGACACGCTGATCTCCACCATCAGCGCGACCATGGCGGGTGCCATCTCGGCGCTGGCCAACTTCGCGATGTTCTTCGGCGGTCGTGACGAGGAAGGGCGCCCGGCCAACCCGATCGCCAGCATCGCGGTGGCGCTGCTGGCACCGCTGGCGGCCAGCCTGATCCAGATGGCGATCTCGCGCGCGCGCGAATTCGAGGCCGACCGCGGCGGCGCCGAAATCAGCGGCGACCCGCTGGCGCTGGCCAGCGCGCTGCAGAAGATCGAGTACTACGCGCAGGGCCGCATCATGCCGGCGGCCGAGGCGCATCCGGAAACGGCGCAGATGATGATCATCAACCCGCTGTCCGGTGGCGGTCTCAGCAGCCTGTTCCGCACCCACCCGCATACCGAAGAGCGCATTGCCCGCCTCAATCAGATAGCGCGCAACGGTCGCTGACCGGTATCATTGCACCATTATTTAAAACGGCCACCGTTCCCTGTGCGAACGGTGGCCGGTTTCATTGGAAAGAACCAGACTGACATGCATCGAATCCAGGAGTTGGCCGCGGGCATCATCGCGCGTGTAGAAGAAGGGCGTACCCTGACCGAGGCGCTGGGCAATATTCAGCGCAGCGAGACCCTGACGCCCGGCGAGCGCGGCGCGCTGCAGGACATTGCCTACGGCAGCCTGCGCAATCTCGGCCAGTTGCGCTTCATCCTGCGGGCACTGGTGCCCAAGCCGCTGCCGGCGGTGGATGTCGAGCGCCTGCTGCTGGTGGCGCTGTACCAGCTGATCCACACCCGTGCCGCGCCGTACGCGGTGGTCGACCAGGCGGTGACGCTGGCGCAGGACCTGGCCGCCGGCCGTCTCAAGGGCCTGGTCAACGGCGTGCTGCGCAACTTCCTGCGCAACAAGGACCAGCTGCTGGCCGATGCCCAGGCCGACAACGAGGCGCGCTACAACCACCCGCGCTGGTGGGTGCAGAAGGTGCGCGCCGCCTATCCGACGCGTTGGACCGACATCCTGGAAAAGAGCAACCGCCATCCCCCGATGACGCTGCGCATCAACCGCCGCCACGGCACCGCCGCCGGCTACGTCGAGGCGCTGCAGGCGTCCGGTCGCGGCGCCAAGGCGCTCGGCGACTACGCAGTGAAGCTGGATGCACCGTGCAATGTGCGCGACCTGCCGGGTTTTGCCGAGGGCCGCGTCTCGGTACAGGACTTCGGCGCGCAACAGGCGGCGCTGCGGCTGGATGTCGCCGACGGCATGCGGGTGCTGGATGCCTGCGCCGCCCCCGGCGGCAAGAGCGGTCATTTGCTGGAGTTGGCCGATATTCAGCTCACCGCGCTGGATATCGACGCGGCGCGGCTGGAACGGGTGGCCGAGAATCTGGCGCGCTTGCAGCTGACGGCCACGTTGGCCGCAGCCGATGCCGCCAAGCCGGACAGCTGGTGGGACGGCGTGCCATTCGACCGCATCCTCGCCGACGTGCCGTGCTCGGCCAGCGGCGTGGTGCGTCGCAATCCGGACATCAAGTGGCTGCGCCGGCCGGACGATTTCGCCGCGCTGGGCCAGCAACAGGCGGCGATGGTGGACGCGTTGTGGCCGCTGCTGGCCAAGGGTGGCAAGCTGCTGTATGCCACCTGCTCGATCATGCCGGAAGAGAACCAGCAACAGCTGGACGCCTTCCTGCAGCGTCATCCGGATGCACGCCTGGCCGGCTCCGAACAACTCTTGCCTTCGGCAGACCATGACGGCTTCTATTACGCGCTGCTGGAAAAAGCTTAAGCAACAGCTGCTACTGCTCGCCAGCCTGCTGCTGCTGGTGCAGGCCGGGCTGTGCCACGCCGCCGATGGTATCGTGGCGCAGCGACTGCAGCTGGAGGCGCAGGATGGCGCGCTCAGCGTGGCCAGCCGTTACCGCATCACCCTGCCCGCCATGCTGCAGCAGGCGCTGCAACAGGGCGTGCCGTTGACCTTCCGTCTGACCTTCGAGCTGACGCGACCGCGCAGCTCGGCCTACTGGCTGCAGCTGTCGCGCTGGTTCGAGCCGGCCGCCAGCCTCAGCTTCAAGCTGAGCCACTACGGCCTCACCGGCCGCTACCGCGTCACCATCGGCGGCCTGTCCAAGAACTACGCCTCGCTCGACGAAGCGCTGGCCGCGGTTGGCAGCATCGCCGGCTGGAAGGTGATGGACATCGCCGACTGGTCGCCGGCGGAGCAGCAGCAGCTGCGCGGCCGGCTGCGACTGGAGCTGGACCTCGGCCAGCTGCCGCGCCCGTTCCAGCTCAATGCGCTGGGCGCCGATGACTGGGCGATGGATTCCGGCTGGAACAGCATCGCCCCGTCAGGAGGCAACTGATGCGCTATCCCGTCATCGCCACCGCCTTCGGCTTCGTGCTGCTGTACCTGCTGGCGATTTCCACCGGTAACACCTCCAAGCTGGCGGAATACTACTGGTGGGTGTTCGGCCTCAACGCCTTCGGCCTGGTCGGCCTGCTGGCGGTGGTGGCGCGGCAGATGCTGCGCCTGCGCCGGCGGGTGAAGAGCCGCGAATTCGGCGCCAAGCTGACGCAGAAGCTGGTGGTGATGTTCACCCTGATCGCGCTGCTGCCTGGCATGCTGGTATTCACCGTCTCCGCACAGTTCCTGACGCGCAGTATCGAGAGCTGGTTCAACGTCGAGGTGGAAAACGCGCTCGACCGCGGCCTGGAGCTGGGGCGCAACGCGCTCGGCTTCGTGCTGTCCGATCTCAGTCGCAAGTCGCGGCTGGTGGCGCGCGACATCGCCGACTACAGCGACCACAGCCTCAACAGCCAGCTGCTGCGCATGCGCGAACAGTTGGGGGTGCAGGAGATCGCGGTCTACAACCAGCAGGGACGGCTGCTGAGCTTTGCCGGGCCGGATGACGTGCGCTACCTGCCGCGGGCGCCGGATCCGGACGTGCTGCGCAGCCTGCGCCAGCGCAAGAGCCACGAGATCATCGACAGCGATCCCGACGGCACGCTGGAGCTGAAGGTGCTGCTGTCGTACCGCAGCTACGTCAACGACCAGACCCAGATCATCCAGATCATCCAGCCGGCGCCGGTGGACATCGCCCGCGACGCCGAGCTGATCGAGGACGCGCGCGCCGAGTACCGGCAGCTGGTGCTGTCGCGCGACGGCCTGAAAACCTTCTACATGCTGACGCTGGCGCTGGTGTTCCTGCTGGCGCTGACCGCGGCGCTGGCGTTTGCGCTGTTCATCTCCGAGCGGCTGTCGGCGCCGCTGTCGGAGCTGGCCGCCGGCACCCGTGCGGTGGCGCAGGGCGACTTTTCCAAGCGCCACCCGGTGTACCGCAAGGACGAGCTTGGCATCCTCACCACCATGTTCAACCGCATGACGCAGCAGCTGGACGAGGCGCGCCTGACCGCCGACGAGAGCCGGCGCCTGCTGGAATCCGGCAAGCTGTACCTGGAGAGCATCCTCGCTAACCTGTCGACCGGGGTGATCGCCTTCGACTACAACTGGCAGCTGCGTGCGGCCAACACCAGTGCCTCGCGCATTCTCGGCGTCGACTTCGGCGAGCTGTCCGGCCACGAACTGCAGGTGTGGCCGGTGCTGCGCCCGGAACTGTCGCCGCTGGTGGAAACCATCCTGCGCGAGGCGGCGACCATCAATCCGCACGACTGGCAGCAGCAGATCGACTACCTCGGCGCCCAGGGGCCGCGGCAGCTGGTGGCGCGCGGCGCCATCCTGCCGGAACAGCCGGCCACCGGCTACGTGGTGGTGTTCGACGACATCACCGAGCTGGGCCGCGCACAGCGCGACGCGGCGTGGGGCGAGGTGGCGAAACGGCTGGCGCACGAGATCCGCAACCCGCTGACGCCGATCCAGCTGTCGGCGGAACGGCTGGCGATGAAGCTGGCCGACAAGCTGCAGCCGTCGGACGCCGAGATGCTGAAGCGCGCCACCGACACCATCATCAAACAGGTGACCGCGCTCAAGGGCATGGTCGACGCTTTCCGCGATTATGCGCGGGCGCCGAAGATCAAACTGGTCAAACTGGAGCTGAATACGCTGCTGCGCGAGGTGCTGGTGCTGTACGAAAGTAACCCCGCGCTGAAGGTGGATTTAAGCCTGCAAGCCTTGCCAGTCATGGGGGACGCGGCTTTGCTGCGTCAGGTGCTGCACAATCTTTTGCAGAACGCACAAGATGCAATCCTTGACGCTGACATCCCGATGATTCAAATTAGCACCCGACTAGAAGGAAGGAACGTGCTCGTCTGCGTAGAGGACAACGGTGTTGGCTTCAGTCCGGACATCCTTCCCCGTGCGTTTGAGCCTTATGTAACCAACAAGGCCAAGGGGACAGGATTGGGACTGGCCGTGGTGAAAAAGATAGTGGAGGAACACCATGGACAGATCACCCTTGCCAATGCACAGAGCGGCGGTGCGCGCATCCTTCTCACCCTGCCCTTGCTGGAGGCTTAATGCGAAGCAGCGATATTCTGATTGTTGATGACGAGATCGGTATCCGGGAGCTTCTCTCGGAGATTTTGCAGGACGAAGGCTATACCGTCGCGCTGGCTGAAAATGCCGAAGTGGCTCGTCAATTGCGCAACCAGACCCGACCAGCGCTGGTGCTGCTGGATATCTGGATGCCGGATTGTGACGGCGTCACCCTGCTCAAGGAGTGGGCCAAATCCGGGCAACTGAACATGCCGGTGGTGATGATGTCCGGTCACGCCAGCATCGACACTGCCGTCGAGGCAACGCGCATCGGTGCCTTCGATTTCCTCGAAAAACCGATTGCCCTGCAGAAACTGCTGACCACGGTGCAGCGTGCGCTGAAATACGGCGACATGCAGGCCAATACTTCGCTCAATCTCGACAAGATGGGCAAGAGCGAAACCGTGCAGGAGCTGAAGAAGCAGCTGGAGCGGGTATCGAAACTGAAGTCGCCGGTGCTGCTGACCGGTGAGTCCGGCGCCGGCTTCGAGCTGGTGGCGCGCTTTTTCCACCAGGGCAATACGCCGTGGGTGACCCCGGCCAAGGTAGAGCAGCTGGCGGATGCGCCGCTGGAATTGCTGCAGAAAGCCAATAACGGCGTGCTGTTCCTGCCGGAAATCGGCCAGTACAGCCGCCGCACGCAGCAGGGCCTGCTGTTCCTGCTGTCCAAGCTGGACCGTTTCAACGTGCGGCTGATCTGTTCCTGCAGTCGTCCGCTGCAGGAACTGCTGGTCGATCCGGAGTGCGACAACCGCATGCTGACAGCGCTGTCCAGCGTGATCGTGCCGATTCCGGCGCTGCGCGAGCACCCGGAAGACATCACCTCGATCGCCGAGCAGATCCTGCACGAGCTGGTGGAGTCGAAGCAGGTGCCCAGCCGCAAGCTGACCACCGCGGCACTGAACGCGCTGCGCCAGTACGACTGGCCGGGCAACCTGGAGCAGTTGCGCAGCATCATCAAGAGCCTGGCGCTGACCGCAGAATCCGGAGAGCTGGACGCGCCGGAAGTGAACAAGGTGCTGGCGCAATTCCGCCACGACAAGCCTGCGGAAGAAACTGGTTTCGATTTCAGCCTGCCGCTGCGTGAACTGCGCGAACAGCTGGAACGCCGCTATTTCGAGTACCACATCGTGCTGGAAAACGGCAATATGAGCCGGGTGGCGCAAAAGGTCGGCCTGGAGCGCACCCACCTCTACCGCAAACTGAAGCAGCTGGGCGTCAAGTTCAGCCGCAAGGGTGCGGAAGAATAAAACCTGAATCAAGATCAAGGGAGATGGCCGCGTTTGCGGCCATTTTTGCATCATGACGCAAGAACTGAACGACGCAGCCCTGCTGCGCTACAGCCGGCACATCCTGCTGCCGGAAATCGACATCGACGGCCAGCAGCGCCTGCTGGCCTCAAGGGTGCTGGTGGTCGGCGCCGGCGGGCTCGGCGCGCCGGCACTGCTGTATCTGGCCAGTGCCGGTGTCGGCCAGCTGACGCTGGTCGACGACGACACCGTGGAGCTGACCAATCTGCAGCGGCAGATCATTCACGATATGGGTACGCTGGGGCAGCGCAAGGTGGACTCGGCGGCGGCAAGGTTGGCCGCCATCAATCCGGACGTGCAGTTGCGGCTGCTGGCCGAGCGCCTGCAGGGCGACAGGCTGGCTGCCGAGGTGGCGGCGCACGATCTGGTGCTGGACTGCTCCGACAACTTCGCCACCCGCCACGCCATCAACCGCGCCTGTGTGGCGGCCGGGGTGCCGCTGGTGTCCGGCGCCGCGGTACGCTTTAGCGGCCAGCTGGCGGTGTACGACGTGCGCGACGACGCGTCGCCGTGCTATCACTGCCTGTTCCCGGAGGAAGGCGAGGCCAGCGACGGGCCGTGCGCCACCTTCGGTGTGCTGGCGCCGCTGGTCGGTGTCATCGGCAGCCTACAGGCGGTGGAGGCGATCAAGCTGCTGGCCGGGCGCCGTCCGGCGCTGGGGCAGCTGACGCTGTACGATGCACTGGATGGCAGCTTCCGCCAGCTGAAGGTGCCGCGTGATCCGGATTGCCCGGTGTGCGGCCAACGTTAGCCACTAGCGGCGGCATGAAAAAAGCCGTTGCCATCGACAGGATGGCAACGGCTTTTTTGCGGCCTGAGAGATCAGGCTTTCAGGTTCTGCTCGATCAGCTGGTGCAGTTCGGTGAAGTCCGGCTCGCCGACATAGCGCTTGATGATATTGCCCTGCTTGTCGATCAGTACCGAGGTCGGGGTCAGCTGCACCTCGCCGAACGCCTTGGCGATGCTGCCGCTGCTGTCCAGCGTGACAAAGAAGGGCAGCGCGGTGTCCTTGACGTAGGTCTGCACGTAGTTGGGCGGGTCGTAGCTCATCGCCACGGCCACGGTTTCGTAGCCTTGCGGCGCATACTTCTCGTGGGTGGCGCGCAGTTTCGGCATCTCGGCCATGCAGCCGCTGCAGCTGGTGGCCCAGAAATTGACCAGCACCACCTTGCCTTTCAGGCTGTCGGTGCTGGCGGTCTGTCCCGACAGGTTGGTGTAGTGGACTTGCGGCGCCTGCGGCTTGTTGAACAGCGCGAGGTAGGCGACGATGGCGAGTACGGCGATGCCGACCAATGCCAGTATCCATTTTTTCATGACTGAGTCTGTCCTGTTGCAAAGGCGGTGATGATCAGGCTTGGTGTTGCAGCCCGGTCAGAAGTTCCCGCAGTTTACCCTCGATCGCCACCGCCTTGTTCTGCTTGCCGTCAAATGCGACGAAGGTGACGTCGGCCTCGGCCACCACCGTGTCGCTGCCGGCCAGCTTCACGCACTGGTGGATCACTGCGCTGCGGTTGCCGACCGACTTGACCGCGGTCTCGATCACCAGCTGGTCGTTCATGGTCGCCGGGTAGCGGTAGTCGATGTTGATGTTGACCACGATCAGCGCGATGCCGGAGCTGAGGAAGGCCGGCAGGTCGGCGCATTCCTCGAAGAAGGTCCAGCGCGCTTCTTCCAGGAACTCCAGGTAGCGCGCATTGTTGACGTGGCTGTACAGGTCGAGGTGGTAGCCGCGAACCTTGATGCTGGTGCTGTGAGTCATGATTTCCCCTTCGTGTGGAAAAGCCGTTGCCGGCAAGGTGGTGTCAGTTTGTTGTTGCCGTGCCGGCGGTGGGCCGCCGGCGCCGGGGTTTACTGACTATCCAGATCAAACGGCTGGAACGCCTCGCGCTCCAGCGGGCTGCTGACCAGGTCGGTCAGCACCGGGTGAATGTCGATGTCGAACCAGTCCATGAACAGCGCCGCGTTGAGCGTCGGCGGCCACAGCGTGTCGTCCTCGCACCAGTCGGCCAGCTCGGCGCTGAACAGCGCGTGGTAGTGCTCTGCAAGGAAATCGGCGGGGTCGACGTCGTCGACGTGCGGGATCAGCAGCGCATTGCCGTTGCGGCGCAGCTCGTCCAGCGCTACGGCCGGGGCGCCGGGCAGGCTGGCCAGCCAGTCGGCGAACGGCTGGCGCGGTTTCAGAATGACGACGCTGCGATTGACTTCAAACATGGTGGATCCTGTATCAATTGGCGGAGAGCTGGTTGGCGGTGGTGAAGCTCCATTTGCGCACCACCTCCAGACTACGGAAATCTGCGGCCAACGTTGGCGGGAACGGGGCGTAGGGGGCGGCCATGCGCACGATGTTCTGCGCGGCCTGGTCCAGCACCGCGTGGCCGGAGCTGCGCAGCAGGCGCACTTCCTGCAGTGCGCCGTCGGCGCGGATCACCACCGCCAGCTCCAGGCTGCCGTACAGGTTCTGCGCCCGCGCTTCTGCCGGGTAGTTGCGTTTGCCGATGCGTTCGATCTTCAGGCGCCAGTCTTCGACGTAGCGGGCCCAGCTGACCCCGGTGGCGCTGACGCCGAACACCGCCTTGGCCTTGTCCTGTGCTTCGCCGCCGACGGCATTGGCGCTGCTGCCCAGCTGCCGCGCCTGGCTCAGCCAGTCCTGGGCGCTGCGCGGCGCCGCTTCCGGGGCAGTGGGTGGTGTGGTGTAGGCGGACTGTTCACGGCTGAGCACCGCGGCGGACTCGGCCTTGGGAGCGGCCGGCGCCGACGTGGCCCTGACGCGGGTGGCAGTGGTGGTGATGGCGACCGCCGCCGGCGCGGGTTTGGCGGCTGGGGCGGCGCTGCCGGCCAGGCTGTCGTGCTGCGCCAGCTGCGTGGCCAGCGGCGGCGCGCTGCTGGCCGGCGGGGTCGCCAGCAGTGTGACTTGCAGCGCCGCCGGCTGCCATGACGGAATGCGTGGCAGGCCGTGCCGGCCGACGGCAAGCAGCAGCAGTAAATGCAGCGCCAGCGACACCAGGATCGCGGCATGAAACAGCGATTTGTCCGGTGGCGCTGGCGTAGGTGTGAAACGTGTCATGAGTGAGCGTGCGGTTACACTTTGCGGCAGTGTATCACGCGCGCTGTGGCCTCAGCTTTCCAGCAGGCTGCGCAGCATCCATGCCGTCTTTTCATGCACTTGCAGGCGCTGGGTCAGCAGGTCGGCAGTCGGCTCATCGCTGGCCGGCTCGGCCACCGGGAACAGCGAGCGCGCGGTGCGGCAGACCGTCTCGTGCGCCTGTACCAGCTCACGGATCATGTCCTGCGCCTTGGGTACGCCCTGGCTTTCGGCGATCGAGGTCAGGCGCGCGTAGTCGCCGTAGCTGCCGGGGGCGATGTGGCCCAGCGCGCGGATGCGTTCGGCGATCTGGTCGACGGCCAGCGCCAGTTCGTTGTACTGCTGCTCGAACATCAGGTGCAGCGTCTGGAACATCGGCCCGGTGACGTTCCAGTGGAAATAGTGGGTCTTCAGATACAGGGTGTAGGTGTCGGCCAGCAGTTTCGACAGGCCTTCGGCAATGCGGGTACGATCCTGTTCGCTGATTCCAATATCCATGGTGATCTCCTGTCTTTATGGGTGTCGTTGCAGTATACGCCCGATTTACAATAGCCTTTTTTGAGGTGGGGCAGGCCATGAACCCCTGGTTAACTTCGCAGCCGGACGGTGTTCGGCTGACCTTGCACCTGCAGCCCGGTGCGCGCAAGACGGCGCTGGTTGGCGAACACGGCGACGCGCTGAAAATCAGGTTGGCCGCACCGCCGGTGGAGGGCAAGGCCAATGCCGCGCTGCTACTGTGGCTGGCGCAGGCGCTGGCGGTGTCCAAGTCGTCGGTGACGCTGCTCAGCGGCGAGCGCAACCGCCACAAGATCGTCGCCATCCGCGGCATCGATGCCGCCACGGTACTGGCCCGCTTGCAGGCCTTAATGCAGCCGTGAGTTGGGATCGACGGTCTTGTCGACGCGCTGGTATTCGCCTTCGATGATGTCACCGCCGGCGCTGCCGTCCGCGGCCGGTGGTGGCGACGGTGGTGCCATGTTCGCCAGTGTCGGGCCGCGCCATGGCAGCATCAGCAGCAGGGCCAGCACGTCGCTGATCAGGCCGGGAATGGCAAACAGCAGGCCGGCCAGCATCACGCGCAGCGGCCACAGCAGGGCGAGCAGCGACACCTGGCCCTGTTTCAGCACCGAGCCGATGGTCAGCAGGCTGGCCAGCTTGCTGTTGCGCATCATCGCCACGCCGAGCAGCACGGTGAACAGCAGCCAGGCGATGGTCCAGCCGCCGCCGATGGCGTCGGCCAGCGTGACCAGCGAGAAGATCTCGGCAAACGGGTACAGCAGTAATACGATCAGAAACGCACGCATAAAACAGGTATCCAGATGGAAGTGATCATGGTGCTGTGCAATGTGCCGGATGCGGCACTGGCACAACAAATTGCGGAGACGCTGGTCGGCGAGCAACTCGCCGCCTGTGTCAATATCATGGCGCCGTGCCGCTCAGTGTATCGCTGGCAGGGCAAGCTGGAAAACGCCAGCGAGGTGCCGTTGCAGATCAAGACCACCGCGGCGGCCTATCCGGCACTGCAGGCGCGCTTGCTGCAGCTGCATCCCTACGAGGTGCCGGAGATCGTCGCGCTGCCGCTGGCGGCCGGGTTGCCGGCTTATTTGACATGGGTGGCCGCGGAAGTTCTTTCAAGCCCTTGACGCAAAAATTGTTTTTGCGTGTGTTTTGCTACGGAATATTGGCGGATAGCACAAATTTCAAATTATCGGCCAAGAAAATCTTGACGCGAAAAATCGGCTTCGGTATAGTTTCGTTCTCTCGGGGGTCGTTAGCTCAGTTGGTAGAGCAGCGGACTTTTAATCCGTTTGTCGCAGGTTCGAATCCCGCACGACCCACCACCGAGACCCCTGATGGGTCGTTAGCTCAGTTGGTAGAGCAGCGGACTTTTAATCCGTTTGTCGCAGGTTCGAATCCCGCACGACCCACCATCAGGACCCTTACGGGGGTCGTTAGCTCAGTTGGTAGAGCAGCGGACTTTTAATCCGTTTGTCGCAGGTTCGAATCCCGCACGACCCACCATGAATACAGACATCAAGCCCAGTCGCCAGACTGGGCTTTTTGTTTTTCTGTTCCGCACGGCGTTGCTGCGTTTGCTGACCCGTGTGCCTCGGCTGTCCTCCACTTCTTTTTCTGTTTGCTACCGCCTAGCCCGTCGGGCTGTCGACCCGGCATTGCCACAGCCTGGCCAGTGCCGGCAGGTGGCGCGCTTCGACCGTCATTTGTGCCGGGCTGGCGATGCGGCTTGCCGTCGGCACGATGCTGGCGTCGCGGCCGAAGCGGACGGTCAGCGGCGTGGTGATGTCGTCGCCGTGCTGCACCACGATGGCGGTGTCGCCCTGCTCCAGCTTGACGAAGCTGCCCGGCGGATACAGGCCTACCTCCTTGATCAGGCAATCGGCCAGCTTGGCGTCGGCCAGGGTGTCGCGTTGCTGGAACAGTTGCACCATCGCGCTCTTGGGTAGCTGCGAGCGGCGGTAGTGGCGGGGGTGCAGTCGCGCCATCGCGACATCGGCGACATGCAGCAGGTGGGCGCCGGGGCTGATCTTGCTGCGGCCGAGGCCGAACGGATAGCCCTTGCCGTTCCACTGTTCATGATGTTCCAGAATCGCCAGATGCCAGATCTCGTCATCGACACCGACTTCGCGCAGCATCGCGGAGCTGGCCAGCGGGTGCAGGCGCAGCTGCTTGGCCTGCAGCGAGGACAGCGCCTCGGCCTGGTGGCTGAGTTGCTGCTGCAGGTTGACCATCGCGATATTCATGGTCAGCGCGGCGCAGACCAGTGACTCGCACTCGGCTTCCGCCAGTGCCAGCCGCTGTGTCAGCCGCGCCACCAGCAGCGCGACATGCACGGCATGGGCGTGCGCGTAGTGGGCGTAGGGCAGCAGCAGGCCGGCGGCCAGCGTGGCTTCCGGGGCGTGATTGGCCAGCCGGCGCAGGCTGCCGGCCAGCGCGCGCAGCTGTTGCTCGCTGTCGTCATGGTCGAGCAGGCGGGTGGTCAGCCACTCCAGCTGGGCATAGGCCCACGGCAGCGCCAGGAACGGGTCCTGTTCGTGCTGCGGCGGGCACACCGGCTGCGGGTCGTGGAAATGGCTGCGCGCGCGCTCCTGGCGGCGCTGCTTTTCTCCGGCGCTGAGCCAGATTTCGAGATCGCTGCTCTGGGTCAGACGATTGCGAACGTAGAGTGAATCTGGCAGGTAGTGCAGCATGACAACGGCTCCGGCGGTGCTGGATCCGGTGGCGGCAGCGGACTGCCGGTTGCGGTGGTGGCAACGCCGGATCAAGGCGGTGTGCCAGCGATTATGCCAGAAGCGCCGGCGGCCGCCACTGCTGCTGCCGTGGCTATGGCGGGGCGTCGCCGTAAAAGGCCAGGCGGTTCTTGCCGGCGCGCTTGGCCTGGTACATCGCCTTGTCGGCGGCGTTGAGCAGGGTATTGGCGCTGCTGTCGTGGCTGCCGTCGTAGAGGGCGATGCCGATGCTGCTGGACAGGGTGACCGCCACGCCGGCGATGCTGTGGATGGAGGCGATCTGCTGCAGCAGCTTGCCGGCCACCAGTGCGCTGTCCTGCTGCGGCTGCACCAGGTTTTCCAGGATGACGGTGAACTCGTCGCCGGCCAGCCGGGCGGCGCTATCGGTCTCGCGTACCGCACCGCGCAGCTCGCGGGCGAAGCGCTGCAGCGCCATGTCGCCGAAGTCGTGGCCGTGACTGTCGTTCAGCGCCTTGAAGCCGTCGAGGTCGAGAAACAGCAGCGCCATGCTGTTGCCGCTGCGGCGGCTGCGGGCCATCGCCTCGCGCAGGCTCTGCATCAGCGCGCGGCGGTTGGGCAGCCCGGTCAGCGAGTCGTGGTAGGCCTCGAATTGCAGCTGGTCCTGCAGCTGCTTGCGCTCGGTGATGTCCACGCCCAGCACGTAGAAGCCCTGCAGTTGCCGCTGCGGGTTGTAGTGCGGGATCAGGGTGATGTGGACCCAGATCTTGCCGTGCAGGCTGGCCATCTGCACCTCGTATTCGCTCTGCTCGCCGCGCAGCACCTTGTCGAAATGCGGCCGTGCCACCGCGTACACTTCGCTGTCGAGCATGTCGGCGACCTTGCTGCCGGTGATGGTGTCCGCCTTCCAGCCAAACCATTTCTCGTAGCCGAGGTTGACGAAGCGGTAGTGCAGCCCGGTATCGATATAGGCGATGATGGCCGGCACATTGTCGGTGATCATCTTGATGCGGGCGCGGCTGTCGAGGATCTCGGCCTCGTCGGCCTTGCGTTGCGAGATGTCGTGCAGGAAGGCGTTGATCAGCATCCGCCCCTGGCTGTGGATCGCGCTCAGCGTCAGCTCGATCGGGAAGGTGCTGCCGTCCTTGCGACAGGCGCTGACCTCGACGCGCTGTCCCAGCATCCGTGGCTGGCCGGTGCGCACGAAGCGGCACAGGCCGGCGTGGTGGGCGGCGCGCAGCGGCGGCGGGATGATCAGCTCGGCCAGCAGCCGGCCGCCGGCCTCCTCTCGCGTCCAGCCGAAGGTGCTCTCCGCGGCGCGGTTCCAGCCGACCACCAGCCCCTGCTCGTCGATCTCGATGAAGGCGTCGGTGGTGTTTTCCAGCGTGGCGTGAAAGTGCTCCTTCTCCGCCAGTAGCGCGCTTTCGTAGGCGTTGCGCTGCGCGATTTCCTGGTGCAGCTGCGCCAGCGTGGTTTCCTGCTCCTGTGTGCGCAGCTGCACGCGCTGCTCCAGCTCGGCCTGCAGCTGCTGCAGATCCTGCGCCGCTTCCAGCCCCCACAGGTACTGCTCTACCATCCGCGCCAGGTCCTGCAGCGTCTGCTGCTCGCCGTCGTCGAGCTGCCGTGGCTGGTCGTCGATCAGGCACAGCGTGCCCAGCGCGTGACCGGCACGGGAGAAGATCGGCTGTCCGGCGTAGAACACGATGTGCGGCGCCGCCGTCACCAGCGGGTTGTCGGCAAAGCGCGGGTCCAGGCGTGCATCGGCGACCAGTAGCGCCTGCGGCTGCAGGATGGCGTGGCCGCAGAAGGAGATATCGCGCGCCGTTTCGCTGACTTCCAGCCCGACGCGCGACTTGAACCACTGCCGCTTGGCGTCGACCAGCGTCACCAGCACGGTCTTGACCTTGAACACGCGCTGCGCCAGCCGGGTGAGGCGGTCCAGCTCGGCGGCGGGCGGCGTGTCCAGCACACCCAGACGCTGCAGGGCGGCCAGGCGGTCGTGCTCGTTGGCGGGCAATCGGGGCGTGTGCATGTCGGACTCTGGCGCGGGCAAGGGGTCACGGGTTCGGGCAGTGTTCACATCCGTTGTAGGATGTCGGCATCATTTTTGCGAACAATGTTCGCGTTGCCTCACCAAATCATACGCCAGTGCCGGCCTGCCGCGGGCTGGGAGTGAGGGGGAGTGGCGGCGGGAAGGGGTGGAAAAGCCTGCGGCCAACCTTGTAACACCAAGGTTGGCCGCAGGCAGCACCGGGTCAGGCGGCTTTTTTCGGGAACAGCAGCGAGGCGATCACCGAGCCGATGATGACCACGAACACCACCGCCAGCGACACCGCCACCGGAATGTGCAGGAATTTCAGCATCAGCAGCTTGACGCCGATGAAGCTGAGCACGATGGCGAGGCCGTAACGCAGCAGGTGGAAGCGGTCGGCAACGTCGGCGAGCAGGAAGAACATCGCGCGCAGACCGAGGATGGCGAAGATGTTGGAGGTCAGCACGATGAACGGGTCCATGGTCACCGCGAAGATGGCCGGGATGCTGTCCACCGCGAACACCACGTCGGACAGCTCCACCATCATCAGCACCAGGAACATCGGCGTGGCGTAGCGCAGGCCGTTCTTCATCACGAAGAAGGCTTCGCCGTGGTAGTCGTCGGTAATGCGCAGGTGGCGGCGCAGGAAGCGCAGCAGCGCGTTATCGGCCAGATCGGCCTGCTCATCCTTCTCCGGCAGCATCATCTTCAGGCCGGTAAACAGCAGGAAGGCCCCGAACACGTACAGGATCCAGCTGAATTCCTTTACCAGCGCGGCACCGAGGAACACCATCACCGTGCGCAGCACGATGGCGCCGAACACGCCGTACAGCAGCACGCGGCGCTGGTATTCCACCGGCACCTTGAAGAAGCCGAAGATCAGCAGGAACACGAAGATGTTGTCGACGGCCAGCGATTTTTCGATTACGTAGCCGGTGAAGTATTCCAGCGTTTTCTGGTTGGCGACGGCGGGACCGTAGGCCGGATCATTGGCCAGATACCACCACAGCCAGCCGCCGAAGCTGCAGGCGACGCCGACCCAGATCGCCGACCAGATGCCGGCTTCCTTGATCGACACCTTGTGGGAGCCGCTCTGCTTCAGTGCCAGCATGTCGACGGCGATCATGAGCAGTACGGCCACGAAAAAGACAGCGTAAAAGAAAGGCGATCCGATCGAGGGGAGGGCCTGTTCCATGGTGTTGATGACTCCTTGTGTGTAGAAAATGTAAGGCACGCATTGACCCCGAACGCCATGCGGCGGGCGGGGCGCGGCCATTTGTTGTGGGCGCGGGTGGCTGGCTTGTCCAGCCGTTGCGCGTCGATTTGACCGGCCGCCGGGGGCGCGGTTCCGTCGCCGGTGCGGCTTAGCGGGAAATGTGAGGCGGAGAAGTGCGGTGCGAAGATGAGCGGTGCGGAGAGGTGTGGTGCGGAGAGGTGTGGTGCGAAGACGTGCGGCGGGCAGCGCAAGGTTGGCCGCAACGCTTGCGGCCAACCTTGATCCGCGATCAGGCGGCCAGCTTGCGCGCGGCCTCGGCCAGGCGGCGGCCCTGGGCGATGGCGAGCTGCTTCTCGTCCTCGCTCAGCGTCACGTTGTTGTCGTGGCCGGCGACATGGCTGGCACCGTAGGGGGTGCCGCCCGTACGGGTGTGGCTCAGTGCCGGCTCGGTGAACGGCAGGCCCAGCAGCAGCATGCCGTGGTGCAGCAGCGGGATCATCATCGACAGCAGCGTCGATTCCTGGCCGCCGTGCTGGGTGCTGCTGCTGGTGAACACGCAGGCCGGCTTGCCGGCGAGCGTACCCTGCATCCACTCCGGCGCGGTGCCGTCGAGGAAGTACTTCATCGCCGCCGCCATGTTGCCGAAGCGGGTCGGGCTGCCCAGCGCCAGGCCGGCGCAGTCTTGCAGATCCTGTTTTTCGACATAGGGCGCGCCGCTGTCCGGCACCGCCGGCGCGGTGGCCTCGCACACGGTGGAGACCTTGGGCACGGTGCGCAGCCGCGCGCGGCAGCCGTCGACGCTGTCGATGCCGCGGGCGATCATGCGGGCCAGCTCGCGGGTGGCGCCGTGCTGGCTGTAGTACAAGACCAGAATGTCGTGCATGAAGATTCCTATGGGTTAACATTGGCGAATTGCTGGATTCTAGCGTGTTTGATCGGATGATCGTGTCGTTTACCTCCCTGCCCCTGACCGGCTTTGTCCGTTTTGTCGCCGCGCGGCTGGCGCAGCAGCGCGTGCTGCAAGTGGCCGGCAGCCTGACCTTTACCACCCTGCTGGCGCTGGTGCCGCTGCTGACCATCGCGCTGACGGTGATGTCGGCGTTTCCGGTGTTCGGCGACTACAGCACCCGCTTCAAGGTGATGCTGCTGTCGACGCTGGTGCCGGAATTCGCCGGCAAGGTGATTACCGTCTACATGCGCCAGTTCGCCGACAACGCCGAAAAACTCACCGCCGCCGGCATCGTGATGCTGGGCGCCACCTCGCTGATGCTGATGGCGACGGTGGAGCGCACCTTCAACAGTATCTGGGGCGTGCGCCGCGCGCGGCCGTGGCTGCAGCAGAGCATGGTGTACTGGACGGTGCTGACGCTGGGGCCGCTGGCGCTGGGCGGCGGCCTGCTCGGCTGGCGCGTGCTGTTCAAGTACACCCACATCGAGCGCTACTCCACGCTGCTGGACGAGGCGCTGCAGTTCGGCGGCGGCCTGCTGCTGACGACGCTGATGCTGGCGCTGCTGTTCCGCATCGTTCCCTACCGCTACGTGCCGCGCCGCCACGCGCTGCTCGGCGCGCTGTGCACCGCGCTGATGCTGGAGGTGACCAAGCTGATCTTCGGCTTCTACATCGGCGAGATCGCCAGCTATCAGCTGGTGTACGGCGCCTTCGCCAGCCTGCCGGTGCTGCTGCTGTGGCTGTTCTGCCTGTGGCTGGTGGTGCTGACCGGCGCGGTGCTGACCGCGTCGCTGTCGTACTGGGAGGGGCGCGCCTGGCAGCGGCGCAACGAGTCGCGGCGCCGTTTCCTCGATGCGGTGGAGCTGCTGGTGCTGCTGGACCAGGCGCAGGGCGAAGGCCGCGCGCTGCGGCCGGAAGCGCTGCGGCAGCAGGTGCTGGTCGGCTACGACGAGCTGGGCCACGTGCTGGACCGCCTCGCCGCCGCCGGTTACGTGCAGTGCGGCCAGCGCGAGACCTGGGTGCTGACCCAGCGCGCGGAGGCGATCGCCCTGGCCGACATCTTCCGCCTGTTCGTGTACCGGCCGGAACTGCGCGAGTGCGACGACGACATCGCCGCCGCGCTGGCCGAGGTGTTTCAGCCGATGATGGGCGAGCTGGAAGCGATCTCGGTGGCCGACTTCGCACGCCGCGTCGGACGGAAATAGGCGGTATTGTCGTAGAACGCCGCGTCACGGTTGGCGTCCCACCAGCCGGGGATGCCCAGCAGCGGCAGCGGCAGCAGTTCGCGCGGGCTGGCGGCAAAGTCGTCGTCGCCCGTCAGTCGTGCCGCCAGCATCTGATCCAGGATGTCCACCTGTTCCGCACCATCCAGCCGGAAAAACGCCTCTTCCACCGGCAGCAGCAGCGCCTTGCCGCACCAGCCTATGTGCATCGCCAGCCCCTGTTCCAGCAGTGCGTGACCGATGACGTGGGCGCCGATGCGTGTGCCCCACGCCGCGCGCTGCTCGACAAACAGCGTCTGCCACTGCATGTCGTGCAAGGCCTGCGCCAGCGCCGGGTCGCAATACGGCACGACGACGCCGCTCTCGTCCAGCAGCGTGCCGGCATCGCGGCGCGGGCCGCGGCGGAATTCGTCGCCGTTGATCGCCGCCACCTGGCGTGCGTTCATCGCCAGCTTGCTGCGCGGCCAGCTCAGCCAGCACAGCGCATTGAACCAGTCGTGCCAGTTGTCGCCGCGCGTCGGCACCTCGCCGGTGCTGCCGATGTGCATCTCGTAGTACAGCTCGGGGTCGGCGTCGCGCAGGAAGCGCTGCCGCGGCGGCAAAGGTTGGCCGCAGGCGCGCGCGTGCTCGATCAGGCGGTCGAAGTCGGCCTGTTGCGGCCAAGCCTGGCACGCGGCGGCATCGCGCCAGCGCGCGATGCTGTCGTACAGCGGATGCTCGGGCCAGGCGCCGAACGCGGTCGGCAGGTGGGCGAGGGTGGTGCGGGCCTGCATCGCCGGCTTACTGCGGCTGGCTGGCGCTGTGGCCGGCGGCGGCCGGGGCCTGCGGGCGGGTGAAGTGGTTGATGGCGGTGGCCAGCACGATGCCGAGGATGATCAGCAGGCCAAGGCGTTGCAGCAGGTTCATGGGAAAGCTTCCGTAATAAGCAAAACGCTACCGGTGGCGGTAGCGTTGGTGGTGATGATGGTATCCCCGACAGGAATCGAACCTGTAACTGCCCCTTAGGAGGGGGCTGTTATATCCATTTAACTACGGAGACAGCCAAGAAAACGGGGTCAGGCGTCGCGGCGTACCGACAGGCGCGCCAGCTCGGCCAGCGCGGTCTTGTAGTCGCTGTCCGGCAGCGGGGCCAGCACCGCGATGGCGCGTTCGGCGGCTTTTTCTGCCTCGCCGCGCGCATAGTCCAGCGCGCCGCAGGATTGTACCGCAGCCATCACTTCGCCGAAACGCTCGCGGCTGGCGGCTTCCAGTGCCTCGCGCACGGTGGTGGCGGCCTGTTCGCTGCCCTGGCGCATGGTGTAGATCAGCGGCAGGGTGACCTTGCCTTCGGCTAGGTCGTCGCCGACGCTCTTGCCGATGGTGCCGGCGTCGCCACTGTAGTCCAGTACGTCGTCGATGATCTGGAACGCGGTGCCCAGGTGCATGCCGTAGTCGGCCAGGGCCTGTTCCTGCTCGGCGCGGGCACCGGCCATGATGGCGCCGACGCGGGTGGCGGCCTCGAACAGCTTGGCGGTCTTGTACTGGATCACCAGCAGGTATTGTTCTTCGGTCAGACTGGTGTCGCCGATGTTGAGCAGCTGCAGCACCTCGCCCTCGGCGATGATGTTGGTGGCGCCGGCCATCACTTCCAGGATGCGCATATTGTTGCTGGCGACCATCATCTGGAAGGCGCGGGTGTACAGGAAGTCGCCGACCAGCACGCTGGCGGCATTGCCGAACATCGCGTTGGCGGTCTGGCGGCCGCGGCGCATGTCGGATTCGTCGACCACGTCGTCGTGCAGCAGGGTGGCGGTGTGGATGAACTCCACCATCGCCGCCAGCTCGTGCAGGTACGGTTCGCCGTAACCCATGGCACGGCCGGCCATCAGCGTCAGCACCGGGCGCAGACGCTTGCCACCGGCAGAAATGATGTATTCCGCTACCTGGCGGATCAGGACGACGTCGGAATGCAGGCGCGTGCGGATGACCTGGTCGACAGCTTGCATATCGTCGGCGGTCAGCGTGCGAAACAGCGGAGTGGAGGACATTGCTACCGGTTCAAATGGTCGGGAAAACCGCGCGATATTAGCAGACAAGGCCGCTGTGTTGCCATGGCAAACACGTTTGCCACGCAGTGTCGACAAAAATATTGACACCTATCAGGCACTTGCGTATATTTTCGCGTTCTTCGCGCACACTGCGCGCAAGAAAGAATATTAGGAGCTATACGAATGTATGCGGTCGTAAAAACTGGCGGTAAACAGTACAAAGTTTCCGTTGGCGAAAAACTTAAAGTAGAACAGATACCTGCAGACGTCGACAGCCAGATCGTACTTGAAGAAGTGCTGATGATTGCTGACGGTGAGCAAGTTTCCGTAGGCGCGCCTCTGGTAGCTGGCGCAACTGTCCAGGCAACCGTGGTTGCTCATGGTCGTGGCGACAAGATCCGCATCTTCAAGATGCGTCGTCGTAAGCACTACCAGAAGCATCAGGGTCATCGTCAGAACTACACCGAAATCCGCATCGACGCGATTTCCAAGTAAGGGATAAATAGACATGGCACACAAAAAAGCAGGCGGTAGTTCCCGCAACGGTCGTGATTCCGAAGCCAAACGTCTGGGCACCAAAGCCTACGGCGGCGAGCTGATCCCGGCTGGTTCCATCATCATCCGTCAGCGTGGCACCCGTTTCCACGCTGGTGAAAACGTTGGCATGGGCAAGGATCACACCCTGTTCGCCAAGGTTGACGGCTACGTGAACTTCGCGGTTAAAGGCGCTGCCCAGCGCAAGACCGTTAGCGTTGTTCCGTACACTGGTGTTGACGCAGAGTAATTCTGTAGCCACCGGAAAAAGCCCTATCGCACGATAGGGCTTTTTTGTTTGTCCGATTATCGTATTGGCCACACGAGGTGTGAGGCGCAAGGGGCTGCGGCCAACCTTGGGCAGCCGGCGGCCGTTTGCGCCTGACTCCTCGCAAGCATTTAGGAGAGTTTCATGAAATTTATCGACGAAGCCCGCATTGAAGTGCGCTCCGGCAAGGGCGGCAATGGTTGCTGCAGCTTCCGCCGTGAAAAATTTGTACCGCGTGGCGGCCCGGACGGCGGCGACGGCGGTCGTGGCGGCGACGTGATCGCGGTGGCCGATGAAAACATCAACACCCTGGTCGAATACCGCTTCGTGAAGAAATACCTCGCCGTTAACGGCGAGAACGGCCGCGGCGCCGACTGCTACGGCAAGGGCGGCGACGACATCCGCCTGCGCCTGCCGGTTGGCACCCAGATCTACGACGAGCACACCGGCCAGCTGATCGCCGACCTGACCTTCCACGGTCAGGAACTGGTGCTGGCCAAGGGCGGCAAGGGCGGCCTCGGCAACATCCACTTCAAGAGCTCGCTCAACCGCGCGCCGCGCCAGTTCACCCGCGGCGAAGAGGGCGAGATCTACAACCTGCGCCTGGAGCTGAAGGTCCTGGCCGACGTCGGCCTGCTGGGCATGCCCAACGCCGGCAAGTCCACCTTCATCCGCGCGGTGTCCGCCGCCAAGCCGAAAGTGGCCGACTATCCGTTCACCACCCTGCACCCGAACCTGGGCGTGGTGCGCATGGACGACACCTCCAGCTTCGTGATCGCCGACATTCCCGGCCTGATCGAAGGCGCGGCGGAAGGCGCCGGCCTCGGCCACCGCTTCCTCAAGCACCTGTCGCGTACCGGCATCCTGCTGCACCTGGTCGACATCGCGCCGTTCGATCCGGACGTCGATCCGGTGCGCGAGGCACGCGCCATCGTCGAGGAGCTGCGCAAGTACGACGAAGCGCTGTACAACAAGCCGCGCTGGCTGGTGCTGAACAAGGTCGACATGCTGCCGGAAGAAGAGCGCGAGCTGACCGTGTCCGCCTTCCTCGAAGCCTACGGCTGGCCGAAGGCGCAGGCCGACGACCGCTTCGGCTTCGACATGACCGCGCCGCGCCACTTCGTGATCTCCGGCCTGACCGGTGAAGGCACCCGCGAGCTGGTATTCGCGATCAAGGAATACCTCGACGTGCTGCGCGCCGCCGAGAAGAAGGCGCGCCTGGAGGCGGAAGAAGCCGAACGCGCCGCCAAGCTGGCCCGCGCCGCCGCGGCCGGTGCCGCACCGGTGGCCGCGATCCAGACGCTGGTGGCGGATGACGCGCCGGCTGCGGATGCGGGTGCGGATAGCGCCGAGTAAGTTGCTGCGGCCAACGTTGGCCGCAAGGTGATGTAAACAAGGGCAAGCCGGATGGCTTGCCCTTTTGTCATTTTTTGGGTGGTATGATGGGTGAAATTCGGGTGGATTGCAGGCCGAGCGACGTTGAGTTTCTGACATGGTGAGCGTTGGGTTTCGCAGGCGCTCAGCCCAAGCTATGGTCCTGAGAGCGGACGGGAAAACTAATAAAGGCTGAAGATTTTTATGGTGAAATATGTTTTTATCATTGGTGCGTTGTCCTGTTTTCTTGCTATGCGAGTCATATTCTTCAATCACAAGATGAAAAGGCCCCCGCTCGGCTTTAGGGATTTTATGCAGTACCGAATGAGGACGGTCACTGTGATTTTATGCTCATTATTATCTTTAATTGTATTTAGCATAGGAGTCCACGAGGCGGGAGGGGACATCAGCCCAGTTCTCTTCTTTTTTGCTTTTGTTTTCCTTATTCCTATTGCTTATGTTGTCTATTTGGTGAGGAAGGACTCTAATAGCAATTAACACGTAGGTTAGGCTGAGCCTACGTAGCCCAACGCTTACCGCGATTGAATAACAAAGGTTGGCCGCAAGCCGTAACAGGTTTGCGGCCAACCTTGTTTTTGTCTGGGGTATCCGCTTCGCGGATGTTTTCTATCTGCCGCTTTCCGCGCGGCGGCGGCTTACTTTCTTTTGCTTCGCCAAAAAGAAAGTAAGCAAAGAAAAGGCGACCCGACGGCGCAAGAATTCCCGTGCAAACTGCCGCCATCCCGGCGCAGCCCATCCGCTGCGCTCAAAAGAGGGCGGCTTGTATCCGGGCTGGCGGCAATTTGCACGGCTTGCGCCAACGGGATTGGGTGCGTTGGTGCGGTTTTGGTTTTTGTGGGGCGTGGTGTTCGGTTAGGTCGTATATCGGGTTAGCGCAGCGTAACCCGACATGCCTGCGGCCAACCTTGCCATTTTTATTTTCGTGTCTTTTCGTGGGTTTCGTGGCCAAAGCAGCTTTGCTTTTGTCCATGTTTTTCTGTGTGCTTCTGTGGCTAAAAATCAAAACTGATTACTGCGACAACGTTGGCCGTAAGTCGCGTCGGGTTACGCTCCGCTAACCCGACCTACAAACTGGCTGGTGATTGAAATGGGTTGTTGCCCATCTTTTGTTTTTATTTTCTTGTTCTTTCGTGGGTTTCATGGCCAAAGCGGTTTTCCCCGTGTGCTTCCGTGGCCAAAAAAACAAAACCGCTTACAGCCTCAACGTTGGCCGCAAGCCGCGCCGGCTTGTGCTGCGCCACCCTGAGCCACCCTCCCGTCGCGCTCATCCCCCGCCGCCATTGACGGCACGGCCTGTCCGCTCCGACAATCCACGGCTGTTTAACGCCGCTGGATGCTTGCCTTGGATTCCCTTTCCGATTTTTTCCGCCCCGGGCTCAGCCCGGACGCGCTGCCGGCGCTGAACCGGCTGTCGGCGGCGTGGCCGTATCTGGCGGTTTTCGTCACCCTGTTTCGCGGCGGTGACGAGGAAGTGCTGATGCGGTTGCTGGTGCTGCACGAGCTGGGCAGCCGCGCCGAGGCGCCGTACTGGACGCCGCAGGATATCGCGCAGCGCTTCGCCTATCTCAACGACACCAAGCTGAACACCATTCTCGGCCGCCTGCGCGAGGGCGAGTTGCTGGTTTACGACAGCGACGGCGGCCATTACGCCTTGTCCGACACCGCGCGCGTGGCGCTGTCGGCGCTGGCGACGCTGATCGACTTTGCCGGCGACGACGTCGAGCTGGGCTATCTCGCCAGCCAGGTGGCGGCGGGGCAGGCGGTGGGGCAGGTGTCGGACGAGGCGTTGCAGCATCTGCTGGCGCGGCTCAATGAGCTGCACGCCGAGTTCGCCGATGCGCTGGAATCGCAGTCCGAATTCCGCATCCGCGCCGCGCAGCACCGGCTGGAGTCGGTGTGGCGCTGGGTGGCGAAGTCCACCGACGTGGTGCGCGGCCTGACCTGCGACGAGCGGCTGAGCCTGACCACGCTGAGTCAGGCGCAGGCGATCGCGCTGGCGCAGAGCCGCATGCTTGCGCTGGCGGGCACCTTCGAGCGCCGGCTGGCGCAGCTGGCGGCGCAGCGCGTGCATCTGGGCAGCTCCGGGCTGACCTCGACCGACATCGCCGACTGGCTGCGCCACCAGGGCCTGGCTCGGCTGGCGGGGCTGGCCGACGGTGTGATTGCGGCCAACGTCGAGCCGGCGTTCCTGACCACGCCGGAGCTGGCCGACGTTGCCGAGTACGAGCTGCTCGGCCGCGAGCGCGCGCGCGAACACGATAACGCGCTGCCGGCGGCGGCCAGCGCCGAGACCGCCGACGCGGTCGAGGCCGAACGCCTGCTGGAGGCCGAGGCGCTGTACGACACGCTGGCGGCGCTGCAGCTGGCGCCGGCGGACGGCGTGCCGATCAGCGACGCGGTACTGGCTGCCAGCTACAACGAAACCGCCTACCGGCTGTCGCTGCTGTCGCTGCTGGGCGACCCGGAAAGCCGCAGCGACCGCGGCGTGATTGCCGCGCTGGCCAAGCTGCCGCTGGCGCTATCCGGCGGCGATGTCGTGCTGGCGCTGGACCACCCGGAGGTGGCCAGCCTGTCCGACGCGCAGCTGACCGTGACCCCGACATCCCGAGACTCAACATCATGATGGAACAATCCCTCACCGTACTGGTGTCGCGCCTGCTGGCGCACCGCGTGATTCCGCGCAGCGACGCGCTGGCGCGCCGCGCGCTGCTGGACGACGCCTTCCGCGCCGAGTTGGACCAGAGGTTGGCCGCCGTCGGCCTGCGGCTGGTGGAAAACCCCTACGCCGAGCACATCGCGGTGGCGCTGCTGCCGGCGATGACCGAGCCGGTGTTCGGCTCGGGTGAAGCGTGGCTGAACAACAACCTGGGGCTGCCGCGCGACGGCGTGGCGCTGCTGGTGATCGTGTGGGCGCTGATCATCCTGCCCAAGCGCGAACGCCAGATCAGCCGCGTCGAGGCCGGCCGCGAGGGGCAGCACGACATGTTCGGCGCGCAAAAGCCGCTGGAAACCGGCGACACGGTGTCGGTCGGCATCTCCGAGGACGCGCTGTACGCCGACTTCGGCAAGCAGCTGGGCGGCCGCACCCGCTTTGCGGCCAACCTTGGCCGCCTGGTCAACCTCGGCTTCCTCAACCGCCGCAACAAGTGGCTGGAGGAAGGCCCGATGCTGGACCTGATGGTCGACTACGCCCAGCTGGCGCCGCGCATCATCGAAGGCGCGCTGGCCGACGTGCTCGGCCGCCGCCAGGCCCTGCTGCAGGAGGCCGCCGCGACCGCGCCGGTCGTAGAAACCGACAACAGCCAAGTGGAGAACGCCTGATGTTCCAGATGAAATCGGTAGAAATGGTGCACTGGGACTTCTGGCAGCGGCTGACCGTGCCGCTGGACGCGCAGATCGTCACCATCATCGGCCCCAACGGCTCCGGCAAGACCACGCTGCTGGACGCGCTGCGCACGCTGCTGGCGATCAAGTGCTCGGGCAAGCGCGACTACAAGCGCTATGTGCGCAACAACCGCGAGCCGTTTGCCTTTCTCAAGGGCGTGGTCGCCAATCCGCGCCGCCTCAATGGCGGGCTGTATCCGACGCCGTTCTTCCCGCTGTTGAGCGAGGAGGTCACCCTGCTGTGCCGCATCAAGAAGCAGGGCGGCGACTGGGTACGCCACTACGCCATCGCCGAGGGCGACGTGGCGCTGGACAGCGCGGTCGGCGATCCGGCGCTGGCGTGGCTGGGGGTGCAGGAATACCGCCGCCGGCTGGAAGCGGCCGGCCTCACCGCCGCCGTCGGCGAGGTGCTGGCGCTGGAGCAGGGCGACACCGACAAGCTCACCGAGTACACGCCCAAGCAGTTGCTGGATCTGGTGTTCCAGGTGTTCGGCGACAAGGACGTGCTCGACAATTACCAGCACGCGCGTGACGAACAGCGCGCCGCCGAGGCCGAGCTGAACGCGCTGTCGCAGCAGCAGGAGGCGCTGGAAGTGCGCGTCGAGGCGATGAAGACGCGCGCCAACCGCTATCTGGAATGGACCGGCCTGCACAAGCGCGTCACCCGCCTGCGCGACGAGGCCTTGCCGGTGCTGGGCCTGATCGATGGCCGCAGCGCCATCGCCCGACAATGGGGCGACTACCGCCGCGTACAGCATGACTACCTGAATGTCAGTGCTGACCACCGTGCCACGCTGCAGCTGATGGCCACGCTGCGCCGCGCCGAGAGCGAGGCGCAGGCCGCCCGCGCCCAGGCCGACAGCGAGCGCCACCACGCGCAGCAGGCCTTCATGCACGCTCGCGACGCGCTGCGCGACGTGCAAAGCCAGCTCAAGGAACGCGACCGGCTGCAGGCGCTGGCCGGCCAGCAGTACGGCGATGACGCCGCCACGCTGACGCAAAGGTTGGCCGCACTGCGCCACGACGCCGACAGCCTGCGCGACAGCCTGCGCAGTGCCAAGCGCGAGCGCGACGAGCACGGCGCCGAACTGGCGGCGCTGGAAAGCGGCAAGCCGCGCGCGCCGGACGATGTGCGCCACTTCCGCGCCGCGCTGGACGAGGCCGGCATCGGGCACAGCATGCTGTGCGACATCGTCGAGGTGACCGATGCCGCGTGGCAGGGCGCGGTCGAGGCGCTGCTCAAGCCCTACCGCCACGTGGTGCTGCTGGCCGACCCCGCCGACCGCCGCGCCGCCTGGCAGCTGGGCGAGAAATTGCGCTACCGCCACTTCGTGGTGCCGGACACCGCCAGTGTGCCGCGCGCGCGCGGCAGCAGCCTGCTGGAGGTGGTGCGCTTTGCCGAACCGGCGCCGGAATGGCTGTACCAGCAGATGAACCGCGTTAGCCGCGTCGCCGACGTGGCCGCCGGCAGCAAGGAAGACGGCGACTGGATCACGCCGGAAGGCTATTTCCGCGAACGTCGCGGCGCGCGCCACATCGGCGTGCCGCAGCGCGATTTCGCCTTCGGCGAGGCGGCGCGCCAGTCGCGGCTGCTGGACCTGCGCGCCACGCTGACGACGCTGAACCAGCGCATCATCGCCGGCGAGGAGCAGTTGGTGGCCGCCAGCCGCGACATCGCCGCGCTGGCCGACTACCTGTCGGGCATGGATTCCATCGCCCAGCTGGCCAGCCGCGCCGACGAATTCGCCGCGCTGGAGGCGCGGCTGACCACGCTGCAGGCCAGCGTCGCCGAGCACGGCGCCGCACTGGCCGATGCCGACAGCGCCTGCCGCGACGCCGAAACCCGGCACAGCGACGCGCGGCTGGCGCATGACCGCGTCTGCCAGCGCGAACAGGACAGCCTGAACCGGCAGGCCGCGCGCCGGCTGGAAGCGGAGCAGGCGCGCCGCACCCTGCGTCGCCTGCTGGCCGAATTGCGCGACAGCCACAGCCGCCTGCCGGTCGCGGCGCAGGATGCCGCCTACGTCGCGCAGCTGACCGAGGAGTTCGAAACCGCCGCCGACGTGCGCCACGAGATCCACTATCTGGAAGAAAAGCTGGCCGCCGGCGACTGGGAGTGCGACGACGCGGTGCTGCAGCTGAAGGACAAGCTGCAGGAAGACCTGAGCGCGCTGGCGCGCGAATGCCAGCGCCGCCAGGCGGAGGTGGAACGCGCCGCCGGCCTGACCACCGACGCGCGCGAGGCGTATCTGGGCAAGCTGCGCGCCACGGTGCGCGCCTACGGCAGCAACATCAAGCGCCTGGGCGAGCTGGCCGGCATCGGCGTCGAGGTCGAACTGCCGCTGCTGTCCAATGACGACACCGCGCTGGCGCAGGCTGGCCTCACGCTGAAGTTCAACTTCGACCAGAAGGGCATGATGGGCATGAACGACGGCGAGGCGTCCGGCGGCCAGCAGGTGATGAAGTCGCTGATCCTGCTGATCGGGCTGATGATGGACGAGGCCAACCCATCCGGCTTCGTGTTCATCGACGAGCCGTTCGCGCATCTGGACATCTTCAACATCGACCGCGTCGCCGGCTTCCTGAAAGCCACCGAGGCGCAGTACCTGATCACCACGCCCAACACCCATAACATCAACATCTTCGCGCCGTCCGGCCTGACGCTGGCCACGCGCAAGAAACGCCCCGGCGAGCAGTGGGCGCCGGCCATCCTGCAGACGCGGAGAAGGCTGGAGGCGGAAACCTGATGCTGACCACCCCGGTACCGGTGACCGGGGTTTTTTGCGGCCAGCGTGGCCGATAATGACCGCGGGGCAGACAGGGCAAGCTGCCCGATCGTCATTTTTTGCTTGGAGATGGTTATCGGATCATGTGATGATATGTGGCTATATTTATAAATTTTATTAAATACTCGTCATTGCATGGTGTGCTTGCCATGGGACTGGAACTGGTCCCGCCTGGCGCCGTGCACCGGCGGTGATAAGGTGATCATGTTGAGGCTGGAGCATCCGATGAAGAAACCGTTACTTTCCCTTTCCCTGCTGGCGCTGCTGGCGGCGACAACGGGTTGTGCCACCGAGAGTTCGCGCAGCCTGGAGGTGGCCAAGGTCGCCACCGCCGGCACGCCTTACCAGGGGCAGCGCAGCCTGATTTCGGTCGGCAAGTTCGATAACCGCTCCAGCTATATGCGCGGCATCTTCTCCGACGGTGTTGATCGTCTGGGCGGCCAGGCCAAGACCATCCTGATTACCCATTTGCAGCAGACCGGCCGTTTCAATGTGCTGGATCGTGACAACATGACCGAGATCGGGCAGGAAGCGGGCTTCAAGAAACAGGCGCAGGCCATCAAGGGAGCCGATTTCGTGGTCACCGGCGATGTCACCGAGTTCGGGCGCAAGGAAGTGGGTGACCACCAGCTGTTCGGCATCCTCGGACGCGGCAAGCAGCAGATCGCCTACGCCAAGGTCAACCTGAACATCGTCAAGGTGCAGACTTCCGAAGTGGTGTACTCGGCACAGGGTGCCGGTGAGTACAGCCTGTCCAATCGCGAGATCATCGGTTTTGGCGGTACCGCCAGCTACGACTCCACCCTGAACGGCAAGGTGCTGGATCTGGCGGTGCGGGAAGCGGTGAACAATCTGGTCGCCGGTATCCAGTCCGGTGCGTGGCAACCGGCGCCCTAACCCTGTCAGGTAAACACAATGATGATGTTATCGCGAGGCATGAGCATCGGCGCCGGTTTGCTGCTGGCGGCGGTCATGAGCGGATGCGCCAACCAGCCCAAGCCGCTGTACCACTGGGGGCCTTACCAGCCGCAGGTTTACGAATACTTCAAGGGTGATGGCGCCGGCGAGCAGGAGCAGATTGCCGCGCTGGAAGAGAATATCCAGAAGGCAAGAGCCAAGGGGGAGGCGTTGCCGCCCGGCTACCACGCCCATCTTGGCCTGCTGTATAGCAAGGCGGGGAAGGAGGACCAGGTGAAACAGCAGTTCGAGACCGAAAAAGCGCTGTTCCCGGAATCGTCGTCCTTTATGGACTTCTTGCTGCGCAAATTCAAAAAGTAAGGGATCGCAATGCGTTTTTCATGGATGAAAGGCCTGCTTGCCGCGGTGGGCGTGCTGGTACTGGCCAGCGGCTGCGCTACCCAGAAGCCTTATGACTACACCGCCTACAAGCAAAGCCGCCCCAAGTCGGTGCTGATTCTGCCGCCGCTCAACAGCTCGCCGGACGTGAAGGCCACCTACAGCATGCTGGCGCAGATGAGCACGCCGCTGGCCGAATCCGGCTACTACGTGTTTCCGGTGGCGGTGGTGGATGAAACCTTCCGCCAGAATGGCCTGACGGCTCCCGGCGACATGCAGGCGGTGCCGCCGGCCAAGCTGCACGAGATCTTCGGTGCCGATGCCGCGTTGTATGTGGACGTCAAGCGTTACGGCGTGACCTATACCGTGCTCAGCAGTGACGTCACGGTGGTGGCCGAGGCCAAGCTGGTGGACCTGAAAACGGGGCAGTTGCTGTGGGATGGCCGCGCCAGTGCGTCCAGTGCCGAGCAGCAAAACAACAGTGGCGGTCTGGTCGGCATGCTGGTGTCGGCGGTGATCAACCAGATCGCCAACTCGCTGACCGAAAAGGGCCACGTTTACGCCGGCATCGCCAGCCAGCGCCTGCTGAGTGCGCAGCCCAACGGCGTGCTGTATGGCCCGCGCTCGCCGCGCTACGGCCAGGACGGCGTGCCACAGTAAGTACCGGCGGCGGCAGGTGCCGCGGAGCAAGGCCAGGCCAGGGTTGGCCGCAAGCCAAAACGGTTTGCGGCCAACCCTGTTTTACGCTGTGGCCCGTGCTGCTGGGTGGTGCTGGCCTTGGTTTTGCCATGCCATAGACATGAACTGTTTATTCCAATAGAATGCCGCGCTTTGCTACCCACGGTGATTCCGCACATGAAACAGCTCGCTCTCGTTGCCGCCCTCGCGGCTTGCCTGGCCGCTCCGGCGCAGGCGTTCAACCTCAACTCCGTGCTCAGCGCCGGTACCGACCTGGTGAAGTCCGCCACCCTCAGCGATGGCGAAGTGAAGGGTATGGCCGCCGAGGCCAGCAAGTCGATGGACAAGCAGAACAAGGTCGCTGCCGCCGGCAGCGCCTACGGCAAGCGCCTGAACAAGATCGTGCAGGGGCTGGGCAATGAAGACGGCCTGCAGCTGAACTTCAAGGTGTACCAGAGCAAGGAAGTGAACGCCTTCGCCATGGCCGACGGTACCGTGCGCGTGTACAGCGGCCTGCTGGACAAGATGACCGACGACGAAGTGCGCTATGTGATCGGCCATGAAATCGGCCACGTGAAGCTGGGCCACACCAAGAAGGCGATCCAGGTCGCCTACGCCGCGTCCGCGGCGCGCAAGGCGGCGGCCGGCAGCGGCAACAACATCGCCGCCTCGCTGTCGGAGTCGGAACTGGGCGATTTCGCCGAGCAGATCGTGCACGCGCAGTTCTCGCAGTCGCAGGAAAGCGACGCCGACGCCTACTCGGTGGAATTCCTGAAGCGCCACAACTACAACCTGCAGGGCGCGCCGGCGGCTCTGCGCAAGCTGGCCGCGCTGTTCGGCAACGAAGGCAGCGTGCTGGCCAGCCACCCGGCGCCGGGCGACCGTGCCGACAAGGTGGAAAAGCTGATCAAGTAAGCTTGACCGGTCTGCATCACGCAAAACAGCCCGCCATTGGCGGGCTGTTTTGTTGTGTGCCCGGGAGGCGGGCGTGTCCGATGACGGCGGGGCAGGCGGGTCGTGGCTACGACCTTGGCCGGGGCAGGCCCCTTGCTTGCGGTCGCTGGCCTGGCGCGGCTAGCGGCGCGGTATTGCCTGCAGCGCCAGCAGTGCGCCGACGTTGCGGGCGCAGCGTTCCAGGTTGGCCGCGGCGTGTTCCAGCGCGTCGTCGAGGGTGGTGATCTGCTGCACGCAGGCGAACACCGCGTCGATGCCGTGCTGGTGGACCGCCTCGACACCGTCGCCGAGGCTGCCGCCGATGGCGATCACCGGCAGGCCGTGCTGCTTGGCGCGGCGCGCGACGCCGATCGGGGTCTTGCCGAACACGGTCTGGCCGTCGAGGCGGCCCTCGCCGGTGATGACCAGGTCGGCGCCGGCCAGCGCCGCGTCCAGCCCGACGCTGTCGAGCACGATGTCGATGCCGCGGCGCAGCTGGCAGGGGAAGAACGCCAGCGCCGCCGCGCCCATGCCGCCGGCGGCACCGGCGCCGGGTACCGTGGCGATGGTGTGGCCAGTGTGCCGTTCCAGCTGCCGGCCGTAGTGCGCCAGCGCCTGGTCCAGCTGCGCCACCATCGCGGCATCGGCGCCCTTTTGCGGACCGAAGACGGCGGAGGCTCCGTGCGGCCCGCACAGCGGATTGTCGACGTCGCAGGCAATGTCGAAGCGGCACTCGGCCAGCCGCGGGTCCAGCGTGCTGCTGTCGATGTGTGCCAGCTGCGCCAGCGCGCCGCCGCCAAGTGGTAAAGGTTGGCCGCAGGCATCCAGCCAGCGCACGCCGAGCGCGGCGAGCATGCCGGCGCCGCCGTCGTTGGTGGCGGAGCCGCCCAACGCCAGGATGATGTGGCGCGCGCCGTGGTCCAGCGCGCTGCGGATCAGTTCGCCGGTGCCGTAGCTGGTGCTGTGCAGTGGATTGCGCTCAGGGCGCGGCACGTGCTCCAGCCCGCTGGCACTGGCCATCTCGATGACGGCGCCGCGGCCGTCGCCGAGCAGGCCCCAGTTGGCGAACAAGGGCGTATGCTGCGGGCCGGTGACGCGCTGGCGGATGCGCTGGCCTGCCGTGGCGTCCAGCAGTGCGTCCAGCGTGCCCTCGCCGCCGTCGGCGACCGGCAGCCGCAGCAGCTCGGTGTGCGGCAGCAGCGGCGCCAGGCCGCGGGCGATGATGGTGGCGACTTCGCGCGCCGACAGGCTTTCCTTGAATGAATCCGGGGCGATCACGATTTTGCGCATGGTGGCGATGTGGCGGCAAAAAGTTGGGTAAGCGATTCTATGTCATCGCCGCCGCCACCGGGCAAGGGCATCGCCGCGGCGGCATGACAAAACCAAGCACTTGCTCGATAATGCGCTTTTGCCACCGACCCTATCCTCAGGAGCCTGCCGCGATGCGTACACTGACTTCCCTGCTCGGCAATTCACAACAACTCGACGGCGGCGCGATGTTCGGCAACGCGCCGCGCGCGGTGTGGGCCGGCTGGCTGGCGCCGGATGCGGCCAACCGCGTGCCGCTGGCCTGTCGCTGCCTGCTGGTGGAGGAGGGCGACGGTCGCCGCATCCTGCTGGAAACCGGCATCGGCGCCTTTTTCGCGCCGAAGCTGCGCGAACGCTACGGCGTGGTGGAGGCCGAGCACGTGCTACTGGACGCGCTGGCGGCGCAGGGGTTGAACGATGTCGACATCGACGTGGTGGTGCTGTCGCACCTGCACTTCGACCACGCCGGCGGCCTGCTGGCGGCGTGGGACGGCGGCCCGGCGCGGCTGCTGTTCCCCAACGCGCAGTTCGTGGTCGGGCGCGAGGCGTGGCAGCGGGCGCTGAATCCGCATCCGCGCGACAAGGCCTCCTTCGTGCCGGAGTTGATCGCGCTCTTGGAGGCCAGCGGCCGGCTGGTGCTGGTCGATGATGCGACGCCGGCCTGCCTGCCGCCGGACTGGCGCTTCCATGTCTCCAACGGCCACACCCCGGGCATGCTGCTGGCGGAAATCCCGCTGCCGGGCGGGCCGCTGCTGTTTGCCGCCGACCTGATTCCCGGCGCGGCGTGGGTGCACGTGCCGATCACCATGGGCTACGACCGCTACCCGGAGCTACTGATCGACGAGAAGCGCGCGCTGCTGCAAAGGTTGGCCGCAGCCGGTGGCCGCCTGTTTTTCACTCACGATCCGCAGCTGGCCTGCGGCGAGGTGCTGCTCGATGGCCAGACGCAGCGTTTCAGCGTGACGGCGACGCAGGCAACATTAAGCAGGCTCGCGATTTGACCTTGTCATTGTTTAACATAATTGACGACAGTAAAACGCATGATTGAGGCACAATAGGCCACAGCTGCTGTCGTGCATGGCACTGGCGATACGCCCGCTTTTGCGCAGTACTATCTAGCTATAACTCGATGAAATCACTTGATTTTTCTGGCGGGTGCTGCTGGCGAGATACAAAACCCCGATGCCGTGACGGTGTCGGGGTTTTGTTTTTTGTTACGGCGAAGTGTTTAAAAAATTGCTCATTTGCGGGGTGCGCTGGCTATAATGCCAGCACAATTACATAGGTGAGGTACGGCCTAGCCCTGCAGGATGCGGGTGCCGCCGGATCATCATTCTGACAACGCTACCAAGGATTGAGGAGACGGAAGTAATGCTTGTCTGGTTTGTCGTGCTCTATCTGGCTGTTACCGTCGGTATCGGCCTGTACGCTTCAACGCGTGTTCACAATGCCAAGGACTTTGCCTCGGCCGGCGGCAGCATGCCGCTGCCGGTGGTCACCGCGATGGTGTTCGCCACCTGGTTCGGCTCCGAGGCGGTGCTGGGCATTCCGTCCACCTTTCTGCAGGAAGGCTTTGCCGGCATTGTCGAAGACCCGTTCGGCTCCTTCGGCTGTCTGATGCTGGTCGGCCTGCTGTTCGCCAAGCGGCTGTACCGCATGAATCTGCTCACCATCGGTGACTTCTTCCGCAACCGCTACGGCAATACCGTGGAGGCCATCACCAGCGTGGTGATCATCCTGTCCTACCTGGGCTGGATCGCGGCGCAGATGACGGCGCTGGGTGTGGTGTTCAACGTGCTGTCCGAAGGCGCCATCACCACCACCCAGGGCACGCTGCTGGGCGCGGTGATCGTGCTGTTCTATACCCTGTGCGGCGGCATGCTGTCGGTGGCATTCACCGACTTCCTGCAGATGTCGGTGATCGTCGGCGGCCTGATCTACCTGGTGTGGCTGGTATCCGGCATGGCGGGCGGTTTCGACGTGGTGGTGGCCAAGGCCGCCAGCGAGAACAAGCTGTCCTTCATCAACGATACCAGTCCGAAAGGCATCGTCGCCTTCATCGGTGCGGCGCTGACCATGATGCTGGGCTCGATTCCGCAGCAGGACGTGTACCAGCGCGTGATGTCGGCCAAGAACGAGAAAGTGGCGGTCCAAGGCTCCATCCTGGGCGCCATCATGTACCTGACTTTCTGCATGCTGCCGATCTTCCTGATCAGCGCCGCTTCCATCATTGACGCGAAAATGGTGGCTACCCAGCTGGGTATCGATCCGCAGATGGTGCTGCCGCGCCTGATCCTGGACAAGACGCCGCTGTTCGCGCAGATCATGTTCTTTGGCGCGCTGCTGTCGGCCATCATGTCCACCGCCTCCGGCACGCTGATGGCGCCGTCGGTGACCTTCGTGGAAAACGTGCTCAAGCACTTCATGCCCAAGATGAGCGACCGCCAGTTCATCAAGGCCATGCGTTTGTCCATCGTGGTCGCCGCGGTCGTCACCACCGCGTTTGCCCTGTACTCCGATGCCAGCATCTACGAGATGGTGGGCAATGCCTACAAGGTGACGCTGGTGGCGGCGGTGGTGCCGCTGTTTGCCGGCCTGTTCTGGAAGCGGGCCACCACGCAGGGCGCGCTGCTGTCGATGCTGCTGGGGGTGGTGAGCTGGGTGGCGCTGGAACTGAGCTACACCGACGACGCGTTCTGGCCGCCGCAGCTGGCCGGCCTGCTGCTCAGCGTGCTGGGCATGCTGCTGGGCTCGCTGACACCGCAACACTTTGCCGTGCGTCAGCTGCAGGTGCAGCGCGCCTGACGATTGCAGAAGTACTCCTGGGGAAGGGGACTGGCCGGGGCAATTGCCCCGGCTTTTTTTCATGAACAGTCTGTTGCCATGGCGCAGCTTGTCAGGCTTGCGGCCAACGTGGCAAGGTAGCAGGCTATGACGAAACCATTCCCCTCGCCGCGGCTGGCCTATCTGCTGCTGACGCTGACTGCGCTGTTCTGGTCCGGCAATTTCGTGCTGGCGCGCGCGATGCACGCCAGCGTGGCGCCCATGACCTTATCCTTTGCCCGCTGGAGCATCGCGCTGTGCCTGCTGCTGCCGTTCGGCGCCGCGCCGGCGTGGCGCCAGCGCGCGCTGTGGCTGCCGTACTGGCGCCGGCTGCTGGCCCTGGCGCTGCTCGGCGTCACCGGCTTCAATTCGCTGGCCTACTGGGGCCTGCAGTACACCGCCGCCACCAACGCGGTGCTGCTCAATTCCTTCATCCCGATCCTGATCGTGCTGTTCGGCGCGCTGTTCTTCGGCGTGGCCATCGCCCGCCGCCAGGCGCTGGCGGTGGCGATTTCCTTTGCCGGCGTGCTGCTGGTGGTGGCGCACGGCGACTGGCACAGGTTGGCCGCTCTCGACATTAACCGCGGCGACGCGGTGGTGTTCCTGGCGATGGTGGCGTGGGCGCTGTACACGCTGCTGCTGCGCGGCATGCCGCCGGCGCTGCACCGCATCGGTCTGCTGACGCTGCAGGTGGCGATCGGCCTCATCGGCATCGCGCCGCTGTTTGCCTGGGAGCTGGCCAGCGGCCGCCACACGCCGCTGAACGCCGCCACGCTGGCCACCTTTGCCTACGTCGGCACCCTGCCGTCGGTGGCGGCCTACTATTTCTACAATCTGGGTGTGGCGCGCGTCGGCGCGGCGCGGGCCGGCATGTTCATCCACCTGATGCCCGGCTTTGGCGCGCTGCTGTCGATGCTGTTCCTCGGCGAGGCACTGCAGCTGTACCACCTGGCCGGCATCACGCTGATCCTGGCCGGCGTCACGCTGGCGACGCGCAGCCACACCTGAAACCCCACGCAAGGAGAGCAGCATGAGCGAACAGGACAAACAGCAGGGGCTGGCACGGCGCACGCAGGTGATGGGCGAGGCCTTCGCCAGCCGTGCGATGAGCGGTCTCGACGGCTTCAACCGCCCGCTGCAGGACTGGCTCAACGAGCACGCCTGGGGCAGCACCTGGCAGCGCGACGGGCTGGAGCTGAAAACGCGCAGTCTGCTGACCTGCGCCATGCTGGCGGCGCTGGGGCGCAGCCAGGAGCTGAAAGGCCATATTCGCGGCGCCATCAACAACGGCGCCAGCCTGGTGGAAATCCGCGAAACCCTGCTGCACACTGCGGTATACGCCGGTGCGCCGGCAGCGGTGGAAGCATTCCGCGCCGCGCGCGAGGTACTGGACGAACTGGGGCTGTCGCTGCCTGAGCACGAGTAGGGCGGTCGACACGTAAAACAGGCACGGCTTGCGGCCAACCTTGTTGGTAACAGGGTTGAATTCTGCGGCACATGCCCCACACTCAGCTGATCACCCACCCTTCTTTTGAAAAGGAAGCATCCGATGGCAACCGTTACCCTGCGTGGCAATGCTGTAGACGTGGCCGGCGCCCTGCCGGTCAAAGGCGACAAGGCTCCGGCGTTCAGCCTGACCAATGGCGATCTGGCCGATGTCGGCCTGGCCGCCTTCGCCGGCAAGAAGAAAATCCTCAACATCTTCCCGTCCATCGACACCCCGACCTGCGCCACCTCGGTGCGCAAGTTCAACGAGAAGGCCGCCAGCCGCGACGGCGTGGCGGTGCTATGCATCTCCGCCGACCTGCCGTTCGCGCAGAAGCGCTTCTGCGGCGCCGAAGGCATCGACGGCGTTGCCAACCTGTCCACCTTCCGCCACGCCGAATTTGCCGAAGCCTACGGCGTGAAGCTGGCCTCCGGCCCGCTGGCCGGCCTTACCGCGCGTGCGGTAGTGGTGCTGGACGAGAACGACACCGTGCTGCACAGCGAGCTGGTGGCCGAGATCGGCAGTGAGCCGGACTACGACGCGGCACTGGCCGTACTCTAAGTCACCCGGCAAGGTTGGCCGCAAGGCCGACCTGCAATACAAAACGGCGCTCATGCAGATGAGCGCCGTTTGTGTTTGCTGACGGTGCCGCGTCAGGCTGCGCCGCTATTGCGGGATTCGAAGCGCGGTTTGTTGGCCGAGAACGGTACCGCGGCGCCGGTCTGGCTGTCGATGCGGAACCAGGCCAGATCACGGTTCATCTGCGCCGACACCTCGCGCCAGCGCCCCATCGCCGGCGCCAGCGATTCCATCTTGCCGAAGATGTCGCTGGCCAGTGCCGACACCTCGCTGCCGCGGCTGCGGATGTGGCCGCCGGCCTGGCTCTGCTGGTGGCTGGCCTCCGCCACCTCGCGCAGCACCTGGTTGATGGTGACCAGCGCGCTGTCCATGCTCAGCAGCGCCTCGCCCAGCGAGGTCTGCGCCACCACGCTGCCGTGGCTGGCCTGGTGCGCGGCGTCCATGGTGGCAGCCAGCGCCTTGGTGGCGCCCTCGATGCGCAGCAGGGTGTCGAAGATGCCGGCGGTGGCGCTGGAGGTGCGCTCCGACAGCTTGCGCACCTCGTCGGCGACCACGGCAAAGCCGCGGCCGTGCTCGCCGGCACGCGCGGCCTCGATCGCCGCGTTCAGCGCCAGCAGGTTGGTCTGCTCCGCCACGTCGCGGATCATGTTGCTGATCTGCGCGATGTCGGAGATGGCGTGCTTCAGCTGCTCGGTCTCGCCCACCGCGCCCTGGATGCGGCCGGCCAGCGCCTGCAGCGTGCCGGCGGTGTCGCCGGCCAGCTCGCGGGCGTGGGCGGTGCGCTCGGTGGCGGTGTCGGCGTCCTGCAGCGCACGGCGGATGTGGCTGACGATTTCCTCGGCCGAGCTGGCCACCGCGTTGGCGGCGTGGTTGCTGTGCTCGGCGGTTTCCGCCTGCTGGCGGGTGGTGCCGATCACGTGGTGGGTGAGGTCGAGGATGTCCTGCGCCTCGCGCTCGCTGCCGGCGGCATTGCTGCGCACGGTGCCGAGCAGCTCGCTGAGCTTGTCGAGGAAGCGGTTGATGTGACCGGCGGCCTGCGACAGCTCGTCGCGGCCGCTGACCGGCAGCCGGGTACTGAGCTGGCCCTCGCCGAGCAGGTCGGCGGCGTGCTGCATCGCGGCGATCTGCTTCTTCAGCCGTTGTGCCAGCAGAACCTGCGACAGCACCACCGCCACGCTGGCGACGCCGAGCGGCCCCAGCACCAGCAGCACCAGTTGCAGCATCGCCTGCGCCATCGCGCTTTCGGCGCTGGCCAGCTGGCGCTGCTCGTTATCCAGCGTGCTGTCGATCAGGTTGACCAGCGGCACGATGCTGAGGCTGTAGGCGCGCTCCGGGATCGACAGCGCGTCTTCCGGCGCGGTTTCTGCGATGGTCAGCGCCGAGCGCAGGTTCTTGGCAAACTCCTGCCAGTAGCCCTGTGCCTTGCCGGCGAACACCTGGCGGCTGGCGGGCGGCAGTGCCTGGCTGATCGCCGGGATCAGCTTGCCGACGTTCTGCTGCACCCGCGCCAGCCGCGGCGCGGTGTCTTCCAGCAGCGGATCGGCGCGTGCCAGTGACAGCACCTCCGCCTTCAGCGTCTGCAGGTGGGTGGACAGCTGCTGCCGCTCGCGATAGTCGGCAAATTGGTGGCGCAGCGACAGCAGCTGCTGGCTGCTGAGCAGCATCACCACGATCAGACAGCCAAGGGTAAAGGCTACGGTTAGCCACAGGCGTTTTACCAGCGTCATTTTCAATTGATCCCTTCAAGATGCGCGCAGTGTAGGGCGGCGACATTACCGGGATATGACGTGTTAACTTGGCCGTCATGGCGCCTGCTGCGTTGCCGCAGTAGCACCCTAGCCGTTGTGGGTGACGTTTTGGTGACGCCGGCTCAGTGTTGATGCAGGCTTTGCCGCGGCCGGTAGGCGTGGCTGTCGGCGACGTCGGCCTGGGCGGCGGCCAGATAGCGCCCGGCGTAGTGGCGCCAGATGCCGCTGTCGAGGAACAGCTGGTACAGCTCCGGGTCGAGGTGGCCGTCCTCCGCCATCTTGCGCATGATCTGCAGCGCCTCCGACAGCGGCTTGGCCGGCTTGTACGGGCGGTCGGCGGCGGTCAGCGCCTCGAACACGTCGGCGATGGCCATCACCCGTGCCAGCACGCTCATGTCCTCGCCCCTCAGGCCGCGCGGGTAGCCCTTGCCGTCGATGCGTTCGTGGTGGCCGCCGGCGATCTCCGGCACGTGGGCGAGGTGGGCGGGGAAGGGCAGCGCGTGCAGCATCTTGATGGTTTCGGTGATGTGGGCGTTGATCTTGTAGCGCTCTTCCTCGGTCAGCGTGCCGCGGCGGACGGACAGGTTGGTCAGCTCGCCCTTGTGGTACCGCAGCTCCGGCACCTTGACCTTGAAGCCCCAGCGGTTGTCGGCCGGCAGCGTGTCCGCGCCGCTGCGCGCGATGCGGTGTTCCGGCTTGTCGGCGAGCAGGTTTTCCTCGACCGGCAGCGACGGCACGGCGATGCCGGCCAGCCGCGCGCGTTCCATCGGCCCCAGCCCCAGGCGGTCGTCCAGCGTGCGCGTCCAGCGGCGAGCGGCGATCTGTTGCAGCCGCGCCAGGTCGGCGTCGTCCATGAATTCGCCGCCCAGGTTGCAGCGCGCGACGAAGGCGAAGTCGTCGTCCAGCTGCGCCTTCTGCCGCTCGCACTGCTCTTTCAGCAGCGCGGCGTCCTCGCCGGCGGCAAGGCCCTGCCAGTAGGCGACATCGGCGTCACGCTTCAGCAGCTCGAAGCGCATGCGGATCTCATGGATGCGGTCGTACAGCGTTTCCAGCTTGGTGGCCTTGTCGACCACGTACTCCGGGGTGGTGACCTTGCCGCAGTCGTGCAGCCAGCTGGCGATGTACAGCGCCTCGCGGTCGGCGGCGCTGAGCCGGAAGCCGGCAAACGGCCCCTGCTGGCTCTGGTGCGCGGCCTCGGCCAGCGCCTGCGCCAGTTCCGGCACCCGCTGGCAGTGGCCGCCGGTGTACGGCGACTTGGCGTCGATGGCGCCGGCGATCAGCTCCACCAGCGCGTTCATCAGCTGCTGCAGCGCCGAGGCCAGGCGGCGGTTGTCGATGGCGATGGCGGCAAAGCCGACCAGTGCCTGCAGGTAGTGGATGCGGTGGCCGCTCTGGGTGTGGGCGATGCTCTCGCTGCTGGCCAGCACCAGGAGGCCGAGCAGTTCCTGCGACTCCAGCCGCAGCGGCAGCAGGATCAGCTGCCGGGTGTCCTCGCCCAGCAGGCTGCGCATCTCCACCGGGATCAGCGCCGGGTTGGCCGCAATCTGTTGTGGCGCGCTGGCGGCCAGCGTGTCCAGCAGCAGCGCGTCGTCCAGCGGCAGCTTGCCCAGCTGCAGCGGCTGCTCGTGCTCGTCGCGGCTGATGGACGGCGCCAGCTGCGCACCATCCATCAGCCACAGCCCGCCACGCTGTGCCGGCAGCGCGTGCATGGTCGATTGCAGCACGGTGCCCAGCAGCTGCTCCAGCGCGTTCTCGGCGACCATGTCGCGGCTGAGACCGATGAAGTCGCGGATGGTGACCTTCATCGCCTCCGACGCCGCCATCAGCTCGTTCAGCTCGCGCACCGGGCTGGGTGGCAGGCTGCTGTCGGAAAAATCCAGCGACTGGATGCGGCCGGAGGCGGCCACCAGCTGCCGCAGCGGCTGGCTCAAGAGGCGCGACAACAGCCAGCCCAACGGCAACATCAGCAGCAGGATCAGCAGCGGAATCCACGCCGCGCGCTCGGCCACTTCGCGGCCGGCGGCGAACAGCTCGTGTTCCGGCATCACCATCACCAGCTGCTGGCGGCTGCCGCCGGGCAGCGCCGACACCGCCACGTGCCACTGCTGGCCTTGTCACTCGATCACCGCCGGTGGCGGCTTGCCGGGGTGCCATTGCGTGCCCAGCGTCGCCAGTGCCGACGGCGCGCTCTCGCCGAGCTTGACCGGACGCGGATCGCGTTCGTCGGTATGGGTGCTGGCCAGGATGTCGTGCGCGGCGTTGACGATGGCCATCTGCGCCGTGGCGCTGGGCAGGTTGTGGCGCAGGATGGTGCCCAGCGTCAGCAGGCGCAGGTCGGCGCCGGCCACCGCGCTGGCGTCGCCGTTCTGGTGCGCGTAGGTGAGGCCGATCAGGCCGGTGGTGCTGAAGCGGTAGGGTTCGGTGGCGGCGGCACCATGATTGGCCACCGCCTGCTGGTACCACGGCCGCTGCCGCGGATCGTACACCCGGCGCAGCACCAGCTCCGGCTGCACGCTGTTCAGCGCGTCGTCGAGGAAGCTGAAGCGCTGCTCGGCGACGCCATCCGGCTGCTGCTGCACCAGCTGTCTGGCCCAGCGTGCATTGGGGGCGGCATCCGGCAGCGCCTGGCGCACGACGTCGTCCAGCCGTCGCAGCAGGAAAAAGTCGCCGTTGGGGTAGGCCATGTACACCGCCTGCAGCGCCGGGTTGCCGCGCAGCACCGCCACCAGCTGTCCGGTGTACAGCACCCGCTCTTCCATGCTGTAGGTTTCCGCCAGTGCAGAGTGCGCCAGCAGGTTGGTGGTGGCGGCGGCACCAGCGCCGCTCTGCTCGATATTGCCGGTGATCAGGGTGCTGGTGGCGCGGAACAGGTTGTGCTGCGCCAGCGTCAGCTGGTTCTGCATCGCGCGGTAGTAGAAGAAACCGAGTGCGGCCGCGGTGGCCAGTACCAGCACCGAGATCAACACCGTCAACCATACTTGTAATGACTGTCCGCTTCTGGGGAGAACCTGTGGCATCACGTTTTGGCTCCGTTAAGGGTGGCGCGCCCGGTACTGGCTATTTATGCTTGCAGTATTACAAATGTTTTATGCCTTGGTAATGAATAATGCGCGCGGCGCGGCATTTGCCGCCGGCCGCGCCACAATTGGTCACAGATTGGCTTTGTGCTTCTGCATCACCTTCAGGTAGTGCTCGGCGGAATACCGGAAGTAGGCCAGCTCGTCCTCGGTCAGCGGCCGCACCTGCTTCACCGGGTTGCCCAGGTACAGGTAGCCGCTCTCCAGGCGCTTGTTTGGCGGCACCAGGCTGCCGGCGCCGATCAGCACCCGGTCCTCGATCACCGCGCGATCGAGGATAATGCTGCCGATGCCGACCAGTACTTCATTGCCGATGGTGCAGCCGTGCAGGGTGACGTGATGGCCGATGGTGACGTGCTTGCCGATCACCAGCGGCGCGCCCAGCGGATCGGATTCCTTGCGGTGGCTGACGTGCAGCATGGCAAAATCCTGCACATTGCTGCCTTCGCCGATGGTGATGCGGTTGACGTCGCCGCGCACCACCGCGCACGGCCATACCGACACGTTGGCCGCAAGCTCCACCTCGCCGATCACCACCGCGGCGGGGTCGATATAGCAGGAGTCGTCGATCTGCGGCTGATGGCCGTCGTAAGGGCGGATATTGCGATTCACTGATTTGTCCCTATCTCTAGAAAGATTCGCGCCGGCAACAGCACGGCGCACTGCCTACAGGATGCCAAACATGACCACCAATCCGCTACTGGACTTTAGCGATCTGCCGCGTTTTGCCGCGATCAAGCCCGAACACATCACCCCGGCGCTGGACGTGCTGCTGGCCAATGCCCGCGCCGCCATCGACAAGGTCATCGCGGCCGGCGGCGACGACTGGGACAGCGTGGCCGAGCCGCTGTCCGACGCCACCGAGCAGATCTCGCGCGCCTGGGGCGTGGTCGGTCATCTCAACGGCGTGATGGGCAACACCGAAGGCTTGCGCGACGCCTACAACGCCGAAATCCCGCGCATCTCCGCCTTCTTCACCGAACTGGGGCAGAACCTCGACCTGTACGCGCGCTTCAAGGCCGTTGCGGCCAACCCTGCGTTCGCCGGCGCCTCTGCCGCGCGCAAGAAGATCATCGACAACGACCTGCGCGACTTCCGCCTGTCCGGCGCCGAGCTGCCGGAGGCCGACAAGCAGCGCTTCGCCGCGCTGTCCAGCCGCCTGGCCGAGCTGTCCAACCAGTTCTCGCAAAACGTGATGGACGCCACCGACAGCTTCGCGCTGTACATCGACGACGTCGCGGAACTGGCCGGCATCCCGGAGGACAGCATCGCCATGTACGCGGCGCTGGCCGAGGCCGACGGCCAACCAGGTAAATACAAGCTGGGCCTGCAGTTCCCGCTGCTGTTCCCGGTGCTGCAGTACGCCGACAACCGGAGCTTGCGTGAAAAACTGTACGAAGCCAACGCCAAGCGCGCGTCCGAATTCGGCCCCGCCGAACAGGACAACAGCGCGCTGATCCGCGAAAAACTGCAGCTGGCGGCGGAAGAAGCGCAGCTGCTCGGCTTTGGCAACTACGCCGAGCTGTCGCTGTACACCAAGATGGCGGAAAGCCCGCAGCAGGTGATCGACTTCCTGCGCGATCTCGCCCGCCGTGCCAAACCCTACGCCGAGCAGGACCGCGCCGAGCTGGAAGCCTTCGCCCGCGACGAGCTGGGCTTGGACACGCTGCAGGCGTGGGACATCACCTACGCCGCCGAGAAACTGCGCGTCGCGCGCTACGCCTTCTCCGAACACGAAGTGAAGCAGTACTTCCCCGAGCCCAAGGTGCTGGCCGGCCTGTTCAGCGTGGTGCACAAGCTGTACGGCATCACCGTCGAGCAGAAGGACGCCGAGACCTGGCACGAGGACGCGCGCTACTACCAGATCTTCAAGGACGGCGCGCTCCTGGGCGGCTTCTACCTTGACCTCTACGCCCGCGATGGCAAGCGCCCCGGCGCGTGGATGGACGACGTGCGCGGCCGCCGCCTGAAAAACGGCACGGTGCAGACTCCGGTCGCCTACCTGGTGTGCAACTTCACCCGGCCACTGGGTGACAAGCCGGCCTACTTCAGTCACGACGAAGTCACCACCCTGTTCCACGAATTCGGCCACGGCCTGCACCACCTGCTCACCCGCGTCGACGAGCTGGGCGTGTCCGGCATCAGCGGCGTGGAGTGGGACGCGGTCGAGCTGCCGAGCCAGTTCATGGAAAACTTCTGCTGGGAATGGGACGTGCTGCAGGGCATGACCGCGCACGCCGACAGCGGCGAACCGCTGCCGCGCGCGCTGTACGACAAGATGCTGGCGGCCAAGAACTTCCAGTCCGGCATGCAGACCGTGCGCCAGCTGGAGTTCTCGTTGTTCGACATGCTGCTGTACACCGACGCCAAGCCCGACTCCGTCGACTGGCTGGCGCTGCTGGAAACGGTGCGCGACGAAGTCGCCGTCAACCGTCCGCCGGCCTACAACCGCTTCCCCAACAGCTTCAGCCACATCTTCGGTGGCGGCTACGCCGCCGGCTACTACAGCTACAAGTGGGCGGAAGTGCTGTCCGCCGACGCCTACGCCGCGTTCGAGGAAGCCGGCGGTGCCAATCCGGAAGTCGGTCGCCAGTTCTGGGACGAGATCCTGGCGGTGGGCGGTAGCCGTCCGGCGCTGGAGTCGTTCCGCGCCTTCCGCGGCCGCGATCCGCAGATTGATGCGTTGTTGCGGCATAGCGGGATGAGTGAGGTGGCGGGGTCGTGATGACCGCTTAGCGGGAGAACGCGGCCAACGTTGGCCGCAGATGATATGGAAAGGGCAAGCCGAGGTGGCTTGCCCGTTATGCTATTGTGGAAATGTTATAATATTTGGATTTAAATTGATGTGATGAGAGGCCGGGCTGAATTTTAGTCAGGTGTGGTGCGGGGAGCGGTAAATTTTTGGCTTCACAGGCCTCGCCCAACACGATCGTGCGGCTTCTTCGGGATAAAAAGAAAAGCACATTGAATGGGGGTGATATGTCTGATGAAGACACAATGATTGAAGAGTTATACTGTATAAAAAAGAGTGGAAATATTATGGAGGAAGATTTTTTATTTTATTTTTCTTCAAAATATCCATCGGTTAGGGCATTGGCTGCAAGAGTGGTAGGTTTGAACTTGAAGAAGGAATTTGCGTGTAAGCACATTGTTAAGGCAATTGATTCTGAGTGTGACGAGGAGGTAGTCCAGTCATTGGTGGATTCGTTGGTTTCTCTTGTCCATGCTGGGATTTGTGATAAAAAAATTGTTGCGTCTAAGTTAAAGAAATTACTTGTTTTTGGATGCGGGAGTGATGAGTTGAAGGGCGGGGTTTATTTAGGGCTGTTGAAATTGTTCAAAACAATTACTCCACGAGAGTATGCGATTTCTCCGGATTGTTTAAGTGAAATGAGCTTGGATGTTGATTTTATTGAATCGATACCTTTGGTGAATGGTGATAAAGGTTGTGAAAGTTAGGTTCGGGCGTGTGACGCGTCAGGTTGGGTGCTGTCACCCCGAAGGGGGACGCATCATTGAATGGAAAAGGTTGGTCGCAAGCCGTAACAGGTTTGCGGCCAACCTTGTTTTTGTCTGGGGTATCCGCTGCGCGGATGTTTTTATCTGCCGCTTGCCGCGCGGCGGCGGGAAAAGGGGCTGCCGCCGCCCCTTTCCAATCCCCGCTCTCCCGAAGGCACAAGAATTCCCGTGCCAACCGCCGCCATCCCGACGCCGCCCATCCGCTGCGCTCAAAAGAGGGCGGCTTGTTTCCGGGCTGGCGGCAGTTTGCACGGCTTGCGCCAACGGGGCGGGGCGCGCCGGTGGGGTTTTGGTTGTTGTAGGGTGTGCATCATTGATGCCGACGTGTAGCCCGGATAAGCCGCAGGCGCATCCGGGGATGTGCTCACGCCCCCGGATGCGCTATCGCTTATCCGGGCTACGGGTTGTAGGGAGCTTGTTTCCGGGCTGGCGGCAATTTGCACGGCTTGCGCCAACGGGACGGGCGCGTCGGTGCGGTTCTGGTTGTTGCGGGGTGTGCTCATTAATATAACGTGCGTCACTTGGCTTGCCGGGCGCCGCACCGCTGATACGCAAAGGTTGGCCGCAGAATAATTTTTGAAAGGGCGTACCTAATGGTTTGCCCTTTTGTCATACTGGCGTGCCATCTGTTGAGATTGCGAAATACCAGACTGAACAGAGTTGCCGCTTACACAATACGTTGAATATTTTCGGATAGAGCCACCATGCAAGCATATGAGTTCATCGAGGGGTACGAGCAGGTTGTTGCCCGGTTTGGGATGTGGCCGAGTTTTCATGATGGTGAAGTGCTGCGAATTATTCTGGATCGGGTGCCTCGCTTACCAGACGGGGCAAGTGTCCCGTCAGTCGAGATTCACCTTCGCGGCTGGATCATGGGGCCAGAATTTGCTGAGGATGGCAGCTACAAACTCCACAACGATTCTGTCGTGCACCTGCTGTTTGAAGACATTTTTGAATTCGAGCTTGAAGGCTTCAATCAACAGAATGTTGTGTCGTCGCTAAACCTCTCGCTGTGCGACGAGCCTCATGGGGGGCGCGACACACTACACGTAGAACTTAAACACTGCTATCAGTTTTGCTGTGAGTTCAAGGCTCTCCGCGCAAAGGTTATTGCTGTCACTCCATATGTCAAACCCTCCGCCCGTTAACCTGAGGGCAAGCAGCACCCTGTCTGTCATTGGATACCCCTATGCAACATCAGTGGTTCCTCTGCTCGCAAAACCGCTTGCGCAACGCGGTAAGTCGGGCATGTAGGTTGGTGCTGAGCTTGCGAGGCCCAACGTTTACCGCTTATTCAGGAATGGCATCGTATGTCGCTATCAATTCAAAAAATGCATGATGCAACCCTGCTGGCGATCCACTTTGATTGGATGTCACGTACGTGCACGTTCGATTTTGCCGGGGCGCCGACTTTACTAGAGCCTTTTGCCATTAGTTTTTTTGATGTCACTGAGCTTGTGGTGCCTGCAAAGCAAGAATGGGGATCATCCAATTCCGTTCTTGAGGTTCTGGATCAAGGAACGGGTTGCCATGACTTTATCATGCAGTCTGGTGACATCATCCGGGTTGTAGCGTTTAACCATTCTGGATTGTCCCCTCTATCTCAACATGGTAAGTCTGGCGTGTAGCCTGGTGCAGAGCCTGCGACGCCCAGCGGTTACCGAGAATCAATGAACAAGGTTGGCCGCAAGTCGTCATGGTTTGCGGCCAACCTTGTTTGGTTTGTGCTCGTCGCTGCGTAGCGGTGGTGATCTACCACCGTTTTCTCAGGCGCAGTTCCACCTGATGACGCTTCACCTTAACCGACATGCGGGTGTCGTCGTCCAGTCGCCAGCTGGGGCGCAGGTCGATCTTGTTGCTGCTGGTCAGCTCGTTTCTTTCCAGTATGAAACTGGGTGTCGGCGGGGGGATGAAGGTCTTGTCGCCGGCGCTCGCCGCTTCCAGCTGCAGGATCAGCGGGGCGGATCGGGCGCACTTGAGGATTTCCGACGCACAGATGGCGTGGGTCGGCTGGGCGATGCCGAACAAGAGCAGGCTGAGCAGAAAAGAGCGTGTCATGGCGCGTGTCCCGCCGGGGCGACCCAGTGTCGCCGCTAGCTTCAGCATGGTTCATCTGTGGCGACTTGCAAGCCCTGTTTTGGGGCGGGAGGGGGCGGTGGGCGGTGCTGTTGCGGCATTGCCACGCGGCGGCATGACAGCGTTTTGGCTAGTCCGTTGCCGGGGCGTCAGGGGGTGAATTCCGGCGCTGCCTGCGGCCAAGGTTGGCCGCAGGTGTTCAGCGCTTGAAGGCGAGTTGCACCAGCAGACCGCCCAGTTGCGGGCCATTGTGCAGGCTGATGTCGATGTCGTGGAGGCGGCAGATGTCCTTGACGATGGCGAGGCCGAGGCCGCTGCCGCCGGGGGCGGCGTCGGGCAGCTGGTGGAAGCGCTCGAAGACCTGTTCGCGTTGCTCGGGCTGGATGCCGGGGCCGCTGTCCTCAATCTCGAAGATGCAGCCGCGGTCGCCGCCGGGGGCGGCGTCGTACAGGCGCAGGGTGATCACGCCGCCGCTCGGGGTGTGGCGCAGCGCGTTGTCGAGCAGGTTGAGCAGCACTTCCTCAATCAGCATCTGCTTGCCGTGGATCGGCACGTTCTGGTCGCGGCAGCGGTTTTCCAGGCCGAGGTCGATGTCCTTGCGCCGCGCGGCGGCCAGCTTGGCCATCACGATCTTCTCGATGCTGTCGAGCAGCGAAAACGGCGGCTGAGGCCGGTCGCGGCGCAGCTGGTGGCTGCCGGAGTCCATCTTGGCCAGCAGCAGCAGCTGGTTGGTGAGACGGGTGGTCTTCTTCAGCATCTGCTTCAGCTCGGTGAGGCTTTCGCGCATCACTTCCGGGCTGCCGTCGCGCAGCGCGTGTTCGGCCTGGGTGGTCATCACCGCCAGCGGGGTGCGCAGCTGGTGCGAGGCGTCGGCGGCGAAGCGCTGGTAGCGCATCAGCAGCTGCGCCAAGCGGCGACGGTACTGGTTGATGGCGGCGACCAGCGGCAGCAGTTCGCTGTGGGTGGTACCGACCTCGATGTCGCTGAAGTCGCCGGGCGGGCGGCGGATCACTTCCTCGCCCAGCTGGCGGATAGGCTGCAGGATGCGCGTCATCGCCAGCCCGACGAAGCACAGCGCGCAGAACACCAGTAGTCCCTGGCCCCACAGCGTGTAGTTGAGCACCTGGTGCGTCATGTACTGCCGCGCCTCGGTGGTTTCGGCGACCTCGACCTTGATCATGCCCTGCAGCCCGCCCTCGAACAGCGGCTTGTAGAAGGTGGCCATGCGGATCGGCCGTTCGCGGTAGATGTCGTCGTGGAAGTGCACCAGCGCCGGGTACAGTTCGGTGCGCGGCGTGTTCTTCGGCATCTGCGGCAGGTCGCCGTAGCCGGAGATGATGTTGCCGGCGAAATCGCTGACGCGGTAGAACATCTGGCCGCGGTTGTCGTATTCGAAGTTGTCGAGCGCGATGTAGGGCACTTCCACGTGCAGCTTGCCGTTGCGCACCATCACCTGTTCCGCGATCACCCGCGCCGAGGCCAGCAGGGTGCGGTCGTAGGCCAGGTTGGCCGCGGCGCTGCTGATCTGGTAGGCGACCACGGTGTTGATGATCCACAGCAGCAGCAGCGGCAGTAGCAGCCAGCGCACGAACTTGCCGAGCAGGCTGCGGCGGTTGAACAGCTGCTCAAGGCGCATCGCGCTGTTCCAGCAGGTAGCCCAGCCCGCGCAGGGTGGTGATGCTGACGTTGCTGCCGTCCAGCTTCTTGCGCAGGCGGTGGATGTAGACTTCGATCGCCTCCTGGTTGGCGTTGTCGTCGAGGGTGAACACCTGGTTGAACAGCCGCTCGCGGTTCAGCGGCTGGCCCTTGCGCCGGATCAGCACCTCCAGCACCGTGTGTTCGCGCCGCGTCAGCGTCAGCAGCTTGCCGGCCAGCTCGAAGAACTGCTGCTGCTTGCTGTAGCGCAGGTCGCCACACTGCAGCCACGCGTTTTCGTGGCCCTGGTGGCGGCGCAGCAGCGCCTTCAGCCGCGCCTCCAGCTCGTCCAGCTCGAAGGGCTTGACCAGATAGTCGTCGGCGCCCATTTCCAGGCCCTTGACTTTGTCCGACAGCTCGCCGCGCGCGGTGAGCACCAGCACCGGCAGGGTCTGGTGGCGGGCGCGCAGCCGCTGCAGGATGGTTTCGCCGCTCAGCCGCGGCAGGTTCATGTCGAGGATGGCGAGGTCGTATTCTTCGGTTTTCAGCGCGTTGTCGGCGTCGATGCCGTCGCCGATCACGTCGACGACGTAGCCGCTGGCGGTCAGCGCCCGCGCCAGCCAGTGGGCGAGGTCGGGCTGGTCTTCTATCAGGATGATGCGCATGCTCTCTCTTTGTCTCTGTGCGTGCCGGGTGAAAGGTTGGTGAAAGTGCTTGTGCTTATGATCGTCTCCAATAATACGGAGCGTGATTCGCCAACCCCGGACAAGCGTTGCGCCTGACGGCGCGGGTGTCAATAGGCAGTATCGGGGCCAGACAAGGCGAACGGAATAATGAGGAGTCAACACATCATGGCAAGAACCTGTGTTGCCGTGCTGGCGGGCGCGCTGCTGCTGGTGTCGCTGGCCGCGGCGGCGGAGCCGGACGACCCGGAATGCATCGCTCCGGCACGGCCCGGCGGCGGCTTTGACCTGACCTGCAAGCTGGCGCGCGCGGCGCTGAACAACAGCAAGCTGCTGACGCGGCCGCTGCGCATCAGCTACATGCCGGGCGGCATCGGCGCGGTGGCCTACAACACCGTGGTGGCGCAGCGTCCGGCGGACGGCAACATCATCGTCGCCTTTTCCGGCGGCTCGCTTCTGAATCTGGCGCAGGGTAAGTTCGGCAAGTACAACGTCAACGACGTGCGCTGGCTGGCCGGGGTTGGCGCCGACTACGGCATGATCGCGGTGCGCACCGATTCGCCGTACCAGAACCTGAAACAGCTGGTGGCGGCGGTGAAGGCACATCCCAGCGAGATCGTGTTCGGCGCCGGCGGCACCGTCGGCAGCCAGGACTGGATCAAGACGGTGCTGATCGCGCGCCAGGCCGGGGTCAGCCACCAGCAGATGCGTTATGTCGCGTTCGAGGGCGGTGGCGAGACCACCACCGCGCTGCTCGGCGGCCACATCCAGGCGGCGTCCGGCGATCTCAGCGAGGTGATGCCGCAGCTGGACCAGCGCAAGATCCGCGTGCTGGCGGTGATGTCGGACAAGCGCCTGCCGGGCCGGCTGTCCGGCATTCCCACCGCGCGCGAGCAGGGTTTTGACATCGTGTGGCCCATCATCCGCGGCTTCTATGTCGGGCCCAAGGTGTCGGCCGCCGATTACGCCTACTGGGAAACCAGCTTCCGCAAGGTGATGGCGACGCCGGAATTCGCGCGGCTGCGCGAGGGCTACGACCTGTTCCCGTTCAGCCTCACCGGTGCGCAGATGGACGCCTATGTCAAACGCCAGGTGAAGGAATACCGCAAGATCGCCACCCAGTTCGGGCTGGTGTACCAGACACTGTGAGCGCCTGCCGGCGCTCGCTACCGGTTCCACGTAGTACTCTCTTTTGCCACGCCTGACCGGCGTGGTTTTTTTATGGGGCGGCGGCGGAACTTGTGGCGGGGTGGCGCGCTCCTAGCTGTGGTTGCATGCAGTGAAAGAACTAGACGTTGGCCCCCGCCGCAAGCGGGGGCATTCTTTTTGCTGCGTCAGTGCTGCATCGCGGCCAGTGTCACGCCGGCCACCACGAACAGGCCGCCGGAAGTACGCGAGAAGCGCTGCAAACGTTGGCCGCAGGCCAGCCACACGCCGAGCCGGCCACCGGCGGCGGCCAGCAGCACGGCGATGACCAGGTCGGCCACCACCCAGGTGACGGCCATCACCGCGTATTGCGGCCACAGCGGCTGTTGCGGCTCCAGGAAGCGCGGCAGCAGCGCGCTGAAGAACACGGTGTCCTCCGGATTGCTGATCGCCAGCAGGAAGGCGGGGCGGAAACCGCTCCACAGCTTGCTGGCCGGCGCGGCACTGGCGCCGCCGCCGATGCTGAACGGCTTGCGCCACAGCGCCACCCCCAGCCACACCAGATAGCCGGCGCCGAGCAGCCTCACCACATTGAACGCGGTCGGCGAGGCCAGTAGCAGCGCGCTGATGCCCAGCGCCGACAGCGCCATCAGCAGCAGCGCGCCGGCGGAAAAGCCCAGCGCATTGGGAATGCCGCCACGGGCGCCGTGCTGCGCGCCGTGCGACAGGGTCAGCAAGGGCGCCGGGCCGGGCGCCGCCATCAACAGCACGATGGTGCCGAGGTACATCAACCAGTTATGGAAATCCATTGCAAAATCCTTGGCCCGCGGCCTGGCCGGCGCTAGCAACACCGGGACAGCCGCGGCTGGCGCACGACAAGGGGCGCAGGCAGGCGGCATGACGGCATCACCGTGCGGCAAGGGCGGCAACGGGCGACAGGCACAGTACGGGCGCGGGACGCGGGTACTGCGCGTTTTACGACATCAAATCAGCGGGAAAGTAAGGCGGCGAACAGCGGCGGGAAGCTAACGGGGCGGCTCGGACTGGGTGTCCGGCTGGGCAGCGGCGTGCAGGGTGTCGCGATGACGGAAGGTCGGGGTACGCATGGCAAAGCTCTGCGCGATCGGCGCCAGGCGGTTGCGTTGCGGGTGCAGCGTCGGGCAAATGGCGACGGCGGACTGCGGCAGTTGTTTGGAATTGAACGACAATTTGGACATCCGGTTACGATAACGGAACCATTCTAGGCAGCCGCGCACGGCTTTGGCAAATCGGCTTGCGGTGGTTGTTGTTTATTTGTTTAAACATGGTTAGGCAAAAATCAGCCACTTGGCGCCGTATTTGGCGTTTTTGTGTTTGGAATATTAGTCACCGGCGTGCTGCGCACAGGCGGGTGGCGGGCGCGGTTTGCCAGCCCGCAGCCGGCACGCTAAGGTGGCGGCCTGCAATCAATTAGGAGCCTCGCTATGCGTCTTGCCACCTGGAACGTCAACTCGCTGAAAGTGCGCCTGCCGCAAGTGCTGCAATGGCTGGCCGACAACCCGATCGAGGTGTTGTGCCTGCAGGAACTGAAGATGGACCACCCGGTGTTCCCGCTGGCGGAGATCGAGGCCGCCGGCTACCAGGCGGCGTGGTTCGGGCAGAAGACCTATAACGGCGTCGCCATCCTGGTGAAGAACGGCTGCAGCATCAGCGACGTGGTGGCCGGCATCCCCGGCTACGACGACGAGCAGCGCCGCGTGATCGCCGCCACCGTCGACGGCGTGCGCGTGGTGTGCGCCTACTTCGTCAACGGCGAATCGGTGGAGTCGCCGAAGTACCAGTACAAGCTGCAGTGGCTGGCCGAGCTGGAGCGCTACGTCGCCAGCGAGCTGGCGGTGCATCGCGACTTCGCGCTGCTGGGCGACTACAACATCGCGCCGGAAGACCGCGACGTGTACGACCCGGAGGGCTGGCGCGAGCAGGTGCTGTGCACCACGCCGGAGCGCGAGGCCTTCCGCCGCCTGATCGGCCTGGGGCTGGCGGACAGCTTCCGCCTGTTCAATGATGAGGACAAGCAGTACAGCTGGTGGGATTACCGCGCGATGATGTTCCGCCGCAACATGGGGGTGCGCATCGACCACATCCTGATCAGCGCCAGCCTGCAGGCGCGTGCCAGCGGATGCGTGATCGACAAGCTGCCGCGCAAGTGGGAGCGGCCGTCGGATCACACCCCGGTGGTGGTCACGCTGGCCTGAGGCGGCACGTCAGCCAGCCGGTAACACATTGCGGCCAACCTTTGCCAAGGTTGGCCGCAATGCCGTTCAGGCTGCCGGCATCGCGATCAGGTCGGTCACGCCGACATCCAGCCCGATCTGCGACAGCAGGGTGGTGAGCTGGCCGCGATGGTGGGTCTGGTGGTTGAACAGGTGCACCAGTACCTCGGGCAGCGGCCGGCTTTGCGCTTCGCCACGCATATTGTGGTAGTCCAGCACCTGGGCCAGCGCGGCCGGCGCCAGCTCCAGGCTCCACTGCACGATCAGCGCATCCAGTTGCCGGCGCCGCTGTTGTTGCGCGGCAAAGCCGTCGACCAGTGGCAGATCCAGCCGTGCCGGCATCGCCTGCTGGTGCAGTGGCTTAAGGCTGGCAAAACCCGCCGGATGCGTCGCCAGCCGTTTCAGCCAGATGGTGTCGGCGACCAGCAGGTGGTTGAGCGTGCCGCTGATCGAGCCGAAAAAGGCGCCGCGCGCCTCATCCAGCGCCGCTTGCGGCAGCGTGCCGGCGACGGCGTACAGCTTGTCGTTCATCCACTGGTTGTAACGGGCCAGGTGCCGTACATAGTCGCAGCTGATCATGTCATGTCCTTGTTGGTGGCGTCCGGCTGGCGGCGCGTCACGCGATACAGGCCCCAGCCGGCGGCGGCGAGCAGGGTGAACCACAGCGCGAACCAGAACCAGCGGAAAAAGCTCCAGGTGGCTTCGCCGGCTTCGGCGAGGCGGATGGCGGTAACGTTGGGGTACAGCGACAGCATGTTGATGCGCCAGCCGTAGCTGGTGAGGTAGGCCGGCTGCCGGGCGTTGGCAATGGCGTTGGCGGTGGCCTGCACGTCGGAGGCGTCGAACTTGAAGTAGAACGGCCAGCCCCAGCCGGTGTCCTCGTTGCGGTAGACGCGCACGTCGTCGATGGCGTGCTGGGTGTAGATCAGGTACATGTCGCGCACCGGCTGGTCGGCCGGGTTCTGGCGGCTGATCGGCCCGTCCTTGTCCGCCAGCTTGACCTCGACACCGGTGATGCTGGTGATGCTGTGTTCCGGCAGGTAGTAATCCAGCAGCGCGCTGCCGAGCAGGGCGACCAGCGCCAGCAGGGCGAAGGCGAATGTACGTAGTTTGTGGCGCATGGTGGCATGCTCCGTAGGGCGATGATGCCATCATTGTACGGGCCGCCGGCTGCGGCTGTACACGGCGGCGGCAAGGTTGGCCGCAAGCGTGCCGCCCATGAAAAAGCGGCTTTCACCGTCGGCACAGTGCCGGGATGAAAGCCGCTGTCGCGGGGGCGTGTTGCTTACTTGATCACGGTCACCGGCACCGCCGACTGGTGTACCACGTCGGTGGCCACCGAGCCCAGCAGCAGCTGGCCGAGGCCGCTGCGGCCGTGCGAGCCGATGATGATCTGGCTGAACGCCATCTCCTGCGCGTAGCGGGCGATGGTGTCGGCGATGTGGCCGACCGCGATGTGCTGCTGGCAGGCCTGACCGGCCTGTTGCAGCAGCGCGCTCGCCGCTTGCAGCGCGGCAAGGCCTTCCTCGCGGTAGTAGTCTTCCAGCTGGTCGTGGCCGACAAACAGGCGCACGTGGCCGGATTCGACCGGGATCTGCACGTTCAGCAGGTGCAGTTCCAGTGCCGGGTTGAGCTTGGCCAGTTGCAGGGCGTGTTCTACCGCGCGCAGCGCGTGCGCCGAGCCGTCTACCGGAATCAGGATACGAGTGCTCATGGTGTCCCTTTCTTAGCTGTGGTCTTTGTTGGCGGCCAGCGGAATCTCGTGCAGCGGCGCGGCGGCGGCGGTCTTGCGGCTGGCGAGGAACTTGCCGGTCACCACCACGAAGATGGCACCCGCCGCGGCGTTGACGTAGTGCAGCCAGCTCGGCGCGTCGGCCAGGTACGGCTTCACCACCACGTCGCCGGTCACCATGTCGCCGGCGATCCAGCCCAGCAGCGCGGCACCGAAGGTGATCACGATCGGGAAGCGGTCCATCAGCTTGAGCACGAACTTGCTGCCCCACACGATGATCGGAATGCTGATCACGATGCCGAACACCACCATGCCGAGGTTGCCCTTGGCGGCGCCGGCCACCGCGATCACGTTGTCCAGGCTCATCACCGCGTCGGCGATGATGATGGTCTTGATGGCGCCCCACAGGTGGGTGCTGCCCTCGATATTGCCGTGGGCGTCGTCATCCTCCGGTTGCAGCAGCTTGATGCCGATCCACAGCAGCAGCAGCGCACCGACCACCTTCAGGTAGGGCAGCGCCAGCAGTTGCAGCGCGAAGAAAATCAGTACCACGCGCAGGCCGATGGCACCGGCCACGCCCCAGAAGATGCCACGACGGCGTTGTTCTTCCGGCAGTTTGCGGCAGGCCAGCGCGATGACGACCGCGTTGTCGCCGCCGAGCAGGATGTCGATGGCGATGATCTGCAGCACCGCCAGCCAGAAGGAGCTTTCAAACAGGATCTCCGGCATTGTGTTGTCCTTGTGCAGTGAAAAATGTCAATTAAAAGGACACCTGGCCAGCAAAGAGCCAGGTGTCCCGGGAGGTTTGGTTTAACGTGCGCTGTCCAGCAGGGCCTGGCGGCGTTTCATCAGTGGCGGTACCACCAGGATGGCGGCGGTGACCAGCAGGATGACCAGCGAGATCGGGTGCGTCAGGAACACGGTCAGGTCACCCTCGTTGATCGACATGGCGCGACGGAAGTGTTTCTCCGCCATCGGCCCGACGATCAGGCCGACCACCAGTGGTACCACCGGGAAGTCGAAGCGCCGCATCAGGAAGCCCAACACGCCGATTATATAGAGCAGCATCAGGTCGAACCAGCTCTGTCGCAGCGCGTAGGCACCCATGGTGGCCAGCACGATGATGCCGCCGTAGAGCAGCGGGCGCGGCACTTTCAGGAATTGCACCCACAGGCCGACCAGCGGCAGGTTCAGCACCAGCAGCATCACGTTGCCGATGTACAGCGAGGCGATCAGGCCCCACACCAGTTCCGGGTTGGTATCAAACAGCAGCGGGCCGGGCACGATGTTGTACTGCTGGAACGCAGACAGCATGATGGCGGCGGTAGCCGAGGTCGGGATGCCCAGCGTCAGCAGCGGCACCAGCGTGCCGGTGACCGCGGCGTTGTTGGCCGCTTCCGGGCCGGCCACGCCTTCGATGGCGCCCTTGCCGAACTGCTTGCGCGTCTTCTCGTCGGCCAGCTTGCGCTCGGCGGAGTAGGACAGGAAGGTCGGCATCTCGGTGCCGCCGGCCGGCAGGGTGCCGAACGGGAAGCCGATGGCGGTACCGCGCAACCACGGTTTCCACGAGCGTTTCCAGTCGTCCTTGCTCATCCAGAAGCTGCCCTTCAGCGATTCGATGCGGCCGGCGATCTTGTTCTCGTAGGTGGCGGTGTACAGCGTCTCGCCCACCGCGAACAGGCCCATCGCCACCACCACGATGTCGATGCCGTCGATCAGCGGCAGCAGTCCGAAGGTGAAGCGCGACTGTCCCGACTGGCCCTCGATGCCGATCAGGCCCATAGACAGGCCCAGCAGCAGAGCGATGAAGCCCTTCAGCGGCGAGTTGCCGAGTACCGCCGACACCGCGGCGAAGGTCAGCATCATCAACGCGAAGGTTTCCACCGGGCCCAGCTGCAGCGCGAAGCCGGCGATCACCGGCGCCAGCAGCGTCAGCAGCACGGTGGCGATGGAGCCGGCGACGAAGGAGCCGATGGCGGCGGTGGACAGCGCCGGACCGGCGCGCCCCATCTTCGCCATCTTGTTGCCTTCCAGCGCCGACACGATGGAGCCGGCTTCACCCGGGGTGTTGAGCAGGATGGAGGTGGTGGAGCCACCGAACATGGCGCCATAGTAGACACCGGCCAGCATGATCAGCGCGCCGGTCGGGTCGACACTTTGCGTGACCGGCAGCAGCAGCGCCACGGTCACCGCCGGGCCGACGCCGGGCAGCACGCCGATGGCGGTGCCCAGCGTACAGCCGAGCAGCGCCCACAGCAGGTTGGCCGGGGTCAGCGCGGTGGCAAACCCCAGACTGAACAGGGCATTCAAGGAATCCATTTACAGCACCCCCGTGATCAACGCCGGCAGGTTCAGCCCCAGCGTCTTGAACAAGTGAAACAGGCCGAGGGCCAGCAGGAAGGACAGCACCAGATCCAGCGCCGGACGGCGTGTCTCCAGCGCGCGGCAGATGCCGAAGCAGAGGAAGGTGCCGGCCAGGGTAAAGCCGACCAGGCCGATCAGCGCCATGTGCGCCAGCAGGCTGCCACTGGCAATGATGAACATGTTCCAGTTGGCCTCGCCGCGTTCGGCGGCTTCTTCCGCTTCCAGTTGTTCCGTGTCGTCTTCGCCTGCGCTGAGGATGGTGTCCGGCCCGTTACGGTGACGGCGCTGCATCAGCAACGCGCCCCCGGCAACGATCAGACCGGCCACCACCAGCGAAGGAAAGAAGCGCGGACCGATGCCGGCATAACCGGCCTCCTCAGGGATATCGCCGATCTGCCAGGCCATCACCAGGCCGATCAGGATGATCCCGATGGCGAGCAGTTGCTCGCCGGTTACGCGCTTGATCATGGCTTAGTTACCCAGCTTCAGTTTCTTGACGGTGGCTGCGGTGCGCTTGATGTCTTCGTTGAGGAAGGCCTTGAAGCTGTCACCGCTTTGCAGCATGTCCAGCCATTCCATCTTCTCGGCCTTGGCCTTCCAGCTTGGCGACTTGACCGCGGTTTCCACCATCTTGATCAGGTCGTTGCGCTGGGCGGGGGTGATACCGGGGGCGCCAAACACGCCGCGCCAGTTGTAGACCACCACGTCGGTGCCCTGCTCGCGCATGGTCGGTACCGGGATGTCGGCGTTGCGGGTGGAGGCGGAGATGCCCAGTGCGCGTACCTTGCCGGCCTTGATCAGGTCGGCCAGTTCGCCGTAGCCGCTGATGTAGGCGGAGATCTGGTTGCCGAGAATGGCCGCCTTGCCTTCGCCGCCGCCGGCGAACGGGATGTAGTTCAGCTTGTCGGGATCAACACCGGCTTTCTCGGACATCAGGCTGGCCATGATGTGGTCGATGCCACCGGCCGAGCCGCCACCGATGCTCACCGCACCCGGTTTCGCCTTGTAGGCTGCCATCAGGTCTTTCAGGTTCTTGAACGGCGAGGCGGTCGGCACCACGATGACGTTGAATTCACCCATCAGACGCGCAATCGGCGTCACCATGCCGAAGTTGACCGGCGACTTGTTGGTTTCCAGCGCGCCGACGGTGACGGCACCGGCCACCAGCAGTGCATTCGGATTGCCTTTTTCGTTATTGACGAACTGTGCCATGCCGATGGCACCACCGGCGCCGGCCTTGTTCTCGACCACCACGCTCTTGGCCTGGCCGGACGTCTGCAGCGCTTCGCCGAGGGTGCGGGCAATGGTGTCAAAGCCGCCGCCCGGGTTGGCCGGCGCCATGATCTTGAATTGCTCTACCTGGGCCTGGGCGACAAACGGGGTGACCGCCAGCAGGCAGCTTACGAACAGTTTCGACAGTTTCATTGTGTAATCTCCGGAGTGTTGCATATTGTTGTGTATGCCGAGGTGGCATCAGCGGGAGCTTGGCTCCTCACCCTGTGCGTCCCCTGCGGCCTGACGTTGCCTGCCGCGCAGGTCACGCCACCTCAGGTGGGGCGAGCAAATTATAGGGTGGCCAACCTTTCAACTAGCTTTCAGCGCGGCAAGCAGTTTCAATGTCGCCAACCCGTGCATTTGGCATAGGTAAAGATGCGCCGGAATACAAGCCTGCTCGCCGCAGTGGCATGGCATCAGCGGCGGGCAAACCGTGGCGGCGCTGCGGTGTGCGGGTCGCGGCAGCAGGGCGTGGACGGGTGGTTACTGACTTTTATGGGATTTATTAAGGGTAAAACAAAAATAAATTCAATTAATCGTTGACCGGGGGAGGGATGCTGCGTATAACTGTGCTGGCAGGACCTTCAAGCAGCAGATTGCTTGCGACATCGTTGATCCACCTCAAAAGCGGCACGTCATTGTTACCGGTTTGATTCCTTGATCGTCATGCACCTGGGCAATTGCCCGTCAATCTCGTTTTAAAGGAATTAAAAATGGAAACTGGTACCGTTAAATGGTTTAACGATGCAAAAGGCTTTGGCTTCATCACTCCAGATGCAGGCGGCAACGACCTGTTCGCTCACTTCTCCGAAGTGCGCTCGGAAGGCTTCAAATCGCTGACCGAAGGCCAGAAAGTTAGCTACACCCCAGGTATGGGTCAAAAAGGCCCACAAGCCACCAACATCCAGGCTCTGTAATTTTTTACAGCGTTTGATAAAAACCCCGCTACGGCGGGGTTTTTTGTTTTTCCCGCCCGTTATCGCCGCTGCCGTGGCGGGCGCACACCGGCACAATGTCCGCTAACGGACGTTGTGCCTTTTTGTTGCCGGGAAAACGGGATGTCGCTACGCCGCATGGTGTTGCCGGCGGCGGGGGGGGGGGCTGAGGTGGTCGCGGCAGCGGCCAGGGTTGGCCGCTGCCTAGCCGGTGCGCAGTTCAAAGTGTGCAAAGTGGCTGGCCACCGCCGCCTGCAGCGCCGGCGCCGGCCAGCCTGCGGCGATGGGGGAAAACGGCTGCGGCAATTGCGGGCTGGGGCGCAGCAGCTGCCAGGCGTAGCGGCGCACGCCACGCTGGGACAGCCACGCGGCCAGCTGGCTCAGCGTGCTGTCGTCGTGCAACGCGGGGTGGATGGTGCTGCGGCATTCGTAGGCGACGCCGCTGGCTTGCAGCAGCGCCAGGCTGGCGGCGGCACGCTCGCCGCTGCCGGCCACCGCGGTGATGGCCGGATACTGTGGCGGCAGGGTCTTGATGTCCAGCCCGACCCAGTCCAGCAGTGGCAGTACCGCCGCCAGCCGTTGCGGGTGGCTGCCGCCGCTGTGCAGGCCGGTGGCAAAGCCCATGGCACGCACCTCGGCCAGCAGCGCCGGCAAGGCCGGCTCGGACAGCGGCTCGCCACCGGAAAACACCACCCCGTCCAGCAGACCGTGCCGTGCCTGCAATTGCGCGCGCAGCTGCGGCCAACTGGTCTGACCGTGGCGGCGCTGCAGCAAGCCGGGATTGTGGCAGTAGCCGCAGCGCCATGGGCAGCCGGCGAGGAATACCACCGCGGCGAGCCGGCCCGGCCAGTCGCAGGCGGAGAACGGCTGCCAGCCGCCGATGCGGGCGCGCTCAGCCGACGCGCTGTTCGTCGAAGTGGCAGCGTTCATGGAACTCGCCCTGTTTGCCGGTATTGAACGAGGCCACCGGGCGGTGGTAGCCCATCACCCGTGTCCATACCTCGCAGCGGGTGCGTTCTTCGTCTTTCAGTTCGATGCTTGGCTGGTTGTGCATGGTGTTTCCTTTCAAGGGTTGGCCGCATGGCGGCGGTGGGCATTACTTTTTTCGTAGCCCGGATAAGCGAGGCGCATCCGGGAAACAGACAGTGCATCCGGGGACACGGGTGGCCACTTCCGGATACGCCTGAGGCTTATCCGGGCGACCGGCTCAGTCGCAGCAGGCGGCGCGGTATTTTTTCTCGATCAGCTCGGCGTCGCACTTCGGGCAGAAATCATGCCGCCCGGACAGGTAGCCGTGCGTCGGGCAGATCGAGAAGGTCGGGGTGATGGTGATGTAGGGCAGGCGGAAGTTTTCCAGCGCGCGCTTCACCAGCTGGCGGCAGGCGTCGGCGCTGCTCACCGCCTCGCTCATGTACAGGTGCAGCACGGTGCCGCCGGTGTATTTGCGCTGCAGTTCGTCCTGGCGCAGCAGCGCCTCGAACGGGTCGTCGGTAAAGCCCACCGGCAGCTGGCTAGAGTTGGTGTAGTACGGCTGCTGCGGCGTGCCGGCCTGCAGGATGCCGGGGTAGCGCTTGTTGTCCTCGCGCGCGAAGCGGTAAGTGGTGCCTTCCGCCGGCGTGGCTTCCAGGTTGTACAGGTGGCCGGTGGCCTGCTGGAACTCCACCATGCGCGCGCGGATGTGGTCCAGGTAGCGGCAGGCGAAGGCATGGCCCCAGTCGCTGGTGATGTCGTGGGCGTCGGCGCTGAAGTTGCGGATCATCTCGTTGATGCCGTTCACCCCCAGGGTGGAGAAGTGGTTGCGCAGGCTGCCGAGGAAGTGGCGGGTGTACGGGTACAGCCCGCCGTCGATGTGCTGCTGCACCACGCGGCGGCGCGCTTCCAGCACCTCGCGCCCCAGGTCCAGCAGGCGGTCGGTCTCGGCCAGCAGCGCCGCTTCGTCGCCGGCAAAACGGTGGCCCAGCCGTGCGCAGTTGACGGTGACCACCCCCACCGAGCCGGTCTGCTCGGCACTGCCGAACAGGCCGTTGCCGCGCTTCATCAGCTCGCGCAGGTCCAGCTGCAGGCGGCAGCACATGCTGCGCACCATGTGCGGCTCCAGCTCGGAGTTCACGAAGTTCTGGAAGTAGGGCAGGCCGTACTTGGCGGTCATCGCGAACAACAGCTCGCTGTTCTCGCCGTACCAGTCGAAATCCTTGGTGATGTTGTAGGTGGGGATCGGGAAGGTAAACGCCCGCCCCAGCGCGTCGCCGGCCAGCATCACCTCGATATAGGCGCGGTTGATCAGCGCCATTTCTGGGGCGCAGTCGCCGTAGCGGAACGGCATCTCCTCGCCGCCCAGCACCGGGATCTGCTCGCGCAGGTCTTCCGGGCACACCCAGTCGAAGGTCAGGTTGGTGAACGGCGTCTGCGTGCCCCAGCGGCTGGGCACGTTCAGGTTGTAGATCAGCTCCTGGATCGCCTGCTTCACCTGCGCGTAGTCCAGCGCGTCCTTTTTCACGAACGGGGCGAGGTAGGTATCGAAGGAGCTGAACGCCTGCGCGCCGGCCCATTCGTTCTGCAGCGTGCCAAGGAAGTTGACGATCTGGCCGCAGGCGCTGGACAAGTGCCGCGGCGGCGCCGATTCCACCTTGCCGCCGACGCCGGCAAAACCCAGCTGCAGCAGGGTGCGTAGCGACCAGCCGGCGCAGTAGCCGGACAGCATGTCCAGGTCGTGGATGTGCAGGTCGCCGTGGCGGTGCGCGCTGGCGGCTTCCGCAGGGAACACTTCGTTCAGCCAGTACTCGGCGGTGAGCTTGCCGGCGATGTTGAGGATCATGCCGCCCAGGCTGTAGCCCTGGTTGGCGTTGGCCTGCACCCGCCAGTCGGCACGGGACAGGTATTCGTTGATGCTGCTGACCGCATCCACGTGATGTTTGGGGCGTGTGTCCATGTTTTTTCCAATATCTTGTGTTTGGCGCATTGTATGGACGCAGCATGTGGTAGTGATTGATGTGGATCAAGAACGCAAAAATTCTTATGGCATGATGTGGCGCCATGAAAAATGGCCAGCCGGTCGTTGCCGGGCTGGCCATCGGGAGGCGGCGCGCGGCGCCTGCGCTAGCGTGCTTGTGCCAGCGCCTGTTTGATCTTGAGGTCGGTCTTGTACTGGCTGAGCGCGTACACCGACCAGATCGCCGCCGGGATCCAGCCGATCAGCGTGCACTGCAGCAGCAGGCAGAACAGGCCGGCAAACGGGCGCTTGATGGTGAAGAATTGCAGCCAGGGCAGCAGGATGGCGAGTAGCAGGCGCATGGTGACTCCGATCGCGGATGGACAGTGACGAGGGATTTGATGCTATCCGTTTATGTCAAAATCATCAAATGCCGTGGCGGCGGGCGGCTGCCGCGCTGACGGCGGCCAACGTTGGCCGCAGTCTCAGCCGGGTGCCGGCATCACGATGCTGCGCTGGAAGCGCAACAGGCTGCTACCCGGATTGTGGTAGCGGTAGCCGTGCTCGGTGCCGTAGCCGGCGGTGTCGCCCGCTTGCAGCGTGCGCTCGTGCCCGGCGTAGGCCAGTTGCAGTGTGCCGCTGTGCACCTCGACGATCTCGCCGCAGCCGGTCGGATCCGGCGCGGCCAGGTAGCTGTCGCCGGGCGCTAGCTGCCACTGCCACAGTTCCAGCGTGCAGCCGGCCAGCGCCAGGCTGTGCAGCAGGGTGGCGTGGCTGTCGCTGCTGTCGCCCTGCCACACCCGTACCGGCGCGTCACTGCCGGGGGCACGCACCAGCTCGGAGAAAGTCAGCCCCAGCGCGCTGGCGAGACGGTCGAGGGTGGCGATGCTGACATTGCTGGCGCCGGCTTCGATGTTGACCAGCATGCGGCGGCTGACCTCGGCGCTGGCGGCCAGCTTTTCCTGGCTCAGGCCGCGCTGCTGGCGTGCCTCGCGCAGGTTGCGGGCGACATGGCTGAAGACTTGCAGGGGAATGTGTTCGCTCATAAGTGCAATATATTGCTCATCAAACGAGTTGTGCAGTATAGTGCACAAAACTGAGCCACCACCCTACACGCGAGCCATCCCCATGTCCACCATCGCCCTGCCCGCGGCCCAGCCGCCGCGTTCCCTGCTGCCCGACCTGTCGCTGGTTGGGGTCACCCTGATCTGGGGCGGCACCTTCCTCGCGGTACAGACCGCGCTGCAATGGAGCGGCGCCTTCGCCTTTGTCGGCATGCGCTTTGCCGTCGCCGCCTTGCTGGCGCTGCTGCTGTGCCGCCGCCAGCTGGCCGGCATCAACCGCACCGAGCTGCTGGGCGGCGTCTTCATCGGCGTGATCCTGTATTTCAGCTACAACCTGCAGACGCTGGGGCTGGGCCATATCGCCAGCAGCACCTCGGCCTTCCTCACCGGCTTGTACGTGCCGCTGGTGCCGCTGCTGCAGTGGGGACTGTTCCGCCAGCGCCCGGGCTGGCTGGCGTGGGCGGGGGTGGCGCTGGCGTTTGCCGGCCTGCTGCTCCTGGCCGGGGTCGATGGCCTCAGCATTAAGCTGGGCTTAGGCGAATGGCTGACCATCGCCGCCACCGTCACCATCGCGCTGGAAATCTGCCTGCTCAGCCGCTTTGCCGCCGGCTGCAACGCCGGGCGCATGGCACTGGTGCAGCTGGCGACGGTGGCGCTGCTGTCGCTGGCCACGGCACCGCTGGCCGGCGAGGCGCTGCCGCAGTGGCAGCCGCTGCTGCTGGTGAGCGTGCTGGCGCTGGGCGCGGCCACCGCGCTGATCCAGATCGTGATGAACTGGGCGCAGCAGACGGTGCCGGCCACCCGCGCCACCATCATCTACGCGATGGAGCCGGTGTGGGGCGGGCTGATCGGCTGGCTGGCCGGCGAGGCGATGAGCGCCGGCAAGGTCGGCGGCGCGGCGCTGATCGTGGCCAGCGTGCTGCTGAGCCAGCTCAGCGCGCACAAGGTGACGCACGCGCCGGCCTGATCCTTAGAACCTGTTCACGATCTGCTGCGCTTCGGCGATACCGCGTTAAAAACGGCTTCGGAATGCTCATTGACCCCATGTCAACTCCGCTTCCTCAGCCGTTTTCGCCTTGTCTCGCTCTAGCTCGCGAGATCGTGAACACTTTCTTACGATGCACAACAATGCGGCCAACCTTGGGCAAGGTTGGCCGCAGCTGTTTTGGCATCGCGTTCAGCGCCCGCCGCCGGTGGTGAAGGCCATGCCTTCCTGCTCGCCCAGCGGACGCGGACAGAGGTGGGATTCGAACTGCCGCGTCGCCGCCGTCCAGGAGTAGCCCTCGGCCACGCGGCGCACCTGGTCGCGGTCCAGCGTCAGCGCCTGCAGGCAGGCGGTGCGCAGGTCGGCGTGCAGCACGCCGCCGCCGCTGCTGCCGACCACGTCCAGCGGGCCGGCCACCGGGTAGGCGGCCACCGGCGTGCCGCAGGCCATCGCCTCCAGCAGCACCAGGCCGAAGGTGTCGGTCAGGCTGGGGAACACGAACACGTCGCCGGCACGGTAGAAGCGCGCCAGCTCGTGCTGCGGGAACACGCCGGCGAAGTAGACATCGGGGTATTTCGCCTTCAGTTCTGCCAGCTGCGGCCCCTCGCCGACCACCCATTTCGAGCCCGGCAAGTCCAGTTTGAGAAAGGCCTCGATGTTCTTCTCTACCGCCACGCGGCCGATGTAGAGAAAGCGCGGCTGCGCGGTGTCCAGCCGCTCGCGCTCGCCGGGGCTGAACAGGCGGGTGTCGACGCCGCGGCTCCACAGCACCACGTTGTGAAAGCCGCGCGCCTTGAGGTCGGCGACGATGGCCGGCGTCGGCGCCATCACCGCCTGCGCGCGGTTGTGGAAGCGGCGCATCCACGCGTAGCTGAGTGCCAGCGGCAGCCGGGTGCGGGCGTGGATGTATTCCGGGAAACGGGTGTGGTAGGCGGTGGTGAACGGCTGGCCGTGGCGGCGGCACCAGCGCTGCGCGGCGAGGCCCAGCGGGCCTTCGGTGGCGATGTGCACCGCGTGCGGTGCGAAGGCGGCCAGTTTCGCCGCCACCTTGCGGTAGGGGAACAGCGACAGCCGGATGTCGGGATAGGTCGGGCAGGGCAGGGTGGCGAAGCCGTCGCCGTCGTCCGTCTCGCCGCCCAGCGGGGTGATCAGGGCCACCTGGTGGCCGAAGCCGCGCAGCTCGCGCACGGTTTCGGTGATGCTGCGGACCACGCCGTTGACCTGTGGCAGCCAGGCGTCGCTGATGATCATGATGCGCATGTTTCGACCTCTGTCGGGATGGGGGCGGGCGGCACAAGGTTGGCCGCAATGCTCTGCGGGATGGCGTCGCCTGCCTGCTGCGTCCAGTGCACGATCTCCAGCGTGCCGTCGTGGTGCTCGACCAGCGCCGACAGGCTTTCCACCCAGTCGCCGCAGTTGCCGTACACGATGCCGTCGATGTCCTTCACCTCGGCCTTGTGGATGTGGCCGCAGACCACGCCGTCGTAGCCACGACGGCGCGCCTCGGCGGCGAGGATGTGCTCGAAGTCGCTGATGAAGTTCACCGCGTTCTTCACCTTGTGCTTCAGGTATTGCGACAGCGACCAGTACGGCCGCCCCAGCTTGTGGCGCAGCCAGTTGTAGTGGCGGTTGAGGCCGAGGATCAGCGTGTACAGGCTGTCGCCGACATAGGCCAGCCACTTCGCGTGCTGGATCACGCCGTCGAACTCGTCGCCGTGGATGACCAGCAAGCGCTTGCCGTCGGCGGTGTGGTGCTCGGCCTCGCTGCGGATGGCGATGCCGCCGAAATCCAGCCCGGCGTATTGCCGCGCCGCCTCGTCGTGGTTGCCGGGCACGTAGATCACCCGCGTGCCCTTGCGCGCCTTGCGCAGCACCTTCTGCACCACGTCGTTGTGGCCCTGCTTCCAGTACCACGACTTCTTCAGCTGCCAGCCGTCGATGATGTCGCCGACCAGGTACAGGGTGTCGGAGTCGTGGTGGCGCAGGAAGTCGAGCAGGAAGGCGGCCTGGCAGCCGGCGGTGCCGAGGTGGACATCGGAAATCCAGATGGTGCGGTAGCGCTGGTTCATCGCGTGCTCCGGCGGGGGCAGATGCGCCGATGGTGGCGCAGCGATGTGACAGGCGGATGTGGCGGCGATGACGATCCGGTGACGCGTGATGAACAGGCTCTAAGGCTGGCTTAAGGCTGGCCTGTTTTCATCGGCATCAGGATGAGCGGGCGTGCCTGCTCCGAAACCCGTTGCCGAGAGACCCCGCATGAAGCTTCTGTTCCGTCCGCTGCGCGCCGAATGGCTGGCGCTGCTCATGGCGCTCTTGTTCGTCACCCTGTTCAACCTGCCGTTCTGGCGCCACCTGCTGCAGATCATGGCACCGCTGGACGGCCAGGATGTGCGCATGCTGCTGCTGGCTTTTGTGTTCGTCAACGCCTGTTTCACCCTGCTGCTGCTGTTGCTGCTGTGGCCGAAGATCGCCAAGCCGCTGCTGACGCTGCTGTTGCTGCTCACCGCCGCGGTCAGCTATTTCATGAACCAGTACGGGGTGCTGATCGACAGCGACATGGTGCGCAACGCGCTACAGACCGATGTGGCCGAGGCCGGTGACCTGCTGTCGTGGCGGCTGTTGCTGACGCTGCTGCTGCTGGGCGGCCTGCCGTCGTGGTGGCTGTGGCGCACGCCGCTGCACTTTCGCGCCGCGTTGCCGGAGCTGGGTGTGCGCGCGCTGGCGTTGCTGCTCAGCGGCGCGGTGCTGCTGCTGGTGGCGCTGGGCGCCTACCAGGACTTCGCCTCGCTGTTTCGCAACCACCGCGAGCTGCGGCTGGAGCTGACGCCGAGCAACTACCTGCAGGCCACCAGTTCCTATCTGCGCAAGGTCAACGCCACGCCGCAGCCGCTGCTGCGCATCGGCGGCGACGCCAGGCGCGATGCGGCCGCCAGCGGCAAGCCGCGGCTGCTGGTGCTGGTGGTCGGCGAGACCGCTCGTGCCGACCATTTCTCGCTCAACGGCTACCCACGGCCGACCAACCCGCAGCTGGCCAAGGTGGCGGGGCTGGTCAATTTTCCCGATGTCTGGTCCTGCGGCACCGAAACCGCGATCTCGGTACCGTGCATGTTCTCGTCGCGGCCGCGCGACAGCTTCGACGCCGAAGAGGCGCGCCATCGTGAAAACCTGCTCGACGTGCTGGCCCACGCCGGGGTGCAGGTCAGCTGGCGCGACAACAACTCCGGCTGCAAGGAGGTGTGCAAGCGCGTGGCCAGCAGCATGCTGTACGACAGCACCGATCCGCGCTTCTGTAGCGGCGGCGAGTGCCACGACGCGATCCTGCTCGACAGCCTGGCGGCCCGGCTGCAAAACCTTCGCGGCGACAGCGTGCTGGTGCTGCACCAGAAGGGCAGCCACGGTCCGGCCTACTACAAGCGCTACCCGGCGGCGTTCGCCCGCTTCGGCCCGGTGTGCGAGACCGGCGAGCTGCAGAAGTGCAGCCGCGAACAGATCGTCAACGCCTTCGACAACACCATCCTCTATACCGACCACGTGCTGGCGCAGCTGATCGCCACGCTGCAGGCGGCGCCGCAGGTGGCCAGCAGCATGCTGTACCTGTCCGATCACGGCGAATCGCTGGGCGAGAACAACCTCTACCTGCACGCCACGCCCTACCTGATCGCGCCGGAGGCGCAGAAGCACGTACCGATGCTGGCGTGGTTCTCGCCGCAGTGGCAGCACGACAGCGCGCTGTCCGATCGCTGCCTGCAACAGCGGAGCCGGCAGCGCTACAGCCAGGACAACCTGTTCCACAGCGTGCTGGGACTGATGGCGGTGCGCACCGCGCTGTACCAGCCGACGCTGGACATCTTCGCCGCCTGCCGTGCGCCACAGCCGGCCGCGGCGCTAGGGACCTGAGATGGCGGTGCCTGAGATGGCGGCGCCAAGGTTGGCCGCAACGGCCGCCGGCCTGCCCGCCGCCTTCTACGCGCGGCAGCTGCTGTGGCTGCTGCTGCTCGGCACCGTGCTGTGGTGGCTGGAGGCGGCCACCCGCCTCGATGTCACGCTGGCGCAGCTGTTCTTCGACCCGCTTACCCAGCACTTTCCGCTGCAGCACAGCCTGTGGCTGGAGTGGCTCAACCACCGCTTGCCGAAGTACGCGCTGATCGCCGCCAGCGGCGGGCTGGCGCTGCGTGCCATCCGTCAGCGCGAGGCACGTCTGGGCTACGCAGTGCTGGTGATGTGGCTGGCGACGCTGGCGGTGTCGCTGCTGAAGGCGCACAGCGCGCACTCCTGCCCGTGGGACCTGCAGGCCTTCGGCGGCAGCGGCGAGTGGTTCGCGCTGTTCGGCGCGGTGGCGGCGAATCCCGGCCCGGGGCAGTGCTTCCCCGGCGGCCACGCCTCCGGCGGCTTTGCGCTGCTGGCGCTGTTCTTCTACTGGCGGCCGCACGCGCCGCGGCGGGCACGGCAGGCGGCGGTCGCCGCGCTGGTGCTGGGCTTGCTGATGGGGCTGGGGCAGATGGTGCGCGGCGCGCACTTCCTGTCGCACAACCTGTGGAGCGGTTGGGTGGTGTGGCTGGTGGCGGTGCTGCTGTTTGCCGCCTTCGACCTGGGTCGTGCCGCCAGCACCGCAAAAAGTGCCGGCCAGTTACCCGGCATAAGCGGTGCTTAAGCTTGCCTTGCTTTAATGAAACTGTACCTGCGCTGTTGCAGGCTTTGACCAGGAGCGTAACGATGAAAAAACTGATTGCTGTGGCCCTGATGGCCGCTTTTGCTTCCTCCGCCGCCTTTGCCGGTGCCGAGTGTGCGGCCCAGCCGAAAGACAAGTGGCAGAAAGAAGCCGACTTCCAGAAACAGCTGACGGCGCAGGGTTACCAGATCAAGAAGTTCAAGGTGTCCGGCAACTGCTACGAAATCTACGGCAAGAACAAGCAGGGCCAGAAAGTGGAAATCTACTTCGATCCGGTCTCCGGCAAGGCAGTGAAGAGCGAAATCGACGATTGAGCCGTCGCGCGGCCGCGGCGCTCGCCGCCGGCGGCCATGTTTCTGCCGCGGTGATGCCGCGACTGCCCGCGGGGCAGGGTTGCGGCCCTGTCCCGCGCCATTTTTGCAAGGAGTGTTGCCATGACGCCAACTGCCTTACCCCGTCAGGAAAAAGTGTGGGACATCGTGGTCCGCCTGTTCCATTGGAGCCTGGTCGCCTGTGTGCTGGCCAATCTGCTGTTGCTGGAAGAGGGTGATCCGCCGCACCGCTGGGCCGGCTATATCGCGCTGGGCCTGATCGCGCTGCGCCTGGTGTGGGGCTTTGTCGGCAGCCGGCATGCCCGCTTCGCCAGCTTCTTCCCGACCCCGAGCCGTCTCAAGGCGCACCTGGGTGCGGTGAAGCAAGGCCAGCACCCGCAGACGGTGGGGCATAACCCACTGGGCGCACTGATGATGTTCGCGCTGATGGGCCTGGTGCTGTCTCTGGGCGTCAGCGGTTACCTGATGGGCACCGACCAGTTCTGGGGCGAGGAATGGCTGGAAGAAGTGCATGAGGCGCTGGCGACCCTGTTGCAGGTCGCGGTGCTGCTGCACGTTGCCGCCGCGCTGCTGATGAGCCGCATCGAGCGGGTGAATCTGGTTCGTGCGATGATTACCGGCATCAAGACGTGGCGCTGAGCCGCGACAATCGGCAACGGTAAACAGGCAACGGGATCAGGCATGCGGGTATTGATAATCGAAGATGACGAACTGATTGGCGACGGGCTGCAGGCCGGGCTGTCGGCGCTGGGTTTTGCCTGCGACTGGCTGCGCGACGGCAAGCAGGGGCTGGCCGGCATCGGCGCCGCGCCCTACGACGCGGTGGTGCTCGACCTCGGCCTGCCCAGCATGGACGGGCTGGCGGTGCTGGCGGCGTGGCGGCGCAGTGGCCGCAGCGAACCGGTGCTGCTGCTCACCGCCCGCGACGCGGTGGACGACCGCATCCGTGGCCTGGACAGCGGCGCCGACGACTACCTGGTGAAGCCGTTTGCGCTGGGCGAGGTGGCGGCGCGGCTGCGCGCGCTGGTGCGCCGCCGCAGTGGTCACAGCACGCCGCTGCTGCAGCACGGCCGTGTCAGTTTTGACCCGGCGGCGCGGCGGGCGACGCTGGACGGCGCGGCGGTGGAGCTCAGCGCCCGCGAGCTGGCGCTGCTGGAGCTGCTGCTCGGCAACAAGGGCCGCGTGCTGCGCCGCGAACAGATCGAGGAAAAGCTGTACGACTGGGCACACGAGGTGGAGAGCAACGCCATCGAGGTACACGTGCACCATCTGCGCAAGAAACTGGGCAGCGACTTCATCAAGACGCGGCGCGGTATCGGCTACACCCTCGGGGACGAGGCATGAGCTACAGCCTGCGCGGCACGCTGATCAAGAGCCTGCTCAAGGTGGTGACACCGCTGTGGCTGGTGGCCTGCGCGTTGCTGGCCTTCCACGCCTGGCACGAGGTCAACGAGCTGTACGAGGAACAGCAGACGCTGTTCGCGCGCCAGCTGTACGGCACGCTGCCGACGCTGGGCGCGCGCAGCGAGCCGCAGCTGCCGCAGGTCGGCGACAGTGACCACCAGGCGGTGGCGGCGTGGAACCGGCGCGGCCAGCTGCTGCTGGTCGACAGCGACGGCCTGCAGCTGGACGCCCGTCCCGGCTACACCGGCTTTGCCAGCCTGCGCCAGGACGACGAGGACTGGCGCGTCTACTACCTGTCCGGCGCGACCGGCAGCGTGGCGGTGGCGCAGGAGATGTCCGAGCGCTGGGAGATGATAGGCGGCCTGCTGCTGACGCAGGGACTGCTGTGGCTGCTGCTGCTGCCGTTCGCGCTGCTGGCTTTGTGGTGGGCGGTGGGGCGCGGCCTGGCGCCGCTGGCGCACATCCGGGAGCAGCTGCAGCAGCGCGCGCCGGATGATGCCACGCCGCTGCCGCGCGAGGTCCCCAGCGAGCTGCACACCCTGATCGACGCCATGAATGACCTGATCGAGCGCGTGGCGCAGACCCTGCAGCGCGAACGGCGTTTTACCGCCGACGCCGCCCACGAGCTGCGCAGCCCGCTGGCGGCGATGCGGGTGCAGGCCGAGGTGGCGCAGCTGGTGCAGGATCCGGCGCTGCGCGAGCGGGCGCTGCAGCAGCTGATGAACGGTGTCGATCGCAGCAGCCACCTGCTGGCGCAACTGCTGGCACTGTCGCGGGTGGAGGCGGCCGAGCAGCAACACGAGGCGCTGGACTGGCCGCTGCTGCTGCAGGAACTGGGCGAGGCGGTGTCCGGGCTGGCCGCCAGCCACCATGTCACCCTGCAGCTGCCGCCGGCCGGGCACACGCAATGGCCGCTACAGCACGGCGACCGCACCCTGCTGCTGCTGATGCTGCGCAATCTGCTGGACAACGCGATCCGCTATGGTGGCGGTACCGTCAGCCTTGAGGCCGACGCCACGCGGATCAGCGTCAGCGACGAGGGCGACGGTGTGGCGGAGGCCTTGCTGGACAAGGTGCGTGAGCGCTTCTACCGGCCGCCGGGACAGCAGCAGACCGGCAGCGGCCTCGGCCTGTCCATCGTGGAGCGCATCGCCGCACTGCACGGCCTGCAGCTGAGCCTGCACAACCGCGTCGGGGGCGGGCTGCAGGCGGTGTTGACACGCGGCCACGGCGGATAGCGGGTGCGGCCAACGTTGGCCGCATGTCGGTCCGGAAGCGCTTCAAGGCCTGCGGCACGGGTTTCAATGGGGCGAGACGATGTTAAAAACGACTGCGGCAGCGGTGTTTATCCTAGAGATAAACACGCATGCCGCAGTCGTTTTTGCCTTGTCTCGGGTCAGTGCGCGAGACCTTGAATCGCGGCTCAGGCGCCGCGCAGGTCGAGCGGCTTTTCGCCGGTGAGGAAGTAGTGGATGGTTTCGCGCGCGCTCTTGATCGCGTCGCCGAAGGGCAGCGGCTCGGCGCCGCGGAAGAACAGGCCCTTGCTGGTTTCGCCGCGGAAGGCGGCCGCGAGCTTGAGGTCGATGCAGAACTGGCCGACCTTGGACAGACCGTCGCGCAGGCCGCACACCGTCAGGCAGTTCAGCGCCTGCGTGCAGCGCGCTGGATCGGCCTTGGCGTTGGCCTGCAGCTTGTCCTCGCGCTTGAGGTAGCTCTTCAGGAACGGGGTCAGGATGCCGCGCGCCGGCAGGCCGGCCACCGACATGAACTCGACGATGTCCTCGCGCGTGGCGCCGGCCAGCGTGCGCTTGAAGTTGATGTGCGCGTCGCCGTCGCTGGTGACGGCGAAGGCGGTGCCGATCTGCACGCCGCTGGCGCCGTACTGCTGCAGGTAGGTCTGCACCTTCTCATGGCTGTTGACGCCGCCGGCGACGATCAGCGGAATGCGCTCGCGTTCCAGCCCCAGGCCCTTGAACAGCTCGAAGCTTTCTTCCAGCACGCGGGCAAAGTCGAACTTGGCATCGCCGACCCCGGCGATGCTGGCGGCGCCGAGGTGGCCGCCGGCGTGGTTGGGATGCTCGATCACGATCGCATCCGGCAGCCGGCCCTTCTTCATCCAGCGCTTGAGCACGATGCCGATGCCGCGCGATTCCGACAGGATAGGGATCAGCGCCACCTCGGGGTGGTTGCTGGCCATCTCCGGCAGGTCCAGCGGCAGGCCGGCGCCCATCACCACCGCGTGTGCGCCGGACTCGCAGGCCTGGCGCACCAGCGCGGCGTGGTCGTCCACCGCCTTCATGATGTTGACCGCCACCATGCCGTGACCGTCGGCGCGTTGCAGTGCGCCCTTCACCTCGCGATCGAGCGCGATGCGGTTGAGGCGGTTGATGCCGTCCTGGCCCTCAAGGTTGGCCGCATCGGCCAGCAGGTCCTCGTGCAGGTGACGCAGGTCGACGCTGGCCACGGTGCCGACACCGCCCTCACGCGCCACGGCACCAGCCAGTTGTTTGGCGGAAATGCCGACACCCATCCCGCCTTGCACGATAGGCAACAGGCTGCGGCCGCGAATTACGAGCGGGGAAAAGGCATGGGGGCGGGACATGGCAAACTTTCTGTTGGGCAAAGGAACGATTGTGGCGGCAAGGGCGCGCGCCAGCGTTGACGTGGGTCAAGCGGCCTTGGCGGCCGGGCGGGTGGTGGCGTGCCGCGACGACGGCAGTGTTGTATTCCCGCCGCAGGCAATGACAAATGCGAGAAACGTCGCGGAGTCTGGGCGCAAGCCGCGGTTGCCCGCATTTAGGGCGTCGATTCCGGCCATTTCTCTGTCATTACCGCTGTTTTCGTCATATTTTGCTGCGGACGGGCACTTTTGCGGGCGTCGACGGCCACAACATGGCCGTTGCAGGCGATCTTGGCTTGTCATTCGCATGAAATGCTGACCATTGCCGCACAAATTCGACACAAAACTGGTAGGAATGGGACTTATCATATTTAATGGAAAATAAGGAAATAGCTTTAACAGAATCGCTGTTTCGCTTATCATCTTTCAAAGTGTTTTGTTAATCGCCGGTTTCTTTTGTGGTGTCTCTTGTTAAATGTGATGCGCCGCCGGCCTAACTGATTGAATCGAGCTATGGATACCTTGAAAGCATTAATGGTCTTCATGACCACTGCTGAGAATGGCAGCTTTTCCGATGCCGCCCGCAAACTGGGCGTGTCGCCTGCCGCGGTCAGCCAGAGTATTGCCAGGCTCGAACAGGAACTGGAGGTGCGGCTGTTCAACCGCACCACGCGCCAGCTGACACTGACCGAGGACGGTCGCCGCTTCTACTCGCAGTGCCGCGGCCCGGTCAACAACCTGGATTCCGCGATCAACCAGCTGAAAGCCAGCCGCGACGAGCCGGCCGGCCACCTGCGCATCAGCCTGCCCAATGCCTTCGGCCGCCGCTTCATCCTGCCGCTGATGGAAGAATTCTGTTCCCGTTACCCGAAGATCCGCGTGTTTTTCGGCATGGGCGACCACTTTAGCGACCTGATCGAAGACGGCTACGATGTCGGCGTCCGCGTCGGCATGATGCCGGACAGCCGCATGGTGGCGCGCCACCTGGCACACATCCCGCAGTACGTGGTCGCCGCGCCGGAATACTGGGAGGCGCACGGCAAGCCGCACATCCCGGAAGACCTGTCCTCGCACGACTGCATCAATTTCCAGTTCCCGACCTCCGGCCGGCTTTACAAGTGGGAATTCGAGCGTGACGGCGAGCGCATTCCGCTGGAAGTCGGCGGCACCTACACCGCCAACGACGTCGACGGCGTGCGCGAACTGGCGCGCCTCGGCCTGGGCGTGGCGCAGCTGCCGGGGCACGAGATCCTGAATGACGTGCGTACCGGCAAGCTGCAGGTGGTGCTCACCGATTTCGTGTCGATGGAGCGCTCGATCTACATCTGCTTCCCGCACCGCGACCACATCGCGCCGCGCACGCGGGTGTTCGTCGATTTCGTGGTGGAAAAGCTGCTCGACCACCCGGACATCATCGCCGAGCTGCCCGGGGTCGACCTGTCGCAAAAGCGCGAAGAGCTGCGACAGACCATCCTGTAAGCACACGCACAGCCCGGGCAACCGGGCTTTTTTTTTGCAGTGCAATGTTTAACATATTAGACATTTTTGCGGCGCTATCTGATAATCAAGCCAGATTGAGCGCCGCCCGTGGCGGCCCTGTTTAAAAAATGCAGTATCGAGGACTCCGCCATGAGCCAGACTACCGAACACACCCGCTCCTATTACGCCTACTCCGCCAACCCGTCGCCGCAGCGGCCGGCGCTGCAGGGCAGCCAGCAGGCCGACGTCTGCGTCGTCGGCGGTGGCTACACCGGGCTGTCCACCGCGCTGCACCTTGCCGAAGCCGGTTTCAAGGTGATCGTGCTGGAAGCGGCGCGGGTCGGCTGGGGTGCCTCCGGCCGCAACGGCGGCCAGATCGTCAACAGCTACAGCCGCGACATGGACGTGATCGAGGCGCGCCACGGCAAGGACGCCGCGCAAAAGCTGGGGGCGATGGCATTCGAGGGCGGCAAGATCATCCGCGAGCGCATCGCCAAGTACGACATCCAGTGCGACTTGAAGGACGGCAACGTGTTCGCCGCCTTTACCGACAAGCAGCTGGACGAGCTGGAAGCGAAAAAACGGCTGTGGGAAAGCTACGGCCACACCGGCATCGAGATGATCGACAAGGCCGGCATGGCGCGCATCGTCGATTCCGGCCAGTACGTCGGCGCGCTGCTCGACCACTGGGGCGGCCATATCCATCCGCTGAACCTGGTGCTGGGTGAGGCGGCGGCGTTCGAATCGCTGGGCGGCCAGATTTTCGAGCAGTCGGCGGTGACCGACATCCAGCGCGGCGAGGTGGCGGTGGTGAAAACCGCAGAGGGCCAGGTCAGCGCCCGCTTCGTGGTGGTGGCCGGCAACGCCTACCTCGGCGACCTGATCCCGAAACTGGCGGAAAAGAGCCTGCCGTGCGGCACCCAGGTGGTGACCACCGAGCGGCTGGACCCGGCGCTGGCCAAATCGCTGCTGCCGGGCGACCACTGCGTGGAAGACTGCAACTTCCTGCTCGACTACTACCGCCTGACCGCCGACAACCGCCTGCTGTACGGCGGCGGCACCGTGTACGGCGCGCGCGACCCGGGCGAGATCGAGAGCCTGATCCGCCCCAAGATGCTGCACACCTTCCCGCAGCTGGCCAAGGTCAAGATCGAGTTCACCTGGACCGGCAACTTCTCGCTGACGCTGTCGCGGCTGCCGCAGGTTGGCCGCATCGACAGCAATATCTACTACTCGCAGGGCTGCAGCGGCCACGGTGTCACCTTTACCCACCTCGCCGGCCGCATCCTGTCCGAGGCGATCCGTGGCCAGAGCGAGCGCTTCGACGCCTTCGCCAGCCTGCCGCACTACCCGTTCCCCGGCGGCCGCCTGTTCCGTGTGCCGATGCTGACGCTGGGCGCGTGGTGGTACGGCATGCGCGACCGCCTCGGCGTCTGAGGCCTGTTCACGATCAGCGGCGTACTCGCGGGATCGCGAGTACGCTCTGAAACCCCCGGTTCATTCTCCCTGCTGTCTGTTGCACCGGCCCGTTGCGGGCCGGTTTTTTTTACGCGCTCAGAACGGCCACGCCAGCTTGGTCTTGGCCACCGCGATCATGTACAGCGGCATCGCCAGCGCCAGCGCCAGCACCACCGCGCGCCACGGCGAGCCGTGCAGCTTTTTCAGACCGATGCTGCCCAGCGCGATATAGGCCAGCAGTGCCAGCAGCTTGGCCGCCAGCCACGGCTGGTTGTGCGGCGAAAAGCCGGCCCACACCGCCAGCGTCACCCCGGCGGCGAGCAGCAGGGTGTCGATCAGGTGCGGCGCGATGCGCAGCGCCTTGCCCTGCAGCAGCGCCGGCTTGGTGTAGGACAGCGCGGCGCGCGCGGCGAACAGCGTCACCGACAGATAGGCCAGCCCGGCGTGGGCGTGTTTCAGTACGAGATAATCCATGGTCGGGGTTCCTGTGTGTCTTCGTGGAAGCTGTTCAATGTCTGCCGTGACGGATCTCGATGGGGCAATACGGCGTTAAAAACGCCTTCGGCAGGCTTGTTTATATCGGGATAAACGCCGCCTCCGCAGTCGTTTTTGCCTTGCCTTGCTCCAGCTCGCGAGACTTTGAACAGGCTCTTATCCGGATCGGGTAATGGTAGCGGCTTTGCCCGGCGGCGGGGGTGCTAAACTTGGCACCTTGATGACTACGCCATCACCACGCCATGTCCCTGCACCTGTACCAGTCCAACCGCCTCGAAGCCCTCGGCATACTCTATCGCCACCTGACTGACACGCCGCTGGCCGATCCGTTCGCGCCGGAAGTGGTGATGGTGCAGAGTCGCGGCATGGGGCGCTGGCTGACGCTGCAGCTGGCGCGCGAGCGCGGCCTCGCGGCCAACCTTGAGTTCGTGCTGCCGGCCGGCTTTGGCTGGCGGCTGATGAAGACGGTGCTGCCGGAGCTGCCGCCCAAGTCCGCCTTTGCGCCGGAGGTGCTGACCTGGCGGCTGATGGCGCTGCTGCCGACGCTTTCCGGCGAGCCGTACACGCCGCTGGTGCGCTACCTGCAGGGCGGGCCGCTGGCCTGTTTCGAGCTGGCCGGCAAGATCGCCGACATCTACGACCAGTACCTGGTGTTCCGCCCGGCGTGGATACGCGCGTGGGAGGCCGGCCAGCGCCTGGATCTGGGCGAGGACGAGGCGTGGCAGGCGGCGCTGTGGCAACAGCTGGCCGCAGACTTGCCCGGCCGCCACCGCGTCACCATGCTCGACGACTTCTTTGCCCGCCTGCGGCCGGAGCACCTGCCCGAGCGGGTGTCGGTGTTCGGCATCGCCACGCTGGCGCCGATGTACCTGGCGCTGTTGCTGCGCATGGCCGAGCTGACCGAGGTCAACGTGTTCCTGCTCAACCCGTGCGAGGCCTACTGGGGCGACATCGTCGACGCCCGCGGCCAGCTGAAGCTGTTTGCCCGTGGCGAAAGCGCTGACGGCGGCCACCCGCTGCTGGCCTCGCTGGGGCAGCAGGGGCGCGACTTTTTCGACGACATCGCCGCCGGGGTGCCGGACGCCGAGTCGATGTTCCTGCCACCGGCCGGCGACAGCCTGCTGGCGCGGCTGCAGCGCGACATCCTGCAGCTCAACCCGCCTGCGGCCAACGTGCAGCCACCGGCGACAGACGACCGCTCCATCGTCTGCCACATCACCCACAGCCCGATGCGCGAGCTGGAAGTGCTGAAAGACCGGCTGCTGGCGATGCTGGTGGCCGACCCGACGCTGACCCCGGCCGACATCGCGGTGCTGACGCCGGACATCAACGCCTACGCGGCCTACATCGACGCGGTGTTCGGCTACCGCAGCGACGCGCCGTCCATCCCCTACAGCATCGCCGACCGCCGCCTGACGCGTGAAGTGCCGCTGTTGGCCACCTTCGGCGCGGTGCTGCAGCTGGCCGACTCGCGCTTTGCCGCCGACGAGGTGCTGGCGTTGCTCGACTGCCGCGAGCTGCTGGCCCGCTTCGGCCTCGCCGACGAGGACGTCACCCTGCTGCGCAGCTGGGTGCGTGGCGCCGGCATCCGCTGGGGCCGCGACGCGGCGCACAAGGCGGCGCTGGGGCTGCCGGCCGAGGCGGTGCACAGCTGGCGCTGGGGGCTGGACCGCCTGCTGCTGGGCACGCTGCTGCCGGCCAGCCTCGCCGGCGACGGCGAGCCGCTGTTCGGCGGCCTGCTACCCGACGGTGCGGCGCAAGGCCAGGCCGCCGAACGGCTGGCACGGCTGGGCGCGCTGTTCGACACCCTGTGCGTGCTGGCCGAGCTGTGGGCGCAGCCGGCCAGCGTCGCCGACTGGGCCGAGCGCCTGCGCGAAGCCGCCGCCAGCCTGTTTCAGGTGGAGGAGGACGGCGAGGCCGCGCTGCAGGTGCTGCACGGCATCGCCGACGAACTGGCCGCCGACGCCGCGCTGGCCGCTTTTGACGGCTGCGTGCCGCTGGCGGTGGTGCGCGACGCGGTGCTGCGCCAGCTGCAGGTGGCCAGCAGCGGCGGCTTTCTCACCGGAGGGCTGACCTTCTGCGCGATGGTGCCGATGCGCTCCATCCCGTTCCGCGTGCTGTGCCTGATCGGCATGAACGACGGCGCCTACCCGCGCGACGAGCGTCCGGTCAGCTTCGATCTGGTGGCGCGCCATCCGCAAAAGGGCGACCGCTCGCGCCGTTTCGACGACCGCTACCTGTTCCTGGAGGCCATCCTCTCTGCCCGCGACACGCTGTACCTGAGCTGGGTCGGCCGCAGCGTGCGCAGCGACGAGCCGCTGCCGCCGTCGCCGCTGGTGGCCGAGCTGCTGGACACGCTGGCCGCGATGAGCGGTGGCGACATCAGTGACACGATCACTACCCGCCATCCGCTGCAGCCGTTCTCGCGCGCCTATTACCGCGCCGCCGACAGCTTCGAGCCGGTGTGGCAGCAGGCGCTGGCCGCGCCACCGGCCGTGCCGCAACCGTTTGCGGCCAACCTTGCGCTGCCGGACGCTGCCATAGTGCGGCTGGCCGACCTGCTGCGCTTCTGGCGCAATCCGGTGCGGGCCTGGCTGGCCGACCGCCTCGGCCTGAAGCTGGAGCGCATCGCCGACGAGCTGCCCACCCGCGAGCCGTTCGCCATCGACCGCGACAGCCGTGCCGACATCCGCGACACGCTGGTGCACACCCTGCTCGCGCGCCAGCCGCTGCGCCACGCCGAAGCGCGGCTGCAGGGCCGCGGCCTGCTGCCCGACGCCGCGCTGGGCAAGTCGTGGCTGGCGCTGGAACGCGCCGCCAGCGCCCGCTTCGCCGCGCGCCTGCCGGCCACGCTGCTGGACGACACCCTGCCGCCGCAGCCGGTGCGGCTGCAGCTGGGCGACATCCTGCTCAGCGGCGAGTTGTCCGGCCTGCGCCCCGAGGGCCTGCTGCGCGTGGTGCCGCGCAAGGCCTACGCCGGCGACCTGATCGCACTGTGGCTGGAACACCTGGTACGCCTCGCCGCCGCCGTGCCCGGCATCGCGCCGCAATCGCAGCTGTTTGCCGAAGACGGCGTGCACAGCTTCGGTACGGACGACGGCGACGGCACGGCGCTGGACGCGTGCGGCCTGCTGCACGCCTGGCTGCTGCGCTACCGCCAGGGGCAAAGCCAGCCGCTACCGTTCTTCGCCCGCACCTCGCTGGCCTACGCCCGCGCCAAGCCGGGCCAGGAACTGGACGCCGCGCAGAACGAATGGGCGCCGGACTTCACCGGCTTCGGCCGCAGCCCGCAGCGCGACGACGCCGCCAACCAGCTGGTGTTCCGTCATCAGGAACCGCTGTCCGACCCGCTGTTCGCGCAACTGGCGGAAACGCTGCTGAAGCCGATGGTGAGCGCAGTGCAGATGGATAATGGGGTCGGTTAAAAGAAATCCGGTACTTTATTAAGGCTTGGAATAAAGACTGACATATTCAAAGAAAGATACATACCCGATGCTAACAATTAAAAGCTTACTGGCAAGTGCAGGCATGGATTTTTCGTCTCGCGTAAAATTCGTAAGGCATAAACACAATCAACTGGATCTGCAGCGGCTTTATCTCAATGACCAGTTAGATATTTATCAGGCATCGCAGAGCGCGCCAGTTTTTTCCGATTGCGATCAGCTTGTTTCCTTTATTGGCACGGAGGGCAATCAGGCTCAATTTGTTGGCGTTTATCAAGTCAAGAGCGTTGAATATCAAGAAGACTATCGTTGGCCAGAACACTACCTCTACGCTGAGCAGGAAAAACCTTCTTCTTATATTTACTCGCTACAAAAGGACCCACGCTTTGCTGCACTGGAGGGGCGACTACTCATTGATTGGGGTAAGGCTGCTCTAGCATGGCATCAGTGGGCACACGACAAGGACAAGGAGGTGGTCGCTGTGCTGCCTGCTGGTTATGTCAGCGAGTTTCCGGGTTATCTGGATTTCGTTATTACTTCTCATGAGTTACGCAAAATCATTGCTAATCCAGCCGCCAATACTCGCTGGCATCAGATGCTGGCTGCGGTTGCTGGGGTGTATCTGATTGTGGATGCCTCTACAGGCAAGCAGTACGTTGGATCGGCATACGGACAGGAAGGCATTCTTGGTCGCTGGAAAACCTATGCCGCTACCGGCCATGGGGACAACGTGCAACTGATCGAGTTGCTGCAGACTGATCCGAAGCATGCATCTCATTTCCGCTTTTCCATTCTACGGACCCTACCGCGCGGGATGACCAAGGGTGAGGTGATTGCAGTTGAAAACCTTTACAAAACCAAGCTCGGTAGTCGTGCATTCGGCCTGAATTCCAATTAGTGAACGGTACAGACATGCACCCCCTCGACCCCCTGAACTGCCCGCTCACCGGCACCAACCTGATCGAAGCCTCGGCCGGTACCGGCAAGACCTGGACCATCGCCGCGCTGTATACCCGCCTGCTGCTGGAACACGACGCCGACGGCAACCCGCCGCCGACGCTGGACAAGCTCCTGGTGGTGACCTACACCAAGGCCGCCACCGCCGAGCTGCGCGACCGTCTGCGGCGGCGGCTGACCGAGCTGGCGCGGGTGATGGACGGCGAGGCGGTGGGGGATGACTTCCTCGCCGCGCTGGCGGCGCGGCTGGCGGTTCAGGATGGCGCCATGGCGCGCGAGCGGCTGCGTACCGCCATCAACGGTTTCGATGCGGCGGCGATCTACACCATTCACGGCTTCTGCCAGCGGGTGCTGACCGATGCGGCGTTCGACAGCGGCCAGACCTTTGCCGCCGAGCTGGCCAGCGACAACCTGGCCGAGTTGCAGCAGCTGGCCGACGATTTCTGGCGCCAGCACATCGTGGCACTGCCGCAGCTGGCGCAGGTGCTGGCCGAGAACGGCGACACGCCGGAAGGCTGGCTGGCCGAGATCCGCCCCTTCCTGTCCAAGCCCTATCTGCGCCACCCCGACATCGACAGCGCCGCGCTGCTGGATGCGCGCGCGGCGGCGGCGGCAGCGTGGCAGCCGCTGCAGGCTGCGGCCGCCACCATCGAGGAGGGCGGCGCCTGCCTGCTGGCGGCCGAAGGGCTGAGCCGCACCAGCTACAAGCCGGAGCAGCGCCAGCGCTACCTGAAGCTGCTGCAGCATCTGGCGGCGGACGCCAGCCTGCCGCAGCTGACGTCGGCGCAGGAAAAAGACCTGCAGCGGCTGACGCCGGCGGCGCTGGCCAAGGGCTGCAACAAGGGCGCCACGCCGCCCGAGCATGCGCTGTTCGGCCTGATTGAAACGTGGCTGGCGGCTTGGGCGGCCTACAGCGCCGCGCTGGGGCAGCAGCTGGCCGGGCTGAAGCTGCAGCTGATAGCTTGGATCAACCGCCACGCGGTGGCGCAGCGCCGCGCCACGCGCAGCCGCGGTTTCGACGACCTGCTCACCGATCTGGCCGCCGCGCTGGAGGATGCCGAGCACGGGCCAAGGTTGGCCGCACGCATCGCCGCGGATTTTTCGGTGGCGCTGATCGACGAATTCCAGGATACCGATCCGCTGCAATACCGCATTTTCCGCCACGCCTTCGTGCAGCAGCAGCGGCCGGTGTTCATGGTCGGTGATCCGAAACAGGCGATCTACAGCTTTCGCGGTGCCGACATCTTCGCCTATCTCGCCGCGCGCAACGATGCGCCCGCCGAGCGCCAGTACACGCTGCTGACCAACCGCCGCTCGCAGCCGTCGCTGGTGGCGGCGGTGAACGCGCTGTTCGACCGGCCGCAGCCCTTCCTGCTGGATGGCATCGACTATCCGGCGGTGGACGCGGCGCCGGCCGGCGGCAGCGTGCTGGAAGTCGACGACGGCGATGCCGCGTTCAACCTGCTGACCTTCCCGGCCAGCGACAGCGCCAAGGGCGTATCGAAAACCGAGGCCACGCCGTATGCCGCCGACGCCTGCGCGCACGAGATCGCGCGCCTGCTGGCGCTGGCGCGGGCCAATCAGGCGCGGCTGCGGCGCGGTGACAGCGTACGGCCGCTGGCCGGCGGCGACATCGCGGTGCTGGTGGCCACCCACCGCCAGGGCGACGCGGTGCGCGAGGCGCTGGCGGCGCGCGGCGTGCCGTCGGTGGCGCTGACGCAGGAAAGCGTGTTCGCCAGCCGCGAGGCGGGCGAGCTGCTGGCGCTGCTGCGCGCGTGGGCGGAGCCGGCCTCGGAAGGGCGGCTGAAGGCGCTGTGCGCCACCGAGCTGTTCGGCCTCGACGCCGCGCGGCTGCTGGCGCTGCTGGACGACGAAACGGCGTGGGAGGCGCAGCTGGCGGCCAACCTTGACGATCACAAGGCGTGGCAGCAGCGCGGCTTCATGGCGGCGTGGCGGGCGTTCTTCGCGCGGCAGGCAGTGGCGGTGCGGCTGCTGCCGCAGCCGGACGGCGAGCGGCGGCTGACCAACCTCGGCCATCTGGCCGAGCTGATCCAGCAGCAGAGCGAGGGCATGGCCGGCATCGCGCCGCTGCTGGCGTGGTTCGAGGCGCAGGTGGCCAGCCCGCCGGCGGCGGAAGAGGCGCTGCTGCGGCTGGAAAGCGACGCGGAGCTGGTCAAGATCGTCACCATCCACACCGCGAAAGGGCTGCAGTACCCGCTGGTGTTCTGCCCCTTCCTGTGGGACGGCGCGCTGGAGCGGCGCGACACCACCTTCTGGCGCTACCGCGACGGCGACGAGTCGTGGCTGGCGCCGGACGATCTGGTCAGCGCCGGCGCGCGCGATGCGGCGCGCAGCGAAATCCTGGCGGAAAAGCTGCGCCTGCTGTACGTGGCGCTGACTCGCGCCGAGCACCGCCAGTACGTGGTGTGGGGCCATGTGCAGAAGATGCACACCGCCGCGCTGTCGTGGCTGCTGCACGGCCGCGCCGCGGCCAACCTGGCGCAGCTGGAGGCCGGCGAGCTGCTGGCGTCGCAGCTGGCGGACGACGTGGCCGATCTGGCCGCGCGGTTGCCGCACGCGGTGCGCTGCCGCGAGGTGGACGTCGCGCTCAACGCGCTGTCGCCGGAAGCGGCGCCGAACTTCGTGCCGCAGCTGGCCGGCGTCAACCGCTCGCTGTACACGCCGTGGCGGGTCAGCAGCTTTACCGGCCTGACGCGCCATCTGCACGGCAGCGCCAGCCCGCGCAGCGAGGCGCCGGATCACGATCACGGCCCGCTGCAGCAGCCGGACGCCGCGGTGGCGGCCGACCGCTTCAGCTTTCCGCGCGGCGCGCGCGCCGGTACCTGCCTACACGACATGTTCGAGCGTGCCGATTTCACCCGGCCGGAAGACTGGCCGCAAGTGGTGCAGGAGGCGCTGCACAAGCACGGTTTCGACGCGCTGTGGCAGGACGCGGCGCTGGCGATGCTGCACGACACCATTCACTGCGACATCGCGCCCGGCGTGCGGCTGGCCGGCGTGCCGAACACGCGGCGGCTGGTGGAGATGGAGTTCACGCTGCCGGCCGACGGCCTGAGCCTGGCTAGGCTGCAGCGCATCCTCACCGACCCGGCCATGGGCCTGGCCGCGCCGCTGCGCGAGGCCGCGGCCACGCTGACCTTCGACCGCGTGCAGGGCTACCTGAAAGGCTTCATCGACCTGGCCTTCATCCACGGTGACGCGCTGTGGCTGGTGGATTACAAGTCCAACCACCTCGGCGACGGCTTTGCCTGCTACGGCGACGACGCGCTGGCGGCGTCGGTGGCGCGCGAACACTACTACCTGCAATACCTGATCTACTGCGTGGCGCTGCGCCGCTACCTGGCCCAGCGCGCGCCGCAGCTGCATCTGGGCGGTGTGCGCTACCTGTACCTGCGCGGCATTAGCAACGCGGGCTACGGTGTGTGGCGCGATGCACCGTCGGACGCGCTGCTGGATGCGCTGGATGGGGTGTTCCGGGCCACGGCGCCGGCGTAGGGGGCGTCACCAAGGCTGACCGCATGCCGTCACCGGTCTGCGGCCAACCTTGTTTTGGTCTGGAGTATCCGCTGCGCGGATAATTTTTATCTGCCGCTTTCCGCGCGGCGGCGGCTTACTTTCTTTTGCTTCGCCAAAAAGAAAGTAAGCAAAGAAAAGGCGACCCGACGGCACAAGCATTCCCGTGCAAACCGCCGCCATCCCGGCCCGCTGCGCTCAAAAGAGGGCGGCTTGTTTCCGGGCTGGCGACAGTGTGCACGGCTTGCGCCAACGGGATGGGGCGTGTCGGTGCGGCTCTGGTTTTTGTGGGGTGTGCTTATTGATGAAGGGTGTGTCACCCGGCTGGCCGGGCGACGCGCCTGGCGGTGTTCAAAGCTTGGCCACAAGCAATCATGCCATCGTGGTGCGTCGCCCTGCGGGTGACGCACCCTACTCTTCTGGATGGGGGGTGTAAGTAGCAAATAGGTCGGTTTGACATTGGAGTAGGCGCGGTGTGGCCTCGTCACAGTCGGTATTTTTTGGGTGACAAATGCATAATGCACCGATAGTGTTGATCGCTTGAATGTATGGCTCAAGGAGAGAGCATTGGAAAATATCTCGCTGATATTTGTACTTGGTGTCATGGCGTTGCTTTTCTGGCTGGGTACATCCAAACGCGGTAAAAGCCTGTTTTTTACTGGAAGGATCGTCAAAACTTTTGATGGTGCCCACATGCGCCACCGCATGATTACCAATGACATCAAGGTGCATGTCCTTGATGCCGGGCCTGTCAGGTTTGTCGGGCTGGAAATTGTGGCTAAGTCCTTTGCAAGTTACCAGATGACTCCTCTGACCCTGCCGGCGGCAGAGGCGAGGCAATTGGCACAAATGCTGCTGGAAGCGGTGGATTATCAGGAATAGGGTCGTTTGCCACACATCAACACCACCGCGGTGCTCTGCCGCCACAATCCACGTTCTACAATCATGTCATCATTGCCGTCTGCCATACTCTGCGGCCAACCTTTACGGGAAGATCACCATGTTTGAATCCGCCGAGATCGGCCACGTCATCGACAAGAGCACTTACAAGGCCGAGGAGGCCGCGCTGCGCGAGGCGCTGCTGGACGTGCAGTACGAGCTGAAGCAGCGCGGTGAATTCCCGCTGCTGTTGCTGATCCACGGCATGGACGGTGCCGGCCGCGGCGAGACGCTGAGCCAGATCAACGAGTGGCTGGACCCGCGCCTGATCCACACCGCCGCCTTCGACAAGCCCAACGACGACGCGCGCGAACGGCCGTGGATGTGGCGCTACTGGCGCGAGCTGCCGGCCAAGGGGCGCATCGGCATGTTCTTCGGCTCCTACTACTCCGATGCGCTGTTCGACCGCGTCGATAGCAAGACCAACCGCGACGCCTTCGACAAGCAGCTGTTCGACATCCTGCGCTTCGAGCGCATGCTGGCCAACGACGGCGTGCTGGTGCTCAAGTTCTGGCTGCACCTGGCCGAGGACAAGCAGAAGAAGCGGCTGAAGCTGCTGGAGAAAGACCCGGCCACCGCGTGGCGGGTGACCGAGGCCGACTGGAAGCACCACGGCCAGTACAGCCGCATCAAGAACAATGCCGAGCACATGATGCGGCTGACCAACACCGCCTACGCGCCGTGGCTGGTGGTGGACGGTGAGGATGCCAACTACCGCAGCCTGACCGTCGGCCGCGCGCTGTTGCAGGCGCTGCAGCAGCGGCTGGCGCTGGACCACGTGTGGCAGGCGCGTTCCGACGTGGCGGCGATCACGCCGCCGGCGGACAACAAGCTGTTGCTGGAGTCGCTGCAGCTGGATCAGGCCTTGTCCAAGGACGACTACAAGCAGCAGCTGGAGGCGCTGCAGGGGCGGCTGAACGGGCTGACGCGGCATCCGAAGTTCGCCGAGCACTCGCTGGTACTGGCGTTCGAGGGCAACGACGCCGCCGGCAAGGGGGGCGCCATCCGTCGCATCACCCAGGCGCTGGACGCGCGGCGTTACCGCATCGTGCCGGTGGCGGCGCCGACCGAGGAGGAACGCGCGCAACCGTGGCTGTGGCGCTTCTGGCGCCACGTGCCGGGCAAGGGCAAGGTCACCATCTTCGACCGCACCTGGTACGGCCGCGTGCTGGTGGAGCGGGTGGAGGGCTTCGCCGAAACCGCCGACTGGATGCGCGGCTACTACGAGATCAACGACTTCGAGCACCAGCTGCGCGACAACAACGCCATCGTGCTCAAGTTCTGGCTGGCGATCAGTGCCGACGAGCAGCTGGCGCGCTTCAAGTCGCGCGAGGAAACCGGCTTCAAGCGCTTCAAGATCACCGAGGAAGACTGGCGCAACCGCGACAAGTGGGACGACTACAAGGTGGCGGTGTGCGACATGATCGACCGTACCAGCACCAGCGCGGTGCCGTGGACGCTGGTGGCGGCCAACAACAAGTACTACGCGCGCATCAAGATCCTGACCACCATCTGCGAGGCGCTGGAGGCGAAGCTGGGCGCCTGAGTGTGGCGTGCGGTATCGTGATGTCCATCCCGGTTACCCGCTGCGGCGGGTAACGTCTTTTGCCAGGTTTGCCCATGACTGCCACTGTCAGCGACAGCTTTCTTCCCGACCAGCTTGCGCGCCTGTTCGCGCGGCTGGACCCCGAGCACGGCCCGGCGTTGCAGCCGCTGCTGCAACGGCTGCTGGCGGCGGTGGCCGGCGGCCACGTCTGCCTCGGTGGCCTGTCCGGCGACGACTACGCGCGGCTGCGGCGCAGCCCGCTGGCCGGCCGCGCCGGCGACTACACGCCGCTGGTGTTGGACGAGGGCGGGCGGCTGTACCTGGCGCGGCACTGGCAGGACGAGACCCAGCTGGTGGCGGCGCTGACGCTGCTGGCGCGCGACCCGCAGCCGTTCGGCGGCGATGTAGAGAGTGTGCTGGACGCGCTGTTCGACGGTGCCGCGGCCGGCGACTGGCAACGGCTGGCGGCGCGGCTGGCCACCGAGCGCCGCTTCATGGTGATCTCCGGCGGCCCCGGCACCGGCAAGACCACCACCGTGGTGCGGCTGCTGGCGGCGTTGGCGTCCCTGTCGCCGCGGCCACTGGTGATGGCGATGGCGGCGCCGACCGGCAAGGCGGCGGCGCGGCTGACCGAATCGGTACGCGCCGCGCGCGACAAGCTGCCGGTGGCCGACGCGGTGCGCGCGCAGCTGCCGGACAAGGCGCAGACGCTGCACCGCCTGATCGGGCTGGTCCCGGGCACCGCGCGCCCGCGCCAGCATGCGGCCAACCCGCTGCCGCTGGACGTGCTGGTGGTGGATGAGGCGTCGATGGTGGATCTCAGCCTGATGGCGCAGACGGTGGCGGCGCTGCCGTCGCACGCGCGGCTGATCCTGCTCGGCGACCGCGACCAACTGGCCTCGGTGGAGGCCGGCGCGGTGCTGGGTGACATCTGCAGCCGCCAGGCGTGGCGCAGCGACACGGCGCAAGGCCTGGTTGCCGCTGGCGTCAGCCTGCCCGGCGTGATCGACGATACGGCCATCCTCACCGACAGCGTGGTGGTGCTGCAGAAAAGCCACCGCTTCGGTGCCGACTCCGGTATCGGCCGCCTGGCGCGCGCGGTCAATGCCGCGGCGCTGGACGAGGTGCACGCACTGCTGGCGCAGCACGAGCTGGCCGACATCCGCCTGCAGCCGGCGCTGCCCGAGGCCGCCGGCCTGTTGGCACAGCGCGCCGACTACTGGCAGGCGCTGGCGCAGCTGGATGACGCAGCAGAAGACTGGGCGCCGCTGTTTGCCGCCTTCCACCGCTTCATGCTGCTGGCGGCGGAGCGGCACACGGTGGCGGCCATCAACGCGCAGATCGAGGCCGAGCTGGAAAGGCTTGGCCGCAAGACCGTCGGCAGCGACTGGTACGCCGGCCGGCCGGTGATGGTGACGCGCAACGACTACGGCATCGGCCTGTTCAACGGCGATATCGGCCTGACCGTGGCGCGCGGCGGGCGGCTGCGGGTGGTGTTTCCCACCCCGGACGGCGGCTGGCGCGAGGTGGCGCCGGCGCGACTGCCGGAACATGACACCGTGTACGCGATGACGGTGCACAAGTCACAGGGTTCGGAGTTCGCCAGCGTGTGGCTGGCGCTGCCGGCGGCGCCGAGCGCGGTGCTGACCCGCGCGCTGGTATATACCGCGATTACCCGCGCCCGTGACGTGTTCGTGCTGGCCGGCAACCCGGCGGTGCTGGAGGCCGGCGTGCTCAACGCGCCGCCGCGTCAATCCGGCCTTGCCGAGCGGCTGTGGCCGCAGCCGGCGGCGTGAGCGGCGAACCAATCGCCTGCCGGCGGCGTCTGTCTGCTACAGGCTGACGGACTGGCCGCCAGCATCCTGAGCGTGAAAGGTTGGCCGCATGACGACACCACTGAAAATCGGACTCTCTGCCCGCATCTACCACCCGCAGCCCGGCGCCGCGCACCTGCTCGACTGCACCCCGGTGCTGGACCGCTTCCTGTTGCGCGCGCGGGAGCGCTCGCGGCGCTGAATGGCGTGGCCGTATTTTTTCTCGGAGAATGGCTTGACAGGACGGGGAGCGTTACTTATAATTTGCTCCACTTCTTCGGAAGTGACGGAGTGTAGCACAGCCCGGTAGTGCGCCTGCTTTGGGAGCAGGAGGTCCAAGGTTCGAATCCTTGTACTCCGACCAACATGAAAGCCAGTTATCCTCGTGATAACTGGCTTTCGCGTATTCTGCGGCCCGCCAGAACAGTCTGGCGGGCCGTTGTCGTTTCCGCGCCGTCTTTCCCGTCTTGCCGTATACCGGCACCGGTGTATGGCGCACCGCACAGCGCCGCCCACGCCGCTGTTAAAACGCCCAAGGTTGGCCGCACGGCTTCCTTATCCTGCCGCCGTTTACCCGTTTACCCGTTTACCCGTTTACCCGTTTACCCGTTTACCCGTTTACCCGTTTACCCGTTTACCCGTTTACCCGCGCCCGTCCGGCGGTCGCATGGCGGGGTTTGCCGCGTGCACCGGCTTATCCACAGCGGCGGGCCTGCGCTGCAAGTTATCCACAATCGGCACGCTCATGGCTGCCGGGGCCGCTGAAGGGCACGGCCGGGCACCACGCCATGTCCGGCGCGCCAATACATGCGGGGTGGGCGCCAAAAGCAAAACACCCCGCACGCGGCGGGGTGTGACAGGCTGGCCGCAAGCGGCACGGCGGACCTTATTTTTCGACGAAGGCGCGTTCGATGGCGTAGTGGCCTGGTTCGCCCATGCGTGGCGATTCGACAAAGCCGAGGCTGTCCAGCATTTTGCAGGTGTCTTCCAGCATCGCCGGGCTGCCGCACAGCAGGGCGCGGTCGGTCTGCGGATTCAGCTGCGGCAGGCCGATGTCGCTGGCCAGCTTGCCGTTGAGGATCAGGTCGGTCAGACGGCCCTGGTTGCGGAACGGTTCGCGCGTCACGGTCGGGTAGTAGATCAGCTTTTCGCGGATCATCTCGCCCAGGAACTCGTGCTCGGCCAGTTCCTTGGTGATGTAGTCCTGGTAGCCCAGCTCGCTGACCCAGCGTACGCCGTGGATCAGCACGATTTTTTCGTAGCGGTCGTACACGTCCGGGTCCTTGATGATGGACATGAACGGGGCGAGGCCGGTGCCGGTGGACAGCAGGTACAGGTTCTTGGCGTCCGGCAGCAGGTTGTCCTGCACCAGAGTGCCGGTCGGCTTGCCGGAGATCACCACCTTGTCGCCCGGCTGAATGTTCTGCAGACGCGAGGTCAGCGGGCCGTTCGGCACCTTGATCGAGTAGAACTCAAGGTGCTCTTCCCAGTTGGCGCTGGCCACCGAGTAGGCACGGATCAGCGGTTTGCCGTTCACTTCCAGACCGATCATCACGAACTGGCCGTTGATGAAACGCAGACCCGGATCGCGGGTGCAGGTGAAGCTGAACAGGGTGTCGTTCCAGTGATGAACGGACAGGACGGTTTCGGAGGAAAGAGTAGCCATGAGTGTCGTCTTTATCAAACGGGCAAATTCAACAAGCGCGTATTCTAACCCGACTTCCAAATAACTGCTTGGATGTAAAGGTTCTGTCTTTATTGCTTTTTTGATTTATATCAGGGGATAGAATGATATCCGTTCTCGAATAGCCCGCTGTGGCGCGCTTGCCGGCCGCTGTGGCGGCGCCACTTGCCCTGTGCCGGGCGGCGCGATATGTTGCCATGCAACAACAAGCAGACGACACAGAGCGGGAGCAGAAGATGAAACTATGCGTGATCAGCGGCGATGGCATCGGCCGCGAAGTGGTGCCGCAGGTGGTACGGGTCTTGCGCCGGCTGCTACCGGCGGTGCAGATCATTGAGGCCGAGGCCGGCTGGGACACCTTCCGGCAGCAGGGCACGGCACTGCCGGCGGCCACGCTGGCGGCGGCGCGCGACTGCGGTGCGGTGCTGTTCGGCGCGGTCAGCTCGCCGGCGTATCCAGTGACCGGTTACCGCTCGCCCATCGTGCAGCTGCGGCGCGAGCTGGGTTGCCACGCCAATGTGCGGCCAACCCTGAGCCTGCCCGGCAGCGGCGCGACCGGGGGCATCGACCTCTTGATCGTGCGCGAGAACACCGAAGACCTCTACGTCGGCGAGGAACAGTCCGACGGCGATACCGCCACCGCCATCAAGCGCATCACCCGTGCCGCTTCGCGCCGCGTCGCCGAAACGGCGTTCCGCCTGGCGCAGGACGGTGGCCGCCGGCGTGTGACCATCGTGCACAAGGCCAACATCATGCCGCTCACCGACGGCCTGTTCCGCGACGCTGCGCGCGAAGTGGCCAGTGCCTATCCGCAGATCGCGGTGGACGAGCTGCTGGTCGACACCGCCGCGCTGAAGCTGGCGCAGGCGCCGCAAGCTTTCGACGTGCTGCTGGCGCCCAATCTGTACGGCGACATCCTGTCCGATCTGGCGGCAGCGTTCGGCGGCGGGCTGGGGGTGGCGGCGTCGCTGAACCTGGGTGCCGAGGCGGCGATTGCCGAGCCGGTGCACGGCTCGGCACCGGACATCGCCGGCCGTGGCATCGCCAACCCGGTGGCGGCGCTGCTGTCGCTGGCGCTGCTGTTGCGCCACTGGTGGGCGCGGCCAACCTTGGCCGCAACGCTGGAGCAGGCGGTACGGCGCACGCTGGCCGACGGCATCGCCACGCCCGATCTCGGCGGGGACGCGAGTACGGCGGCGTTTTGCGATGCGGTGCTGGCGCGGCTGGGCTGAGTACGGCGGGACAGGACAGGCTGCGACAAGATGCCGCATTCCGCTGCCGCCGGCCATTGGCTATAGTCAGAAGTGGCGGGGAGGCGTCTTCGCCGGCGAACTGGAAGTGGCCGTCCGCAGCAGCGGGCGGCTTTTTTTGCGGCCGCGGGCTGGTGGCGCCGGCAAACAAAAAAGCCCTGACGCGGGGCGCAGGGCTTTGATGAGTCTTGTGGTGGGGGGAGAAGGATTCGAACCTTCGAAGGCTGAGCCGTCAGATTTACAGTCTGATCCCTTTGACCGCTCGGGAATCCCCCCGACAAGAGCGGCGCATATTAGCCGCCCGTTTTTTTTCTGTCAAGCCTGTGCCCGGCAAAAGGCGGGACCGGCCGCTGCGACAAATCGTCGCAGCCTGCCGCGCGCGGCGACGGCGATGCTAAAGTAGCCGCCATGATGACTTCCACTTTTCCGGCGCTGTTTGCGGCCAACCTCGGCCAGGTGGCGCAGGCGGTGCGCCGCCTGCGCTGGCTGATGCTGGGCGCGGCGTTGCTGGCGCTGGCACTGGCCGCATTGCTGGCGCTGCGGCTGCCGTGGCTGCTGCTGGCGCAGGCGCTGGCGACGCTGGCGCTGCTCAACTTCGCGCTGCGGCACTGGCCGCTGCCGCCACGCTCGCAGCTGGCGCTGGGTCTGTTCGGTGACGTGCTGGTGCTCTCCGAGGTGCTGGCCTTCAGCGGCGGCGCCGCCAACCCGCTGGCCTCGCTGTACCTGCCGCCGGTGCTGCTGGCGGCATTGCTGTTGCCGCCGCGCCAGGCGTGGCTGCTGGCACTGCTGAGCCTGGGCGGCTACGCGCTGCTGTTTGGCTGGCACCTGTCGTGGCCGCTGGCCGGCGACGATGCCGCCTACGCCTTCCGTCTGCATCTGGTCGGCATGTGGCTGACCTTCGCGGTGTCGGTGCTGTTGCTGACCACCTTCGTGTCGTCGCTGGCGCGGCAACTGGCGCAGCGCGAGGCGGCGCTGGCGCAGGCGCGCGAGGCGCAGCTGCGCGACGAGCAGCTGGTGGCGCTGGGCGTGCAGGCGGCCGGCACCGCGCATAGCCTGTCGACGCCGCTCAACACGCTGACCCTGCTGTGCGACGAGCTGTGCGCCAGCCACGCCGCCGATGCCGCGCTGCAGCCCGATCTGCAGCTGATGCGGCAGCAGCTGGCGCTGTGCCGCCAGGCGCTGGTACAGCTGAAGGCCGGCGCCGAAAGCCGGCCACCGCCGCAGCCGATCGGCGATGCGCTGGCGCAGCAGCTGCAGGGCTGGCAGGCGACGCGGCCGGGGGTGCGGCTGCAGCGCGACGGCCTGCTGTACGGCGGGCCGCTGATGGCGCCGGACCCGCGCTTCTGGCCGGCGCTGTGCAACCTGCTCAACAATGCGGCGGATGCCGGGGGCGGCGAGGTGGAGCTCAGCGCCGCCATCGCCGCCGGGCAGCTGCAACTGCGCATCCGCAACCGTCGCGGCCGCCTTAGCGACGCGCAGCTGGCACGCGCCGGGCTGGCGCCGCTGGACAGCGACAAGCCGGCCGGCCTCGGTCTTGGCGTGATGCTGTCGCACGTGACGCTGTCGCATCTGGGGGGTGAGTTGCGGCTGGAAAACGATGCCGCCGGTGGCGTATGCGCCACGCTGCGGCTGCCGCTGGAGGGCGAGGCATGATGGACATCCTGCTGGTGGAGGACGACGCGGTGTTCGCCGCGATGCTGGCGCGCAGCCTGCAGCGCCGCGGCCATGCTGTACGCCATGCGGCCAACGTTGCCGGCGCGTTGCAGGAAGTGGCCAGTGCGCCACAGGCGATCATCCTCGACCTCAATCTTGACGGCGACAGCGGCCTGCGCCTGCTGCCACAACTGCTGGCCGCGGCACCGCAGGCACGGCTGCTGGTGCTGACCGGCTACGCCAGCATCGCCACCGCGGTGGAGGCGGTGAAGCTGGGCGCGGTCAACTACCTGGCCAAGCCGGCCAGCGCCGACGAAATCCTCGCCGCGCTCGGCACGGTGGCGGCGGACCCGGAGCGCGCACTGCCCGCCGCACCGATGTCGCTGAAGCGTGTCAGCTGGGAACACCTGCAGCGGGTGCTGGCCGAACACGACGGCAATGTCTCCGCCACCGCCCGCGCACTGAACATGCACCGCCGCAGCGTGCAGCGCATGCTGGCCAAACGTCCGGTGCGCGATTGAGGCGCCGATCCGCCGGTCACGGCGTGCTCGTCGCCAAGAACCTGTTCACGATCTGTTGCGACCAGATATCAGTGGGTGATCCTGCGGTGGACTTGGCCAAAACGTGCGTATTGATATCGGCATCGACGGCGCTTTTTTGGCGACATTCGCCGTGCCTGACTTTGGCTCGCGAGAGCGCAAGTAACTGCTAAGCCCCTGATAAAGCAGTGGACAAATTAGAGCAATTGCCTTAAATTGTGCGCTGCACTCAAGCCGAAAGGTTTTTGTGGTGTTAGCCCCTCGAAGCATCCGTCGGCCCCGTGCCGGTGTGGTGTTTCTTCCTCGTGTTGGCCCCTGTGGAAACCCTCAGGGGATTTTTTTTGCCTGCTCGCCGTGACCGGCCGGTCGTGGCACCCGCACCGAATACGCCAATGCGGGCAACCTTGAGACAAGGTTGGCCGCATTGTTTTTGGGGGGGCGCTGCCGCGCATTCGCACGTGGGCGGCACGTGCCTGGCGTTGGCAACAACAGCCCGCAGCGTCCTTGAGCCTTGGCGCGCCACCGCAGACCGTACAGCGACGACGCAACGCAGGAACAGGGGTTTTGTTGGGCTTAGACTTGCAACAGCCGTAGCACGTTCTGGCTCTGGCTGTTGGCCTGCGCCAGCATCGCGGTGCCGGCCTGCTGCAGCACGCTTTGCCGCGTCTGGTTGGCGGTTTCCTGCGCGTAGTCGGCGTCCAGGATGCGCGAGCGCGCGGTGCTGGCGTTCTCGGTCGAGCTCTGCAGGTTCTGGCTGGCACTGTCCAGCCGCGACATCATGCCGCCGATCTTGGCCCGCTCCTGCGAGACGTAATCCAGCGCCTGGTCGAGGTGGAAGATGGCAAACTTGGCCAGCTTGTCGAGATCGAGATCCTGCAACCCGAGCGAGGCCACGTTCACCGCGCCGACCGAGCCTTGCAGCGTGTCGCCGGCATTGCTGCCGCTTTGCACGGTGAAGAAGTTCTGCCCGGTGGCACCGGCGATGTCGGGGAAGTCCAGCTTGAAGCCCTGCAGCACGTTGGCGCCGGACAGCGAGGCGTTGTTGTCGTCCAGCGCCGTTTCTGCGGTCAGGATCGTGCCGCCGTCGGCATCGGCGCCGCCGACGGCGCCGGTGTCGGTATTGCTCAGGTCCATGCTGCCGATGAAGGCGGCGCCATTGGTGTTCCATGAGGCGATGAAGGCGGCGCTAGTGGCCAGGTTGCCCTTGGTGGCGCTGTTGATGGCGGCATCGAGGGTGGCGCCGCCATTCAGCGCTTGTATCACGTCCTTGATGCCGCTGCCGCCGGCCTGTTTCACCTGCTGGTGCAGGTAGCGGGTGGCGGCGTAGGCGACCGAATAGTGGGCCGAGTCGCTGGCCCACGCGCCAAGAGCGGTGCCGCCGACCAGAGCGGCGGCGCTGCCGGCCGCCGCTACGTCACCGGCCAGCCGCTCGTCGGCGCCGTGGATGAATTCGGCGGTGCCCTCCATGAACCAGGTCGGCAGCGTGGTGATGTTCATGCTGCGTCCCATCACCGCGTGCACCATCTCGTGGGCGATCACGCGGTCGTTGTAGAACGGGGCGCTGCCGCCGTTGGGCAGGTTGGCGGGCGTGAAGTCGGCCATCTCGACATTGAGCGCCACGCCGAGCATCCTGCCGCCGCCATCGGTGCCGGTGTAGCTGACCGAGGCCAGCGTGCCGCCTGGGGTGCCCGGATTCAGGTTCACCGTCATGGTGGCACCGTCGCCCTGGATACCGTAGAACTGCTTGATGCGGCGCTCCGACGCCTCCAGCCAGCCCAGCTGCAGGCCGTCCATCACCGCGCGCTTGTCGGTATCGCCGCCGAGGCTGGTGGTGGATTGCGAAAACACCTGCTGGCCGTTGAATTCGGTCTCGCGCCCGATCTGGTCTATGCCCTGCAGCAGCTGGTTGGCTTCCGCCTGCAGTGCCTGCCGGTCGGGGCTGCTCAGCGTGCCGTTGGCGGCCTGCACCGACAGCTCGCGCATGCGCTGCAGCATGTCGCTGACCTTGGCCAGCGCGCCTTCGGTGACCTGCAGCATCGAGGCGTTGTCGGTGACGTTGCGCAGGCCCTGGCGCTCGCCGCGGATTTTCGCATCCATGCGGCTGGCGCTGGCCTGGCCGGCGGCGTCGTCCATCGCGCTGTTGATGCGCAGGCCGGAAGACAGCCGCGCCAGGGTCCGCGTCAGGCTGTTGCTCGACTTTTCTAGTTGCCGCTGTGCATGCATGGCCAGCGTATTGGTATTGATTTGCACGAAGCGCGATCTCGCAGAGCGATGCTGGTGGCAAGGGATGATCCCTTATCGGCGCGGCGCAGTTGTTCTTGAGGGCTTTTGTTGCAGGATTATGGTTGTTTTGTATTGCCATGCCATTGTTTTTTATAGAAATACAAATGCATAGTTGATGCGCTTGCGGCCAACCTTGAGACAAGGTTGGCCGCATCGTTTGGGGGGCGAGAGGGCTGCGCTACAGCCACTTGCCCGGGTTCATGATGCGCTGCGGATCGAGCGCCTGCTTCACCGCGCGCATCACCGCCAGCGCCGCCGGGTCCTTGTAGCGCTGCAGCCAGTGGCCCTTGAGCTGGCCGACGCCGTGCTCGGCCGCCAGTGTGCCGCGCAGGCGGTGGACCTGTTCGTAGACGATGGCGTTGACCGCGTTCTCGTCGGCAAACAGCTCGGCATTGCCGGGGCGGGTGTGGCTGATGTTGTAGTGCAGGTTGCCGTCGCCGGCGTGGCCGAAGGCGACGATGCGCACGCCGGGGAAGGCGGCCTGCAGCGCCGCGCCGCAGGCGTCGAGAAAGGCCGGGATCGCCGAGGTCGGCACGCCGATGTCGTGCTTGATGCTGGGGCCGTCGCGCTTTTGCAGCTCCGACATCTGTTCGCGCAGCTGCCACAGTCGCGCGCGTTCGCTGTCGTTCTGCGCCAGCACGCCGTCGCCGAGGCCGCGCGCGGCCAGCCACTGCAGCAGCCGCTCCTGCAGACTGGTGTTGTCGCCGCTGTCGGACAGCTCGACCAGTAGCGCCCACGGCGCCTGGAACGGCAGCGCGCCCGGCTGGTACTTGGCCACCAGCTGCTGGCACACCTCGGACATCATCTCGAAGCTGGTTAGCCGGTCGCCGAACGCCGCCTGCAGCGCGTTGAGGGTGGCGATGGCGGCCTCGGCGCTGGCGACACCGAGCAGCGCGGTGGCGTGCGCGGACGGCTGCGGAAACAGCTTCAGCGTGGCGGCGGTGATCAGCCCGAGCTGGCCCTCGGCGCCGATGAACAGCTGCTTCACGTCTAGGCCGCTGGTGTCCTTGCGCAGCGCGGTCAGCGCGTCCAGCCGCTGCCCGTCCGGCAGTATCACCTCCAGCCCCAGCGTCAGCTCGCGCATGGTGCCGAAGCGCAGCACGGCGAGGCCGCCGGCGTTGGTGGACAGGTTGCCGCCGATCTGGCAGCTGCCTTCGCTGGCCAGTGACAGCGGGAACAGCAGCCCGGCGCCGGCCGCCGCCGCCTGCACCGCCGCCAGCGTGCAGCCGGCCTCGACGGTGATGGTCTGGTTGGCCGCGTCGAGGGCGCGGATGCGGTTCAACCGCCGCAGCGCGATCACCAGCTGCCGGCCGCTGTCGTCCGGCGTCGCCGCGCCGCAGGTGGAGGTGTTGCCGCCCTGCGGCACGATGGCGATGCGGTGGGCGGCGCAGAAGCGCACCAGCGCCGCCACTTCGTCGCTGCTGCCCGGCAGCGCCACCGCCAGCGGCGCGCCGTGGTAGCGGCCGCGGTAGTCGGTAATGAAGGGCGCGATGTCGTGCGGCGTGGTCAGCAGGTTGGCGGCGCCGACAATGGCGGCCAGCGGTGCAAGCAGATCGGTCATGACGTGGTTTCCGGTTCGGCGCTGGTGTCGGAGTCGCAGCCGGCGCCGATGGCCAGGTAGCGTCGCGCCAGCGGCGCGAACAGCGGCACGGCGACGGCGGGTAGCCAGCGCAGGTAGTGGGTGGGGGCGGTGAGCAGGCCGCAGTGGTAGCGCGCGGCCGCGGCCTGCCAGCGCAGTGCCGGGCAGGTGCCGTCACGGTGACGCAGCAGCAGGCGGGACAGCGGGCAGGGCGCGGCCGCGCAGCACACGCCGCAGCCGTTGCAGGCGGCGCCGAGCGCTGGTTTGGCCGGTGCGGCGCGGGCCAGCCAGATGCGCTGCGGTGCGCTCATGTCAGTGCCCGCGCTCCGGCGCCAGCAGTACGTCCGGATGCTGCCAGCCTGGCTGGGCGGCGATGCGCGCCAGCCAGGCGCCGACCTGCGGCCAGGCTTGCAGGTCGATGCCGGCGTCGGCCGCCCACCACAGGTAGGCGCAGGCCGACAGGTCGGCAACCGACAGGCCGCCGGCGAGCAGGTAGTCCTGCGTCGCCAGTTGCGCGTCGAGCACGTCGAGGTCGGCGCGGCAGCGCTGTTCCAGCCAGGCTTCGACGGCCGCCGGCTGCGACTCAAACCGGCGCGCGTAGCGCAGATTGGGCAGCGACAGGCCGATGCGGTTGCTCTCCCAGTTCAGCCATTCGCGCAGCGCCTGGCGCTCGCCGGGCTGGCCGGCGAGCACGCCCTGGCTCTCCGCCAGCCACTGCAGGATGGCGTTGGACTGCACCATCGCCACGCCGTCGACCACCAGTGCCGGCACCTCGTCCCAGCGGCTGGCGGCGCGGAATTCGGCCGGGCGCTCTGCGCGCGGCGTGGACAGCGCAACGTTGCGGTATTGGTGTGCGACCTTGCCCAGCACCAGCGCCAGCCTGATCTTGTAGCTGTGGCCGGACAGACGGTTGCCGTAGAGGAGGAGACTGCTCATGAGGGAATCCTGTGCCAGACGGGCGCTGCCCGCTCAAGCCCCCGATGATACGCGCAAGTGGCGGCCTGGCGCTGCTGGCAACCGCTCGCCGCATCCCTGCGTCCGGGCGCGCCGACGCCGACAGGAACAGTCGTATGGCGAGGCGGCGCCACGCAGGATCGGGGGCATGACATTTAATCCGGCCAGCTGCCGCGCAGCAGGCGGTAGCCCCAGGCCAGGATCTCGGCGCCGGCCCACCACAACAGCGCGACATAGGCCCACGCCAGCATGGTGGCGACATAGCCGGCCAGCAGCAGCGCGCCGTCGCGCAGCCGCAGTCCCCACGCCAGCAGCGCCACCGCGGCGGCGGGCACCATGTTGTCGAAGGAGATCACCGGCACCGGCACCATCATCGACAGCCCGGCCAGCGCCAGCATGCCACCATTGAGATGGCGGTAGCGCGGCGAGCTGAGCCGCAACAGTCGCGGCCGGCTGCGCGTCAGCAGGCGCTGGTTGAACCGTGCCAGCAGCCGTTGCAGGCGCTCGTCCAGCGCCGGCGGCAGGCGGCGTTGCGCCAGCCACGCCGGCAGCGCCACCGGCCGTGCCAGCAGCAGGCCGCCGGCCAGCAGCAGGCACAGCGCGCCGACGCTGGTGGCCATGCCGGGTACGGTCAGCGGCAACAGCAGCGGCAGTGCCAGCAGCCCGAGCCAGCGCAACTGCTGGCGCGGGTGGCGGCCGACGGCTTCGCCCAGGGTGGCGTGCGTCAGCGGGGCAGGGAGGGTGCGCGCCCGGCGGGTGCGGGCGGGGCGGGAGCGGTGAGGCAGCATGGCGGTCCACGGAATGAAGGCAACAAGCACTATGCGACCGGCGCATGGCGAATTTGTTGCAGGCCGCAGCCGCCACGGGCGTTATTTTTGCCAGTAGGTTTTCACGTTGACGAATTCGTAGAGGCCGAACTCGGACAGCTCGCGGCCGTAACCGGAGGCCTTGACGCCGCCGAAGGGCAGGCGCAGGTCGGAGCTGGTATAGCGGTTGATGAACACCGCGCCGGCCTCGATCTCGCGCCCCAGCCGCCACGCCTGCTCGGTGTCGGCGCTGAAGATGGTGGCGCCGAGGCCGAACGGGGTGTCATTGGCGAGGCGGATGGCGTCGTCGACGTTGGCCGCACGCAGGATGCTGGCCACCGGGCCGAATACTTCCTCGTGGTAGATGCGGCAGTCGTTGTTGACGTGGTCCAGCACCGTGGCCGGGTAGTAGAAGCCGGCGCCGTGCGGCATGATGCCGCCGGCCAGCAGCTGCGCGCCGTGGCCGAGCGCGTCCAGCACCTGCGCGTGCAGCGCCTCGCGCAGGTCGGCACGGGTCAGCGGCGCCAGCGTAGTGGCAGCGTCGGCCGGATGGCCAGGCACCAGCGCGCGGACGTGTTCCAGGAACGCGGCGACAAAATCATCGGCGATCTCCGGCACCACGATCATGCGCTTGGCGGCGTTGCAACTCTGGCCGGCGTCGCGAAAGCGCGAGTGCGCGGCCTCGCTGGCGGCGGCCTCGACATCGGCGTCGGCCAGCACGATGAACGGGTTGCTGCCGCCCAGCTCCAGCACCGTCTTTTTCAGGTGGCGGCCGGCCATGGCGGCGATCTGGCGCCCGGTGGTGGTGGAGCCGGTGAAGGCCACCGCGTCGCAGCCGCGGATGGCGTCGTCGACCGCCTCGTGGTCGATCCACGCCACGTCCAGCACCGCCAGCCCGGCGCGACGCACGATGTCCAGCAGCAGCGCGCTGCACTGCGGCACCGACGGCGCCGGCTTCACCAGGCAGGCGTTGCCGGACATCAGCGCCGGCACCGCAAAGCGCAGCACCTGCCAGATCGGGTAGTTCCACGGCATGATCGCCAGCACGATGCCCAGCGGCTCGAAGGCGACGCCGCTCTTGCTGGCGCCGGTGGCGATGTCCTTGCTGGCCAGCAGCGTCGGCGCCAGGTCGGCGTAGTAGCGGATCAGCTGCACCGACTTGTCGATCTCGGCCAGGCATTCGCGCTCCAGCTTGCCCACTTCCAGCGACACCAGGGCCGCCAGCGCATGACGGCTGGCTGCCAGCTGGTCGGCCAGCAGCAGCAGGCGCGCGGCGCGTTCGGCGGTCGCGAGGTGCGACCACGCGTGCTGCGCGCGGCGCAGCGCGGCCAGTTGTGGCGGCAGGGAATCGGCGGACAGGGCGGGGCGGGTGTACACCACCTCGCCGGAGGCAGGGTTGCAGCTGGTAAAGGCGGTCATGACGCGGCGGCTTGGCTACGGGGAAAGAAGGTCACTGTAGCAAAAATCCATCCGTCGCGGCAGCGGCAAAGGTTGGCCGCAACGGTCGCGGCCAAGCTTTGCCGGCTTGAAGTGTGCTCACGCTCTCGCGGGTGAGTACGAGACAAGGCGAAAACGGCTGAGAAAGGGCGTTTATCCCGCTTCAGACACGCATGCTGAAGCCGTACTCACCGCGCAACGTCACGAAGCGCGGCAGAGCGTGAACACGCTCTCAGCGGCCGGCGGTGTCGGTGCCGGGCACGCCGCGCACGCCGGCCAGCAGCGTGTGCAGCGCGGCATCTTCGCCCCAGTAGCCCAGCCGCGCCAGGCAGTCGATGGCGGTCAGCGCGGCATCGCTCATGAACTGGCCGTTGACCAGGTGCTGTTCCACTTCCGCCAGCGGCATCAGCACGTGCTCGGCGACTTCGCCGTCCTGGTTCTGCGGGATTTCGCCTTCCTTCAGCCACAGGTCGAACACGTACAGCCATTCACGGTGCAGGCCGCGCGGCACCGGGCGCTCGGCCAGCAGCAGCGCGGTCTGCGGCAGCAGTTCCAGCCGGGTCGGCGGAATGCCAGCCTCTTCCCAGCCCTCGCGCTCCAGCGCGATCTGGATGCTCTCGCCGGCGGCGATGCCGCCGCCCATCAGGTTGTCGAGGCGGTTGGGGGCCACGTCCTTGAACGGGCTGCGGCGGCCGACCCACATGCGGATCTCGCCGTCGACCATGCGCTGCAGGCCGTTGAGGTGCACCGCGCGGCTGGTCAGCCCCAGCGGGCGGAACGCGGCGCGCTCCATCTCGAACGCCGGCGTGCCGTCGGTGAAGTAGGCGGTGAATTTTTCGTCGCGCCAGCCGTTGAGCCAGCCGGCATCGCGCCAGCGCAGCGCGGCGGCGGCAAGGGTGGCGCTGCGCGCGGCAAAGTCGGCCTCGTCATCCAGCGCCTTCAGCACGCCGTTTTCCTCGCGGAAGATCGCCGCCTCCTGCGCCAGCAGGCGTTCGCGCCAGATGTCGTTGACACAGCCGATACGCTGACCTGCGAGTTCGAGCGGGGCATAACCAGTCTTGTCGTAGCACACGATCTGTTCGAGTGCGGCGGTAACGGCTTGCAACTGCATGACATCTCCTGCCTGTTTTCGTGAAGGCGACATCTTACGGAGATTTGCCGCGGCGGACAGGAATTTGCAGCAGGATGGCATCTGGTGCGCGTGCCGGCGTGTGCATGTGCAACAGTCGCGGCGATTGCCTGCGCACGGAACATGCCCAGAGTATATAAATGCAGCTGACAGCGAGGGAAGACGCAGCGAGGAGGCTGCTTTGACAATCCGCAAAGAACACTGCGGCGGGATGCCGGATAATCCGGCGGATTGGCGCACCCGAGTGGGATCGAACCACTGACCTTCAGCTTCGGAAACTGACACTCTATCCAACTGAGCTACGGGTGCTGCGCAAAAAAGCAGGCGGATCATAGCGCAAAGCGGCGCCCAGCGTCCAGTCGTGACTGCCGGTTTCACGGATTTCCGGAAAGTTCCTGGCGCCTTTGCCTTGTGCGGGGGCTTTCCGTATAATTTCCCCAATTTTTGAATGACATTATTACAGCGAGGCTGGAATGAGTAACGAAACCAAAGCGCCAGGCCAGATCGTCACGATCTTGCTCGGTATCGTCGTACTGGTCGTGGTGGGTATCTGGTTGCTGGCGAAACTGGCCACCAGCGGTTTTGATGTCAATGCGGAAGTGATGAGCAAGGAAGCCGTTGCCGCCCGCCTCAAGCCGATCGGCGAATCCGTGGCCAGCGACGCGCCTCCGGGCATGCGCACCGGCCAGCAGGTTTACAGCGGCATCTGCATTTCCTGTCACGGCACCGGCCTGGCTGGCTCACCGAAATTCGGTGATGCCGGTGCTTGGGGTCCGCGCGTGGCACAGGGCTGGGATACCCTGGTCAAGCACGCACTGGAAGGCTTCAACGCGATGCCGGCCAAGGGTGGCGCAGCCGACCTGTCCGACGACGAGCTGAAACGCGCGGTGGCCTATATGGGTAACGCCGGTGGCGGCCAGTTCACCGAGCCGCCAGTGGGTGGTGCCGAAGGCGCCGCAGCGGCGGATCCGGCGGTGGTGGGCAAGAAGGTGTACGCCAGCGTGTGCATGGCCTGCCATGACAGCGGCGCGGCCGGCGCACCGAAGTTCGGCGACAAGGCCGCCTGGGCGCCACGTCTGGCCAAGGGCCTGGACGGTCTGGTGGCTTCCGCCACCAAGGGCCTGAACGCGATGCCACCCAAGGGCGGCTACAGCGGCTCCGATGCCGAATTCAAGGCTGCCGTGGAATACCTGACCAACGCCGCCAAGTAAGTTGCCGGCAGTTGTCATCCAAAACGTCGCGCTGTTGCGCGGCGTTTTTTATTGCCCACCGCCCATGATGTGCCGGCGTGTCGGCCGCACCGGCTGGCGCATCCGCCGCTGGCAGTAGCCGCCAGGGTTGGCCGCAATGCGGCGCTCACTCCTCCGGCTTCTGCACCTTGCTGTCGAGGCTGGCCATCAGGCTGGCCAGCTTGCTCTTGCCCTCGCGCTTGCTGACGATGGGCTCGGCGCCGGGTTTGCCGAAGTGGCGGATGTCGTCGCCGTTGATCTCGCCGATGAAGCGCGACGGCTCGACGAACAGCCACTCGCCGGCGCGGCGGCGCTTCACGCAGTAGGTCAGCGTCAGGCTGCGCTGGGCGCGGGTGATGCCGACGTACATCAGCCGCCGTTCTTCCTCCACCATGCCGTTGTCCACCGATTCGCTGTGCGGCAGGATGCCTTCCTCACAGCCGATCAGGAACACGTGTGGGTATTCCAGCCCTTTCGACGCGTGCAGAGTGGACATTTTGACGGCATCGACCTCGCCTTCGTCGCGGCCTTCCAGCATGGTGATCAGCGCGATGGTCTGTGACAGCTCAATCAGGTTCTTGCCGTCGGCGTCACCCTTTTTCTGCAGCCACGCCACCAGGTCCATCACGTTTTTCCACTTCACTTCCGCGGCGCGCTGGCTGTCCTCGCTGTCGTACAGCCAGGCTTCGAAGCCGATCGCCTTCAGCATTTCCATCACCAGCTCACCGGCCGGCTCGCGCGTGGCGCGGTATTCCAGGTTGACGATGAAGCGGCAGAAGTCCTGCAATGGCGCCAGCTGCGCGGCGCCGACCTGCAGCTGGAAGCCTTCCTCGTGCGCGGCGGCGAACAGGCTGTTGCCGCGCTGGCCGGCCCAGGCGCCGAGCCGTTCCAGCGTGGTGGCACCGACGCCGCGCTTGGGCGTGGTCAGCGCGCGGATGAAGGCCGGGTCGTCGTTGGGGTTGGCGATCAGGCGCAGGTAGGACAGTACGTCCTTGATCTCCGGCTTGTCGAAGAAGCTCTGCCCGCCGGCCATCTGGTAGGGGATGCGCTGGTTGCGCAGTGCCTGCTCGAAGATGCGTGCCTGGTAGTTGCCGCGATAGAGGATGGCGTAGTCCTTGAACTCGGTGCGGTGCTCGAACTTGTGCGCCAGGAGGCGCTGCACCACCACGTCGGCCTCGTGTTCTTCGTCCTTGCACTGCACCACGTGGATCGGCTCGCCCAGGCCCAGTTCGCTCCACAGCTGCTTCTCGAACAGCTTGGGATTGTTGGAGATCACCGAGTTGGCGGCACGCAGGATGCGCGCGGTGGAGCGGTAGTTCTGCTCCAGCTTGATGACCTTGAGTTTTGGGAAGTCGTGCTGCAGCAGGCGCAGGTTTTCCATGTTGGCGCCGCGCCAGGCGTAGATCGACTGGTCGTCGTCGCCCACCGCGGTGAACATGCCGCGTTGGCCGGTGAGCAGCTTCACCAGCTGGTACTGGCAGGTGTTGGTGTCCTGGTATTCGTCGATCAGCAGGTAGCGCAGCTTGTGCTGCCACTTCTGCAGCACCTCGGCATTGCTGTTGAACAGCTCGACCGGGAAGCGGATCAGGTCGTCGAAGTCCATCGCCTGGTAGGCGGTGAGCGTGGTCTGGTAGCTGGCGTAGGTCATCGCGCAGATGCGGTCGAACTCGTTGTCGGCCTGCACGATGGCGGCGTCGGGGCCGAGCAGCTCGTTCTTCCACAGCGAGATGCGGCTCTGCACCTTGCGCACCTCGTCCTTGTGCGTGGTCTTGAGCACGTCGGAGATGATCTTGGCGGCATCGTAGCTGTCGAGGATGGAGAACTGCGGCTTGTAGCCGAGGTGCGGCGCCTCCTGGCGCAGCAATTGCATGCCCAGCGAGTGGAAGGTCGACACGGTGATACCCTTCAGCTCGCGGCTGTTCATCAGCTTGCCGACGCGCTCCAGCATCTCGCGCGCCGCCTTGTTGGTAAAGGTGATGGCGGCGATGTTGCGCGCGTCGTAATTGCCCTCGCGGATCAGGTACTCGATCTTCTGGGTGATCACCCGCGTCTTGCCGGAGCCGGCGCCGGCCAGCACCAAGAGCGGGCCGTCCAGCGACATGATGGCGGCGCGTTGCGGCGGATTCAGTTGCAGCAGGGACATGAGGTGTCGTCAATCTTTCATGGACAACGCGCATTGTAGAGCCAGCGGCACGATACGGCCATGCGCTTTCCTTTATCATTGGCGGCCGGCGCGCTGCCGTGGCAATCGCGGCGGGCGCGACGTTGCGGCACGGCTCAGAGCGCGTTCACGATCTAGCGAGCTAGAGCGAGACAAGGCGAAAACGGCTGAGGAAGCGGCGTTTATCCAGATATAAACCAGCATGCCGAAGCCGTACTCACCGTGTAACGTTTCACGAAGCGCAGCAGATCGTGAACAGGCTCTCAGGCCAAGGTTGGCCGCATTCATCAATCAGGACAACAACACATGGCCACCTACGCGATTGGCGATTTGCAGGGCTGCTTCACGCCCTTTATGGCGCTCTTGCGCCAGATTGAATTCAACCCCGGCCGCGATACGCTGTGGCTGACCGGCGACCTGGTCAACCGCGGCCCGGAATCGCTGGCGGTGCTGCGCTGGGTGTTCGAGCACCAGGACTGCACGCAGATCGTGCTCGGCAACCACGACCTGCACCTGCTGGCGGTGGCCGAGGGCTACGGCAAGATTCACAGCGACGACACTATCAACGACGTGCTGGACGCCGCCGACAGCAAGCTGCTGCTGGACTGGTTGCGTTGCCAGCCGCTGATGATCTACGAACAGGGCTACGCGATGGTGCACGCCGGCCTGCTGCCGGAGTGGAGCATCAACAAGGCGCTGCGGCTGGCCGAGGAGGTGGAGGACGAGCTGTCGGGCAAGGACTACCGCAAGCTGTTCGCCAAGCTGTACGGCAACAAGCCCTCGCGCTGGCACGGCGAGCTGAAGGGCATGGACCGCTGGCGGCTGATCATCAACGCGATGACGCGGATGCGCTTCATCAACAACGACGGCGAGCTGGACCTGTCCTACAAGGGCGAGCTGGACGGTGCGCCGGCGCACTTGCGGCCGTGGTTCGCGGTCGACGGGCGGCGTAGCATGGATACGCCGATCATCTGCGGCCACTGGTCGGCGCTGGGGCTGATGCTGAGCGAGGACGTGCTGGCCATCGACAGCGGCTGCCTGTGGGGCGGCAGCCTGACCGCGGTGCGGCTGGAAGACCGCGCCCAGTTCTCGCTGCCGTGCCCGCCCTACCGCGAGATCGGCAAGGGCAGGTAAGCCCCGGCGGCTGCGGCCAACGTTGTCGGCAATGAAAAAGCCCCTGTCTTGCGACAGGGGCTTTGTGTTGGCGGAGAGCGGGATCAGCTCAGCTCTTGCGACACTTCGCGGATCAGGTGCGGCGCCTCTACCGGTGCACCGTGGTTGATCGGTGTCGGGTTGGCCAGCTCGCGCTGCATCTGCGCCACGTCCAGCGAATCTTCCCACTTAGCAACTACCACGGTGGCCACCGCGTTGCCGATCAGGTTGGTGATGGCGCGGGCTTCGGACATGAAGCGGTCGATACCGAGGATCAGCGCGAGGCCGGCGACCGGGATTTCCGGTACCACGGCCAGGGTGGCGGCCAGGGTGATGAAGCCGGAGCCGGTGACACCGGCGGCGCCCTTGGAGGTGAGCAGCAGCACGCCGAGGATGGTCAGCTCTTGCGTCAGGGTGAGGTCGATATTGCAGGCCTGGGCGATGAAGATCGCCGCCATGGTCAGGTAGATCGAGGTGCCGTCGAGGTTGAACGAGTAACCGGTCGGTACCACCAGACCCACCACCGGCTTGGCGCAGCCGAGCTGCTCCAGCTTGGTCATCAGGCGCGGCAGCGCGGATTCCGACGACGAGGTGCCCAGCACGATCAGCAGTTCTTCCTTGATGTACTTGATCAGCTTCCACACGCTGAAACCGTAGAAGCGGGCGATGCTGCCCAGCACCAGACCGACGAACAGTACGCAGGTCAGGTAGAAGGTGCCCATCAGCGAGGCCAGCTGCACCAGGCTGCCGACGCCGTATTTGCCGATGGTGAACGCCATCGCGCCGAAGGCACCGATCGGGGCCAGCTTCATGATGAAGCCGATCATCGCGAACAGCACGTGCGACACTTTTTCAAAGAAGCCCAGTACCGGTTTGCCCTGCTCGCCCATCAGCGACAGGCCGGCGCCGAACAGCACCGAGAACAGCAGTACCTGCAGGATCTCGCCGTCGGCAAAGGCACCGATCGCGCTTTGCGGGATGATGTGCAGCAGGAAGTCCACCGTGCTCTGGCCGGCGGCCTTTTCGGTGTACTTGGCGATGGCGCCGGTATCCAGCGTGCTCGGGTCGATGTTCATGCCGCTGCCCGGCTGCACGAAGTTCACCACCAAGAGGCCGATGGCCAGTGCCAGCGTGGTCACCACTTCAAAGTACAGCAGCGCCTTGCCGCCGACGCGGCCAACCTTTTTCATGTCTTCCATGCCGGCAATGCCGACCACGATGGTGCAGAAGATGATAGGTGTGATCATCATCTTCACCAGCTTGATGAAGCCGTCACCGAGCGGTTTCAGCTTGGCGCCGAGTTCCGGCATCAGGTGGCCGAGGGTGACCCCCAGTACGATGGCGACAATGACCTGGAAATACAGGCTCTTGTAAAACGGTTTTTTCTGCATGGTGCACTCTCCTGTGTCTGGCGCCGTGATGGTCGCTCACGCTGTGTTGGCGTGTTGGCGAGGATCATGCGGCAGGCAGGCAGGGCGCCAACATTGGGTATTTCCCCATCGCGGAAAACCCTATTGGGGAATCTCCGTATTGGTTTTTGCCGGCTAGCAGGCTGGCATGGTGGCGGTGCAGCATCGGTGATGCCCCATGCAGGCGGCGTGAAGTGTTGCCGGGCAGGGCCTGGACGGCTATTCGGCGGCGACGGGCTCGGCCGGCAGTTGCAGCGCGTCGCGGATGGCGTCGCGTGCGGTTTCCGACAGCTGGAAGCGGCTGGCCAGCGCGGTGTCGTAGGGCGGGATGGCGGCGGTGTAGCTCAGCTCCACCACCATGGCGCGGCTGGCCAGGATCAGGCACAGGCTCTGCCAGAAGCTGGTGTCGCCGGCGTAGGCGGCGGCGGCGCAGTAGTGGCCGCCGGGGGTCAGGTAGCGGATCGCTACCGGCTGCACCGTGGCGTGCGCCAGGCGCGAGGCCTCGAACAGCGAGGCCTTGAACGGCAGCAGGCTGCGGCCGTCGGAGGTGGTGGCCTCAGGGAACACAGCCATGCAGCCGCCGTCCTGCAAGGCCTTGGCCAGCTGTTCGTTGACGCGGCTGGCGTCGCGGCGGTTGTTGCGGTCGATGAACAGGGTGCCGGCGTTCTTGATCAGGAAGCCGGCCAGCGGCCAGTCGCGCAGCTCCTTCTTGGCCACGAAGCGCGATACGGTGACGCTGTTGAGCGCGAAGATGTCCAGCCACGACACGTGGTTGGCGACCACCAGGGTGTTGGGGGGGTAGACCGCCGGCGGCGTGCCGTGGACGCGCACCTTGATCGCCAGGATGTGCAGCAGGTGCCGCGACCAGCGCTGGGTGATCACCGCGCGGGCCGGCTGCGACAGGCGCGGGTAGCGGGTGGCGATCACCAGCAGGCCGCGCAGCAAGTGCATGCCGAGGCGGCCGAGGCGGAGCAGGCGGGTAGGCCAGGAGGTGGGACGATGCACGATAGGCTTTATCAGTCAGGCGACGCGGCGCAATTTAACACGGCTGGCAATGCGGGCAAAAGCAGGAGCTGCGCTGCCCCTGGCGCAGCTCGCGGATCAGGCTGCCGCAGACGTGGCAGGGCAGATCGCGGCGGCCATAGACCATATAGCTTTGCTGGAAGTAGCCCGGTTTCCCCTTGGCGTCGACAAAATCGCGCAGCGTGCTGCCGCCGGCGTCGATGGCGCGCGCCAGCACCGCCTTGATTTCGGCGGCCAGCCGCGCGCACTCCGCACCGCTGAGGCCGTTGGCGGCGCGGGCCGGGTGGATGCCGGCGTGGAACAGCGCCTCGTTGGCGTAGATGTTGCCGACGCCGACCACCACGTGGTTGTCCATGATCGCCAGCTTGATGGCGCTGCCGCGGCGTCGGATCGCCTGCTGCAGTACCGCGCCGTCGAAGGCGTACGACAGTGGCTCTGGCCCCAGCTGTGCCAGCAGCGGGTGCGCCTCGACCGGCCCCTGCTGCCACAGGATGGCGCCAAAACGGCGCGGATCGCGATAGCGCAGAACCGTTTGCCCCAGATCGATGTCTACATGGTCATGCTTTTCCGGCGGCGTGCCCGGCGTCACGAAGCGCAGGCTGCCGGACATGCCCAGGTGCAGGATCAGCGTGCCGTGTTCGAAGTCGACGAGCAGGTACTTGGCGCGGCGGCTGATGCCGAGCACGCGGCGACCGGCAAGGTTGGCCGCCAGGTCCGGCGGCACCGGCCAGCGCAGGCGCGCCTCGCGCACGGTCACGCCACGGATGGTGGCGTGCAGCAGCAGGGGTGCGATGCCGCGACAGGTGGTTTCGACTTCTGGCAATTCCGGCATTGCAGTTTTCCTTGCCGTGAGCATGATTAAATGAATGGGCGTGGTATTCTACCCGTCTGAACCGATGTTTAGGCCAAGCATGAACGCACTACTCCGTATCGCCGCAGCACTTGCCCCCCTTGCCCTGGTCGCCTGCGCCAGTGTCCCGCCCGCTCTCCCCACGTCGTCCGTCAGCGCGGAAGCGGTGGTCGAGGATCTCGCCGACGAGGCGGTCGAGGAGGAAACGGTCGACAACCCGCGCATTCCCAAGCTGGAGCTGAGCGAGGAGTGGCTGTACGGCCTGCTGGCCGGCGAGATCGTGGTGCAGCGCGGTGGCGCCGGTGTTGCCGCGGAAACCTACCTGCAACTGGCGCGCGAAACCCGCGACCCGCGCGTGGCGCAGCGGGCCTCCGAATTCGCGATGTTCTCCGGTAACGTGCGCCAGGCCTCCGAGGCGCTGGCCTTGTGGATCGAGCTGGACCCGGATGCCGATTCGGCGCGCGAACAGCTGCTGATCGCGCTGCTGCGTGCCGGCAAGCTGGCGGAAAGCCAGCCGCTGGTGGAAGGCATGCTGGCGCGGCAACCGGCGCGTGCCGGTGCCATCTTCGTGCAGCTGGCGCGACTGCTGGCGCGGCAGCCGGACCGGGTCGCCGCGGCGAAGCTGGTCAGTGACCTGGCCGAGCGCTATCCGGAGCTGCCGGAAGCGCGCTTTGCCCACCTGGCGGTGGCTGCCGAGGCCGGCGAGCAGGCCGAGGTCGACAAGGAGTTCGCCCGTCTCGCCAAGATCGCCCCGACGTGGGACCTGCCGCTGCTGTGGCAGGTCGACCGCCTGCGCCGTCACTCTGTGCCCAGTGCCATCGACTTCCTGCAGGCACAGCTGCAACTGCGTCCCGCCGCCAGCCTGGAGCTGAACCTGACCATGGTGCGGCTGCTGGCCAGCGAGAAGCGCTACACCGACGCCCAGCGCCACGCCGAAAAGGCGCTACAACAATACCCGAAACAAGCGGAACTGCTGAACATGGCCGGCCTGCTGGCGTTCCAGAACGGCAACCTGCAGCTGGCGCGTCGCCAGCTGGAGGCCGCGCTGCAGGCCGGTTACGCCGATGCCGATACCCTGCGCTACACCCTGGGCCAGCTGGCGGACGAACAGAAGCAGCCGCAACAGGCGCGCCACTGGTACCAGCAGGTGGGGCAGGGCGAGAACTACCTGCCGGCACGACTGCGCCTGGCGCAGCTGGATGCCGCGGACGGCAACTGGCAGCAGGCGATCAACGACCTGCAGCCGCTGAGCAACGATGCTAACCAGCTGGTGCGGGTGGTCGCACTGCAGGCGCAGATCGCCAAGAACGCCGGCGATCGCGCGCAGGCGATGACGCTGCTGAACCAGGGGCTGCAACGCCAGCCGCGGGCCACCGAACTGCTGTACGACCGCGCACTGCTGTCGGAGCTGGACGGGCAGTTTGCGCTGGCGGAAAAAGACCTGCTGCAGGTGCTGGAGCTGGTGCCGGATCATGTGCACGCGCTGAATGCGCTGGGCTACGCGCTCAGCAACCACACCACCCGCTACCGCGAGGCGCTGGCCTACGTGGAGAAGGCGCACCAGGCGGCGCCGGATGACCCGATGATCCTCGACAGCCTGGGCTGGGTGTACTACAAGCTCGGCAAGCTGGAGCAGGCGCTGCAATACCTGCAGGCGTCCTACGCCAGCATGCCGGATGCCGAAGTGGCCGCCCATCTCGGCGAGGTGCTGTGGCAGTCCGGGCGCCTCGACGAGGCGCGCAAGCTGTGGGCCGAGGCACGCAAGAAGGAGCCGGATCACCCGGTGCTGCGTGAAACCCTGCAGCGCCTGCAGCCATGATCGTGCGCTGGCTGTTACTGCTGCTGCCGCTGCTCGCTGGCTGCGCCTCGTTTCAGGAGGTGCCGTCCACTGCGGCACCGCTGCAGGCACAGGTGCAAGACCAGCCCTTCGACGTCGCCGGCAGGCTGGCGGTGAATCTGGACGGCAAGGGCCACGTCGCCGGCTTTGACTGGCAGCACACCGCGGACGACGACCAGCTGGCGATCAAGACGCCGGTGGGCAATACCGTGGCCAGCCTGCACCGCGACAGCCATGGTGTTACCCTGCTGGCCGACGGCCAGCAGCAGTTCGCCAGCGATGTCGAGACGCTGACCGAGCGCCAGCTGGGCTGGCCGCTGCCGCTGGCCAACCTGGTGTGGTGGGTGCGTGGCCACCCGGCGCCGCAGTTTCCCTACACCACCACCCCGGAAGGCCACCTGCAGCAGCAGGGCTGGCTGATCCGCATCCACCGCGATGCGGCCAACCTTGCCCAGCCGCGCCGCGTCGAGCTGGAGCGCGAGGGCCTGACCATCCGTCTGGTGCTGTCTGACTGGCGCCAGTTTGTTCCCCTGTTACCCGTTGCTCCCGCTTTGCCATGACCGATTCCGTTTTTCATGTCTTTCCCGCTCCGGCCAAGCTCAACCTCAACCTGCTGATCACCGGCAAGCGTGACGATGGCTATCACCTGCTGGACAGCGATTTCCGCTTCATCGACCTGTGCGACAGCATCGACATCGCGCTGCGCGACGACGGCGACATCGTGCTGCTGAATCCCATTCCCGGCGTGCCGCCGGACAGCGATCTGACCGTGCGCGCGGCGCGGCTGTTGCAACAGGCCAGCGGCAGCACGCTGGGCGCCAGCCTGCGCCTGCACAAGCGCATCCCGATGGGCGGCGGCCTCGGCGGCGGCTCCTCCGATGCGGCGACGGTGCTGCTGGCGCTCAACCGCCTGTGGGGCTGCGGCCTGTCGCGCGCGGCGCTGATGCAGCTGGGCGTGCAGCTGGGGGCCGACGTGCCGGTGTTCATCTTCGGGCGCAATGCGCGCGCCACCGGCATCGGCGAAGAGCTGAGCGAGATCAGCCTGCCGGCGGCCTGGTATGTGGTGTTGCACCCAACAGTGCATGTGCCGACGGCGACGGTTTTCAAGGAATTTTCACGTCAGGTGTTGACAGGGCAGGTCAGTTTCTCCACAATGCGAACCCTAGCAACGACGCCGCAAAAACAAAACGATTTGCAAAGCGTTGTTTGCCAAATGTATCCAGCGGTAAATGAAGCCTTGAGCGCATTAAGAGAATGCGGCTCGCCGTTGATGACCGGTTCCGGAGCCTGTGTCTTTCTGGAATGCGGTAACGAAGATCAAGCAAAAACAGTATATCAGTCCTTGTCGTCACGATTCAGCGGCTTTGTTGCCAAGGGGTTGGCAGCGCATCCGATGTTTGACGGGGAATAGCAGTGCTACTGGGGAGTCGCCAAGTTGGTTAAGGCACCGGATTTTGATTCCGGCATGCGAAGGTTCGAATCCTTCCTCCTCAGCCAATACCCTGCACAATTTAAAGAATACTGGGGAGTCGCCAAGTTGGTTAAGGCACCGGATTTTGATTCCGGCATGCGAAGGTTCGAATCCTTCCTCCTCAGCCAGGCTTACGAGAGTAAACTAAGAAAAAAAGCGTGTAAGGCTCCTTACACGCTTTTTCTTTATCTACCGATTTAAGGCAATTCTTTTATGGCTGCATACGATAGTTTGATGGTCTTCACCGGGACGGCAAATCCGGAACTGGCGCAAAACGTGGTCAAGCACCTCGACATTTCGCTGGGACGCGCCGACGTCGGCAAATTCAGCGATGGCGAAGTCGCCGTTGAACTGCTGGAAAACGTGCGCGGTCGCGACGTGTTCATCCTGCAGTCGACCTGTGCGCCGACCAACGACAACCTGATGGAGATCCTGACCATGGCCGACGCGCTGAAACGCGCCTCCGCCGGTCGTATCACCGCCGCGATTCCGTACTTCGGTTACGCTCGCCAGGATCGTCGTCCGCGCTCCGCCCGTGTGCCGATCACCGCCAAACTGGTGGCCAACATGCTGACCAGCGCCGGTATCGACCGCGTGCTGACCGTTGACCTGCACGCCGACCAGATCCAGGGCTTCTTCGACATGCCGGTGGACAACGTGTACGCGACCCCGGTGCTGCTGAAGGACATCCGTTCGCAGCGCATCGAAGACCTGATCGTGGTCAGCCCGGACGTCGGCGGCGTGGTACGTGCCCGTGCCGTGGCCAAGGCGCTGAATACCGATCTTGCCATCATCGACAAGCGTCGTCCGAAAGCCAACGTGGCCGAAGTGATGAACATCATCGGTGACGTGCAGGGCCGTACCTGCCTGATCGTCGACGACATGATCGACACCGCGAACACCCTGTGCAAGGCCGCTTCCGCTCTGAAAGAGCGCGGTGCCGAGCGCGTGCTGGCCTACGCCTCGCACGCCATCTTCTCCGGCCAGGCCGTGGATCGCATCAACAATTCGGACATCGACCAAGTCGTGATCACCGATACCATTCCGCTGTCGGCGCAAGCCAAGCAGAGCAGCCGCATCCGCGTGGTATCGATTGGTGGCCTGATCGCAGAAACCCTGCGTCGCATCAACAACGAAGAATCGGTGTCCTACCTCTTCAATGAGGATCTGGTTTCGTCGGGCGCCTGCCTGCCGTAAACGTTCAGCCCACTGGTCGCGGTGGGCTGGAGATTTAAATCAAGCTGCAAAGCTAACTGGAGTTATTCAAATGGCAATCGAAGTTATCGCTACCAAGCGCGTTCTGGAAGGTACTGGTGCGAGCCGCCGCCTGCGTCGCGCTGGTCAAACCCCTGCTGTTGTTTACGGCGCAGGTAAAGAAGCCGTGTCCATCACCCTGGACCACAACACCATGTACTACGCGCTGAAAACCGAAGCCTTCCACAACGAAGTGCTGGATCTGGTAATCGACGGTCAGAAAGAGCAAGTTAAAGTTGCTGCTTTCCAGAACCACCCGTTCAAGCAACTGGTGCTGCACATCGACTTCGCTCGCGTGTAATGCTTAAGCGCCTCACCGTTTGACGGTGCGGTACGAGGCCCGCTGCTGATACTCTCTGCAGCGGGTTTTTCATTGTTGGGATCAAGAGAATGTCGGCAATCCGTCTGGTGGTGGGGCTGGGGAATCCCGGGCCGGAATACGAAAGAACGCGCCATAACGCAGGCTTCTGGCTGGTGGACGAGCTGGCCTGGCAGCACAAGGCGCCGCTGCGTGGCGAGGGCAAGTATTTCGGCGAGGTCTCGCGCGCCACCTTGGCCGCAGGCGACCTGTGGCTGCTTAAGCCGATGACCTACATGAACCTGTCCGGCCAGGCGGTGGGCGCGCTGGCGCGCTTCTACAAGATCGCGCCGGAAGAAATCCTGGTGGTGCACGACGAGCTGGACCTGCCGCCGGGCGCGGCGCGGCTGAAGCAGGGCGGTGGCCACGGCGGCCACAACGGCCTGAAGGACATCATCGCCAAGCTGGGCTCGCCCAACTTCTGGCGCCTGCGCCTGGGCATCGGTCATCCCGGCGATCGCAACGAGGTCGCCAACTTCGTGCTGAAAAAGGCGCGCGCCGAAGAGCAGCAGGCGATCGACGACGCCATCGCCAAGGCGCTGCAGGTGATGCCGGACGTACTGGCCGGCAACAGCGCGGCGGCGATGAAGACGCTGCACACCGCCGCCAAGTAAACGTTGGCCGCAGGCTGCGGCCAACACCCGAGTGCACAAAAAATGATCGGCCAGGTGGTACAATGCCACCGGTCAATGCCTGCGGCGCCAAGCGCGCAGGCCGGAAAATTCGAGGAATTCCCATGAGTCTGAAATGCGGTATTGTCGGTCTGCCCAACGTCGGCAAGTCCACCCTGTTCAATGCACTGACCAAGGCCGGTATCGAAGCGGCCAACTATCCGTTCTGCACCATCGAGCCTAACGTCGGCATCGTGGAAGTGCCGGATCCGCGCCTGGACGAGCTGTGCAAGATCGTCAACCCGCAGAAGACCCAGCCGGCCATCGTCGAATTCGTCGACATCGCCGGTCTGGTGGCTGGCGCCTCCAAGGGCGAGGGCCTGGGCAACAAGTTCCTGGCCAACATCCGCGAGACCGACGCCATCGTCAACGTGGTGCGCTGCTTCGACGACGACAACGTGGTGCACGTTGCCGGTCGTGTCGATCCGATCGCCGACCTGGAAACCATCGGCACCGAACTGGCGCTGGCCGACATGTCGGCGGTGGAAAAGGCCATCATCCGTGACGGCAAGAAGGCCCGTGCCGGCGACAAGGACGCGCAGAAGCTGGTGGCGCTGCTGGAAAAACTGATGCCGCACCTGAACGAAGGCAAGCCGGTACGCAGCATGAAGCTGGACGCGGACGAGCAGGCGCTGCTCAAGCCGCTGTGCCTGCTGACCATCAAGCCGGCGATGTATGTCGCCAACGTGGCGGAAGACGGCTTTGACAACAACCCGCACCTGGACAAGCTGAAGGCACTGGCCGCAACCGAAGGCGCGCCGGTGGTGGCACTGTGCGCCGCCATCGAGAGCGAAATCGCCGACCTCGACGACGCCGACAAGGTGGAATTCCTCGCCGACATGGGCCTGGAAGAACCGGGCCTCAACCGCCTGATCCGCACCGGCTACAAGCTGCTGGGGCTGCAGACCTACTTCACCGCCGGGGTGAAGGAAGTGCGCGCCTGGACCATCCACGTCGGCGACACCGCGCCGCAGGCGGCCGGCGTGATCCACACCGACTTCGAACGTGGCTTCATCCGCGCGCAGACCATCTCCTACGCCGATTTCATCGCCTACGGTGGCGAAGCCAAGGCCAAGGAAGCCGGCAAGATGCGCGCCGAAGGCAAGGAATACGTGGTGCAGGACGGCGACGTGCTGAACTTCCTGTTCAACGTGTAAGCCGTTTGCGGCCATGCCGGCCGCGACGGCATCAGCAAGCCCGGCGTCGCCGGGCTTTTTCTTTGCCGGCGGGCTGTGGCGCGGCGGGTCGCCTTGGCGGCAACTGGCAATACTTCCGCGCCAGCGCGCGGGATATTGCGTACAATCGCGCTCTGGATTGCCGCTGACCCGGCACCGCTGTTATCCGCTTTTGGTGATTTCCTTATGCGTTTTCATTCGCTGCCAAGGCTGGAGCAAAGCGGTCGGCTTTGTTATAGTTCTTTCTGTTTTATTGATTTTGAAATCAATATCAAAAAGGAATAAAAAATGAAAAAAGTTCTGCTTACCCTGACGCTGCTGGGCGTTGCGGCCAACGTTTACGCTGCCGACCTGCTGGACACCGTGCAGCAGCGCGGTACGCTGAAGATTGCGCTGGAAGGCACCTACCCGCCGTTCAACTTCAAGGACAAGGACCAGAAGCTGACCGGTTTCGAGGTGGAGCTGGGCGCGGCACTGGCACAGAAGCTGAAGCTGAAGCCGGAATTCATCACCGGCGAGTGGAGCGGCCTCCTGGCCGGCCTGCAGGGCGGCAAGTTCGACGTGGTGCTGAACCAGGTGTCGATCACCGACAAGCGCAAGGAAGTGTTCGACTTCTCGCAGCCGTACACCATCTCCAGCGCGCAGCTGATCGTGCGCAAGAACGAGAAGCGCAGCTTCAAGAGCCTGGCCGACCTCGCCGGCAAGAAGATGGGTGTGACCCAGGGCAGCAACTACGCCGAGATGGTGAAGGCGCAGGGCGGTATCGAGTCCAAGTTCTACCCGTCGGCACCGGAAATCTTCCAGGATCTGGCCACCGGCCGCATCGATGCCGGCATCAACGACAGCCTGCTGATCCCGTTCGCGATCAAGGAAGCCAAGCTGCCGCTGAAGGCCGGCGCCGCGGTGGGCAGTGCGACGCAGATGGGTATCCCGTTTGCCAAGGGCAATCCGAAGTTCAAGGTGGCGCTGGACGGCGCGCTGAATGCCTTGCACAAGGACGGCAGCTTCAAGAAAATCTCGGTGAAGTGGTTCGGCATCGACGTATCGAAGGCACCGGGCGCACGCTGAGCGCTGCGGCCAACCTTGACGCCTCCGCCAGTTGCGGAGGCGTTTGTATTTGAAGGATGAATGATGGAATGGCTTGAGTTGGCAATGACTGCCGTCCCGGTGCTGATGACCGGGGTCGGCTATACCTTGCTGTTCGCGGTCTCGGCGATGGTGCTGGGCCTGACGCTGGGCTTCGCCGTGGCGCTGGTGCGCATCGCGCAGGTGCCGCTGCTGTCGCAGCTGGCGGCGCTGTACGTCAGCCTGATGCGCGGCACGCCGCTGCTGGTGCAGATTTTTGTCATCTACTACGGCCTGCCCAGCGTCGGCATCGAGTTCGAGCCGGTCACCGCCGGCATTCTGGCGCTGACGCTGAACGTGGCCGCCTACCTGTCGGAGAGCCTGCGCGGCGCGATGGCCGGCGTCGAGCGCGGGCAGTGGGACGCGGCGCTGTCGCTGGGCCTGGGCTGGTGGCCGGCGGTGCGCTACGTCATCGCGCCGCAGGCGGTACGGCTGGCGGTGCCCAGCCTCGCCAACAGCCTGATCTCGCTGATCAAGGACACCTCGCTGGTATCGGTGATCACCGTCTCCGAGCTGATGATGGTGACCAAGGACCTGATCGCGCAGACTTTCCAGCCGCTGCCACTGTACCTGATGGCGGCGGCGATCTACTGGGTGTTGAGCGCGCTGTTCGAACAGGTGCAGCAACGGGTGGAGCGCCACTTCGGCCGCGCCCACGCCCGCTGACGCGCCCCATGCGGCCATGAGCGAAACGAGGGATACCATGAAATTTGCCACCAAGGCGATCCACGCCGGTTTTGACTACCACCAGCACAACCGCGCGGTGATGCCGCCGATCTACCAGACCTCCGCCTTTGCCCACGACGCGGTGGGCGAGTCGCTGGAATTCGCCTACGCCCGCACCGGCACCCCGACGCGGGCGGCGCTGGAGGCCAACTTCGCGGCGCTGGAAGACGCCGCGCACGGCCTCGCCTTCGCCAGCGGCATGGCGGCGATCGACGCGGTGCTGCGCGCCACGCTCAAGCCCGGCGACGAGGTGATCGCGGTGGCTGACCTGTACGGCGGCGCCTACCGCATCCTCGACAAGGTGCTGGCGGCGCAGGGCATCAAGGTGACCTTTGCCGACCTGTCCGATGCGGCCAACCTTGAGGCCGTCATCAGCAGCAACACCCGGCTTGTGTGGCTGGAGACGCCGACCAACCCGCTGCTGGGCATGGTCGACATCGCCGCGCTGGCGGCGATCGCCCACGGCCACGGGGCGGTGGTGGCGGTGGACAACACCTTCGCCACGCCCTACCTGCAGAACCCGCTGAATCAGGGCGCCGACATCGTGGTGCACTCCGCCACCAAGTACCTCGGCGGCCACTCCGACGTGCTGCTGGGGCTGGTGGCGGTCAACGACGCGGCGCTGTTCAAGGCGATCAAGTTCATCCAGAACGCCGCCGGCGCGGTGCCGGGGCCGCAGGACTGTTTCCTGACCCTGCGCGGCATCAAGACGCTGGCGCTGCGCATGGAGCGGCACTGCGACAACGCCGAGAAGGTCGCCGCCTTCCTGCAGGGCCATCCGGCCATCGACAAGGTGTTCTTCCCCGGCCTGCCCGAGCATCCAGGCCACGAACTGGCCAAACGCCAGATGCGCCGTTTCGGCGGCATCGTCACCGTCTACCTGAAGGAAGACAGCCGCGCCGCCGCCAGCCGCGTCGCCAGCCGGTTGCAGCTGTTCCTGCTGGCGGAGTCGCTGGGCGGGGTGGAGTCGCTGGTCAACCACAGCTACACCATGTCGCACGGCGGCATGCCGCCAGAACAGAAGGCGGCGCTGGGCATCCGCGAGGGCCAGCTGCGCTTGTCCATCGGCATCGAGGACATCGACGACATCCTCGCTGATCTGGCGCAGGCGCTGGCGGAGTAAGCGCTGCCGCCAAGTTTGGCCGCAACGCACTTGCTGACAAGCCACGCTCTAGGGCGTGGCTTTTTGCATGGCCTGCCGCCGGGCGACGGTTTGCGGCTGCGGCCAAGCTTGGTCGCAGCCCAGTTCGGGAAAGCAAAAGCCACGCTCGAGAGCGTGGCTTTTTTCAGGCGTGCGAAACGCCGGTCGGGACTTACTTGAACAGCGCGGCGTTGGCGTCGATGGCGGCCAGTGCGCACTGCTCGTCGAGGTGGCCGCCAGGGGCGCCGCCGATACCGATGGCGCCGATCACCTCGTTACCGGCCTTCAGCGGCACGCCACCACCCAGCAGCAGGAAGCCGGGGATGTCGGTGAGGTTGGCCGCGCCCGGATTCTTCTGCGCGTTTTCCATCATCGCCTGGGTCGGCGCCTTGGCGGAGGCGGAAGTGAACGCCTTGGCACGGCTGGCCTCGATGGTGTGCGGGCCGGCATTGTCAGCGCGAGCGAAGGCTTTCAGGTTGCCGGCGCGGTCCACCACGCTGACGCCGACGTTCCAGCCCTTGGCCTGGCACTGCGCCACCGCGTCGCTGGCCAGCTTCTGCGCGTCGGCCAGCGCGATATTGCGTTCGGTCACCGGTGCGGCATGGGCGGCGCTGGCGGCGAGCAGGGTAACGGCGATGAGGGTACGGATCATGATCAAGCTCCTGTGCGGAATGAGTGGGGACGACAGGATCAGCTTAGCTGCTGTCGCGCCGTCGCGATATTCGGTCGATTACGCGGTGGCCTCCGTAGCAGTACGGAGCCGGCTATTGGCCGCGGGACGGGATGAGTGGTGGCGCGGGCAGGGTCGCTGGGCGTGCTTGTGCCGGCGCGCCGCTCAGCGCTGCGGCAGCAGCAGCAGGTAGTGGCGGATCAGCTGCGCCAGGGTGTCGACCTCCAGCTTGGCGAATACGTTGGCGCGATAGGTTTCCACCGTGCGCGGCGACAGCGCCAGCTCGCGCGCGATCTCCTTGTTGGTCATGCCGTCGGCGATGCGCTGCAGCACGTCCAGCTCGCGCCCGGAAAGCCGTTGCAGCCGCTGCTGCGCGGCGAGGCTGGCGGCCTGCTTGTCGCGGCGGGCGATGTGCTGGCGCACCGCTTTTTGCACGCTGTCGAGGAACACGTCGTCGTCGACCGGCTTCTGCAGGAATTCCTCGGCGCCGTTCTTGAACGCGCGGCGACAGAGGTCGACGTTGCCGTGGCCGGTGAGCATGATCACCGGCAGGTCGCTGCCGGCGGCGAGGGTGTCGAGCACGTCCAGCCCGCTGATGCCGGGCATGCGGATGTCCAGCACCACGCAGCCGATGCTGTGGCGGTCGTGCTGCGCCAGGAACTGCTGCGGGCTGGCAAAGCCCTCGGCGCGCAGACCGACGCTTTTCAGCAGCAGCGCCAGTGCCTCACGCACCGCGTCGTCGTCGTCGACCAGGTAGATCAGCGGGGAGTGGTGCTGGTTCATGCGTTGTCCTCTTCGGCCAGCGGCAGGCACAGCGTGAAGCAGGCGCCGCCGGCTGGCAGGTTGGCCGCAGTGAGCTGGCCGTGCAGGCTGTGCGCCAGTGTCTCGCACAGGCTCAGTCCCAGCCCCATGCCGCCGGGCTTGGTGCTGAAAAACGGCTGGAACAGCTGCGGCAGGTCGGCGGTGGCGATGCCGGGGCCGCTGTCGCTGACTTGCAGCCGGTAGCGACCGGCGTCGATGTCGGCGCGGATCTCGATGTGGCCGGACTGGCCGGCCAGCGCGTCGACCGCGTTCTGCAGCAGGTTGTGCACGATCTGCTCCAGCGCCACGTTGTCGGCCAGCGGCCGCCGCCCGGCACTGGCATCAAGACAGTGCAGGCGGATGCCTAGCGCCGCCAGCTCGGCCTGGCGCAGGACTTGTACCGAGGCCAGCAGCGCGGCGCTGTCGACGGCAGCCAGCGGCCGCGGCGCCTGCTGCGTCACCAGCGTGCGCAGGCGGGCGATGATGTCGCCGGCGCGCTTGGCCTGCGCCGCGCTGCTGGCCAGCGCCTGGCGCACCGTGTCGCGCTCGTCGTCGTCGTCCAGCAGCCGCTGGCAGGCGCGCAGGTTGGCGAGGATGGCGGTCAGCGGCTGGTTCAGCTCGTGCGCCATGCCGGCGGCCATCTCGCCGAGGGTGCTGAGGCGGCTGACGGCGGCCAACCTTGCCTGTTCCCGCTCACGCTGTGCCTGCTGCCGCGCCTGGCGACGGCTGTGCTGCCACGCCAGCAGCAGCGCCAGCGCCGCGCTGACCGCCAGCCAGCTCAGCCACGGCCACTGCGCGATGCCGTAGCGCTGCTGGCTGTGAAAAGTGAACGGCTGCGCGCTGGTCGGCAGCGGCTTGTCGAGCGTCATCGACCAGCCCCAGGCCGGCATCGGCTGGCTCAGCAGCACACTGTTGCCACCGGGCAATTGCAGCTGCACCCGCTGCAGCGTGGCCGGCCACTCGCCGGCTGCCAACAGCCGGCGGCTGTCGAGCAGCAGGCTCCAGCCGGACGGCGCCACCAGCCAGTATTGCGCGACCCCGGCGGCCTGGGTCTGGATGCGGCGCTGTTGCCGCGCCCTTGCCAGCGTGGCGGCCAGTGGCGGCGGCGCGTTGCCGCTGCCCAGCCAGCGGCCGTCCTGCAGCAGGCCCAGCGCCAGCAGCTGCGGCATCGCCGGGCGCAGGCCGGCCAGCAGCTCCGCCGCTGGCGGCGGCCGTTGCTGCAGCACGAGGGTGGCCAGTACCGCCTCGTGCTGCACCATCTTCTGGCTGAGCAGGCGGTGGGCGATGCTGCTGTTCTGCTGGAACAGGCTGCGTTGCTGGCTGAAGCCGGCCAGCAGCAGTACGCCGCCGGCGAGCAGGCTCAGCAGTAGCCAGCTGGCGGGCAGCAGATAGGGGCGCAGGGGTGTCATGCTGCCATTATGGCATTGCCGCCGGCGGGCGGCGTTCCGTAGCGCTACGGAGTCCGGCACGCTGCGGGCGGCCGGCTTGTGCCGTGTGCCGTGGTGGGCTACAACGCAGCAAGAGGCTCCCTTGTCCCGTCGCGGAGGGCTTATGCGGCTTGCGAATGCTCTGTTGCTGGCCTGTTGCTGCCTGCAGCCGCTGCTGGCGGGGGCACATGCCATGCTCAAGGTGGTGACCGAAGACGCGCCACCGTTCAATTTCATCGTCGGCCAGCGCCTGCAGGGGCCGGCGCCGCGCTTTGTCGAGCAGTTGCTGCGTCATGCCGGGCTGCCGTTCCAGCATCATGTCTATCCGTGGGCGCGCAGCATGGCGCTGGCCAGCCACCAGCCCAACGTGCTGATCTATTCGCTGGCGCGCACCCCGGCGCGCGAGGCGCAGTTCCACTGGCTGGGGCGATTGGGCTCGGAGCGGGTGGCGCTATATGCGCTGGTCAGCCGCCGCGACCTGCGCGCCAGCACGCTGGCGGAGGCGGGCAGCCTGCGCATCGGCATCAGCAACCAGGATGTGCGCGGCCAGTGGCTGCGCGAGCAGGGCTTTGCCGAGGTCAGCGCCAACCGCCACGCCGGGCTGGACGTCGCCGACAACATGGAAACCAATCTGCGCCGGCTGCAGCTGGGCTGGATCGATGCGGTGCCGCTTTCCGAGGGCAGTCTGCAGGCCTATTGCCGCCGCGAGCTGCTGGATTGTCGCCAGTTCCGCCAGCTGCTGCCCTTGCCGCTGACCATGGAGCTGTACCTGGCCGCCAGCCTTGGCACGCCACCGGCGACACTGGCGCGACTGCGCCACAGCTATCAGGCGCTGCAGCGCGACGGCAGCTTTGCGCGCGCCTTTCGCGGCTACCAGTAAGCCCACTGCACGGCCATGAAAAATGCGGCCAACCTTGTACAAGGTTGGCCGCATTGTTTGCCAGCGCTCGGGATCAGGCCTTCACGCAATCCACGAAGTAGGTCTTCTTGCCGTCGCGGACTTCGGCGATCAGGCCGTGCACGTCGGTCTCGAAGCCGGGGAAGCCGCGGTTGAACTGCTCGGTGAAGCGCAGGTAGTCGACGATGGTCTTGTTGAACACTTCGCCCGGAATCAGCAGCGGGATGCCCGGCGGGTACGGAGTCAGCAGTACCGCGGTGATGCGGCCTTCCAGCTGGTCGACCGGCACGCGCTCCACTTCGCGGTGCGCCATCTTGGCAAACGCGTCCGACGGCTTCATGCCCGGTACCATTTCCGACAGGTAGATCTCGGTGGTCAGTCGCGCCACGTTGTGCTCGTGGTAGGCGCGGTGGATCTTCAGGCACAGGTCCTTGAGGCCGACGCGCTCGTACTCCGGATGCTTGGCGATGAAGTCCGGCATGCAGCGCCACAGCGGCTGGTTCTTGTCGAAATCGTCCTTGAACTGTTGCAGCGCGGCCAGCAGCGTGTTCCAGCGGCCCTTGGTGATGCCGATGGTGAACATGATGAAGAAGCTGTACAGGCCGGTCTTTTCCACCACCACGCCGTGTTCGGCCAGGTACTTGGTCACCATCGATGCCGGGATGCCCAGCTCTTCGAAGCTGCCGTCCACGTTCAGGCCTGGGGTCAGGATGGTGGCCTTGATCGGGTCCAGCAGGTTGAAGCCGTCCTCGATGCCGGCAAAGCCGTGCCAGGTTTCGCCGGTTTTCAGCTCCCAGTCCTGCGGGTCGCAGATGCCGTCTTCCGACAGCTTTTCCGGGCCCCACACGCGGAACCACCAGTCCTCGCCGTACTCCTCGTCCACCTTGCGCATCGAGCGGCGGAATTCCAGCGCCTCGGCCAGCGATTCCTCGACCAGTGCCTGGCCGCCCGGCTGCTCCATCATCGCCGCCGCCACGTCGCAGCTGGCGATGATCGCGTACTGCGGGCTGGTGGAGGTGTGCATCAGGTAGGCTTCGTTGAAGCTGTGGGTGTCCAGCTGGCGGTTCTGCGGGTCCTGCACCAGGATCTGCGACGCCTGCGAGATGCCGGCCAGCAGCTTGTGCGTGGATTGCGTCGAGAAGATCATCGACTCCTTGCAGCGCGGACGGCCTTCGCCGATGGCGTGGAAGTCGCCGTAGAAGTCGTGGAAGCTGGCGTGCGGCAGCCACGCTTCGTCAAAGTGCAGGGTGTCGACCTCGCCATCCAGCAGGCCCTTGATCTCCTCGACGTTGTACATGATGCCGTCGTAGGTGGACTGGGTGATGGTCAGGATGCGCGGCTTGGCGTTCGGGTTCTTGGCCAGCGCCTCGCGGGCGAACGGGTTGGCCTCGATCTTGGCGCGGATCGCGTCCAGCGAGAATTCCGCCTTCGGGATCGGGCCGATGATGCCGTAGTGGTTGCGCGTCGGCATCAGGAACACCGGAATGGCGCCAGTCATCATGATCGCGTGCAGGTTGGACTTGTGGCAGTTGCGGTCGACCAGCACGATGTCGCCGGCGGCGACGGTGCTGTGCCACACGATCTTGTTCGAAGTCGAGGTGCCGTTGGTGACGAAGAAGCAGTGGTCGGAGCTGAAAATGCGCGCCGCATTGCGTTCCGAGGCCGCCACCGGGCCGGTGTGGTCCAAGAGCTGGCCCAGTTCCTCCACCGCGTTGCACACGTCGGCGCGCAGCATGTTTTCGCCGAAGAACTGGTGGAACATCTGGCCGACCGGCGATTTCAGGAACGCCACGCCGCCGGAGTGGCCGGGGCAGTGCCAGGAGTAGGAGCCGTCCTGCGCGTAGTTGACCAGCGCGCGGAAGAACGGCGGCGCCAGGGTGTCGAGGTAGCTCTTGGCCTCGCGGATGATGTGGCGCGCTACGAATTCCGGGGTGTCCTCGTGCATGTGGATGAAACCATGCAGCTCGCGCAGGATGTCGTTGGGGATGTGGCGCGCGGTGCGCGTCTCGCCGTACAGGTACACCGGGATGTCCGGGTTGCGACGGCGGATTTCGGCGACAAAGCCGTACAGGCCGCCCAGTGCCGAGGTGGCATCTTCGTCGGTCTGGAATTCCTCGTCGTCGATCGACAGGATGAAGCCGGCGGCGCGGCTTTGCTGCTGCGCGAACGAAGTCAGGTCGCCGTAGCTGGTGTAGCCGATCACGTCCATGCCTTCGGCCTGGATGGCGTTGGCCAGCTCGCGGATGCCGGAGCCGCTGGTGTTCTCGCTACGGAAATCTTCGTCGATGATGACGATCGGGAAGTGAAAACGCATACCTGAGTCCTTAGTTGCTTTAACTCGGACACTGCCGTGATGCGCAAGGCGGCTGCAGACGAAGGCTTGGGCTTCCCGCGTGGGCAGGAGGAGTCCCGGGCACCTGTAACGCCTGTTACGGCCTTCGCGGCATGGCCGGAAGTGTCACTCGGTGCGCGTTGGGGCACAGTTCTGTACGTACGACGTGATGCCGCCGCCCTGGATGGCTGGCCTTGAGGCGCGTGGTTTTTCCGTCTTGCCGTCCCGATGGAAATCGGGGGCAAGGCCGGAGCAAAGGGGCGCTTTGCACCGCGGTCCGCACTGGGCAAAGCCTTGCTTTGCCTTCACGTCTGCCGGCTTAGGGTGTTGTCGTCCGGGTGGCCCCGCAAGGTTGGCCGCAACGGAAAACACCTTCGAATAACCCAAGAAAGCGCGCATTGTAGCGGCAATGGCGGCACAGATGTTGCACAGCAGTATCACGCACCCGCCGTCGCTGTCATTTCACGGTAATACTGCGCCGGGCAAGGCTGGCCGGGGCGCGGCGGATGATCGCAAAATCAAGGCTTAACATCATCGTCCGGCGGCGGCTTGTCCGGCCTGGCGGGCACGACGGGGTGTTGTTTTTTTTGCCAGCGGCGGCGGTACAGCGTGGCGGCGCGCAGCAGCACCGAGACGCCGGCAAAACCGAGCAGCAACGCCAGCGGCAGCGCCGCCAGCCACGGAAACAGCAGCACCAGCAGGGTCAGGCCCAGCAGGGTCAGCGCGATGCTGAGGAAGGAGGCGGCCTCGCTCTGCTCCACGTTGCGGGTGCCGCGCACCGCGGCGCCGACGGCATCGCCGATGCGCAGCGCCTGGCGTGCGGCGGCGGCGGCCCCGACCACCGCCTGCTGCCGCACCGGCAGTCGCCGTCGCTCGCCGCGCGCGTGTTTCAGCGCCGGGCGCAGGTGCTGGCCGCTGAGCACGATCTCGGTGGCGTGGTCCAGGTCCTGCAGGAAGCGGGTTTCCATCTGCCGCGCCAGCGCCTCGTCCTCGATCGCCAGGTCCAGCTCGCGGTTGGCCAGCCAGCTGGAGACGTTGAGATTGGTGGAGCCGATGCGCGCCCAGCGGCTGTCGGCGACCGCGGTCTTGGCGTGGATCATGGTGCCGTCCCACTCGAACACCCGCACCCCGGCGCTGAGCAGCGGCCGGTACAGCGTGCGCGACACGGTGGCGATCCAGCCGATGTCACTGGAGCGCGGCACCAGTAGCCGCACGTCGACGCCGTCGCGCGCCGCCTGCTGCAAGGCGGTGAGATAGGTGCTGGTGCCCATGAAGTAGGCATCGGTCAGCCACAGCCGCCGCCGGGCAAAGCCGGCGATCAGCAGATCCAGCCGCATCAGGTTGGCGGTGGCCGGGGTGGTGGCGATCAGCCGCGCGGCGACCTCGCCATGGCTGCTGCGGTCGGTGGCGACGGGCGGCAGCGCGCCGTCGCCGGCGTGCAGCCAGCTGTCGGCAAAGGCGGTGACGGCATCGTCCAGCAGCGGTCCCTGCAGCCGCAGCCCGGTATCGCGCCAGTCGTTCCAGCGCGAGCTGGCGCACAGCCCGCCGATGAAGGCGGTGTGGCCGTCGACCACGATCAGCTTGCGGTGGTCGCGGCCCAGCAGGCGAAAGCCCTTGCCGAACGACGGCGGCTGCCACACCCGCACCTGGGCGCCGGCCAGCAGCAGCGGCTTGAAAAAGCCGCGGTAGTGTTCGCGCCAGCTGCCCAGCCAGTCGTAGAGCAGGTACACCCTGACGCCTTGCCGTGCCTTGTCCTGCAGCGCGCTGCGCAGTTGGCGGCCGAAGTCGTCGTCGGCGAACAGGTACATTTCGACCAGGATGCAGTGCTCGGCCTGAGCGATGGCGTCCAGCCAGGCGGCAAAGTTGGCCGCGGCGTCGAACAGCAGTTCGACGCGGTTGCCGGCCACCAGCGGGGCGCCGGCCGAGCGTGCCAGTGCCTGCTCCGCCAGCTGGCGGAACAGGCTGGGCGTCGGGGCGGGACGGCCGTCGCGCATGCTCATCGCTTATCCTGTTTTGTATACATTACACAGTAGTTTGTAGGGTGTCAGACGTGGCTTTGTCTGGTCGTGTTTTTGAATGTTGATGTCTCTTAAACATAAACTTTTGTGGTGTTTGCGTTGTATTTTTTTTGCATAAAAACAACTCAAGTTGTTGATTTTATGTTGATAATGCGTCGCACAAAAAGCGGTTGCAGGTCAGCTATCTTGACCTTAGAATCAATCCATTCGCTACACATTATAATCAGGGACCTAGAATGGACAGACAGCGTTGGTTGGAGGGCACCTTATACAGCCCCGACTTCGAACAAGACAGCTGTGGTTTCGGCTTGATCGCGCAACTGGACGACAAGCCGTCGCACTGGCTGGTGAACACCGCCATTTCCTCGCTGGCCAAGCTGACGCACCGCGGTGCGGTCGCCGCCGACGGCAAATCCGGTGACGGCTGTGGCCTGCTGTTTCGCAAGCCGGACGGCTTCCTGCGCGAAGTGGCCGCCGAAGCCGGCATCACCCTCAAGGCAGTGTACGCCGCCGGCCTGGTGTTTGCGCACCCGCAAGACGGTGAGCGCAGCCGCAACCGGCTGAAGGAGTATCTGGAGCAGCAGGGGCTGGAAGTCGCCGGCTTCCGCGCGGTGCCGATCGACCTCGCCGCCTGTGGCGAGCAGGCGCTGGCGTCGTTGCCGAGCTTCTACCAGGTATTCGTCAACTGTCCGTTCGGCATGGACGAGCTGTCGTTCCAGCGCCGCCTGTACATGGGCCGCCGCCAGGCGGAAAAGGCCAACAAGGCCGACGACCCGTACTTCTACCTGCCGACGCTGTCGCCGCACACGCTGTCGTACAAGGGCCTGGTGACGCCGGACAACCTGCACAAGTTCTACCTCGACCTGTCCGACCCGCGTTTCGAGTCTAGCTTGGCGGTGTTCCATCAGCGCTTCTCCACCAACACCTGGCCACAATGGAAACTGGCGCAGCCGTTCCGCTTCCTGGCGCACAACGGCGAGATCAACACCGTGCAGGGCAACCGCCACTGGGCGCGTGCACGCGAGCGCATCATGTCCTCGCCGCACATCGACATGGACGCCATCCGCCCGATCGTGCAGACCGACGGCTCCGACTCGATGTCGCTGGACAATATGCTGGAAGGCCTGCTGATGGGCGGCATTCCACTGTTCCGTGCGCTGCGCCTCTTGGTGCCGCCGGCATGGCAGAACGTGGACAGTACCGACAAGGACCTGCGCGCGTTCTACGAATTCAACTCCATGCACATGGAGCCGTGGGACGGCCCGGCCGGCATCGTGCTGACCGACGGCCGCTACGCCGGCTGCATGCTGGACCGCAACGGCCTGCGCCCGGCGCGCTGGGTCCTGACCAAGGACAACATCCTCACCATCGCCTCCGAAGTCGGCGTCTGGGACTACAAGCCGGAAGACGTGGTGAAAAAGGGCCGCGTGAAGCCGGGCCAGCTGTTCGCCGCTGACCTGCAGACCGGCGAGATCCTGTATCCGGAAGACATCGACGCGCAGCTGAAATCGGCCAAGCCGTACCGGCAGTGGATCAAGGACGCCGGTTCGCGTCTGGAGCTGTCGATCGAGGACGACGCCGGTCTGGAAGCCTGGCCGAAAGAGCAGCTGCTCACCTACCAGAAACTCTTCAACATCAGCTTTGAGGAGCGCGACCAGATCCTGCGCGTGCTGGCCGAGGAAGGCCAGGAGGCGGTCGGCTCGATGGGTGACGACACCCCGATGGCGGTGCTGTCCCAGAAGGTACGCTCGCCGTTCGACTACCTGCGCCAGCAGTTCGCGCAGGTGACCAACCCGCCGATCGACCCGATCCGCGAAGCGATCGTGATGTCGCTGAACACCGTGTTCGGCCCCGAGCGCAATATGTTCGAGGAAACCGCCGAACACGCCAAGCGGTTGGAAGTGCGCAGTCCGGTGCTGTCGCGCGAGAAATTCCTGCGCATCACTACCCGTCCGGAAGCCTACCTGAAGGCCACCACCTTCGACCTGTGCTATGACCCGGCCGAAGGCAATCTGGAACAGGCGATCCGTAAGTTGTGCGCCCACGTGGTCGAGGCGGTACAGGAAGGCACCGTGATCGTGGTGCTGTCCGACCGCACCATTGCGGCCAACCGTCTGCCTATCCACGCGCTGTTCGCCACCGGTGCCGTGCACCACGCGCTGATCGACGCCGGCCTGCGTTGCAAGTCCAACATCCTGCTGGAAACCGGTACCGTGCGCGACCCGCACCAGATGGCCGCGCTGATCGGCTATGGCGCCACCGCGGTGTACCCGTACCTCGCGTACCAGAGCATTGTCGATCTGGTCGCCACCGGTGACGTCAACCTGCGCATCAACGAGGCACTGCAGCACTACCGCAAGGGCATCAACAAGGGCCTGATGAAGGTGCTGTCCAAGATGGGCATCTCCACCATCGCCAGCTACCGCGGCGCGCAGCTGTTCGAAGGCATCGGCCTGCACGAAGACGTGGTGGCGCTGTGCCTGAAGGGCACCGTGTCGCGCATCTCCGGCGCCAACTTTGATGATTTCGAGGACGACCAGCAGAAGCTGTCCAAGCTGGCGTTCAACCCGATGCGGGCGGTGACGCAGGGCGGCCTGCTGAAGTACGTGCACGGGGAGGAGTACCACGCCTACAACCCGGACGTGGTGATGACGCTGCAAAAGGCGGTGCAGAACACCGACTACGACGCCTACAAGCAGTACGCCGAACTGGTCAACAACCGTCCGGTGGCGATGTTCCGCGACCTGATGACGCTGAACTTCGACGGCATCACCCCGATCTCCATCGACGAGGTGGAACCGGTGGAAAGCATCCTCAAGCGTTTCGACTCCGCCGGCATGTCGCTGGGCGCGCTGTCGCCGGAAGCCCACGAGGCGATGGCCACCGCGATGAACCGCCTCGGCGGCCGCTCCAACTCCGGTGAGGGCGGGGAAGACCCGTCGCGTTACGGCACCGAGAAGATGTCCAAGATCAAGCAGGTGGCGTCCGGCCGTTTCGGCGTCACCCCGCACTACCTGGTCAACGCCGAAGTGCTGCAGATCAAGGTGGCACAGGGTGCCAAGCCGGGTGAAGGCGGCCAGCTGCCGGGCGACAAGGTGTCGCCGCTGATCGCCAAGCTGCGCTGCTCCAAGCCGGGCATCTCGCTGATCTCGCCGCCGCCGCACCACGACATCTACTCCATCGAAGACCTGGCGCAGCTGATTTTCGACCTGAAGCAGGTCAACCCGACCGCGCTGGTGTCTGTGAAACTGGTGGCCGAGCCAGGCGTGGGCACCATCGCCGCCGGTGTGGCCAAGGCCTACGCCGACCTGATCACCATCTCCGGTTACGACGGCGGTACCGGTGCCAGCCCACTGGCGTCGGTGAAGTACGCCGGCAGCCCGTGGGAGCTGGGCCTGACCGAGGCGCAGCAGGTGCTGCGCGCCAACGGCCTGCGTGGCCGGGTGCGGGTACAGACCGACGGCGGCCTGAAGACCGGCCTCGACGTGATCAAGGCCGCGATCATGGGCGCCGAGAGCTTTGGCTTCGGTACCGGCCCGATGGTGGCGCTGGGCTGCAAGTTCCTGCGCATCTGCCACCTGAACAACTGCGCGACCGGCGTGGCAACGCAGGAAGTGAAGCTGCGCTCGAAGTACTTCATCGGCCTGCCGGAAATGGTGATGAACTACTTCCTGTTCATCGCCCAGGAAACCCGCGAGTGGATGGCCAAGCTCGGCGCCCGCAACATGGAAGAGCTGATCGGTCGCATGGAGCTGCTCAACCTGGAGGCCGGCGTCACCGACAAGCAGCACAAGCTGAACCTGGCGCCGCTGCTGTCGCAGGGCACGGTACCGGATGACGTGCCGCGCTTCTGCGTCACCGACTCCAACCCGTCCTTCGACAAGGGCGAGCTGGCCGAGCAGATCCTCAAGGATGCGCTGCCGGCGATCCACAACAAGCAGATGCTGGAACTGCGTTACGACATCGAGAACATCCACCGCTCGATCGGTGCGCGCCTGTCCGGCGAGATCGCCCGCGTGCACGGTGCCGCCGGCCTGCCGTTCGGCTGCCTGAAGGTGAAATTCAGCGGTTCCGCCGGCCAGAGCTTCGGCGTGTGGAACGCATCGGGTCTGCACCTGGAGCTGGAAGGCGATGCCAACGACTACGTCGGCAAGGGCATGGCCGGTGGCCGGGTGGTGATCTACCCGCCGAAGGACGCCGCCTACAAACCGGACGAGTCCATCATCATCGGTAACACCTGCCTGTACGGCGCCACCGGTGGCCAGCTGTTCGCGGCCGGCGTCGCCGGCGAGCGCTTCGGGGTGCGCAACTCCGGTGCGCTGGCGGTGATCGAGGGCGCCGGTGACCACTGCTGCGAGTACATGACCGGCGGCAGCGTGATCGTGCTGGGCGAGACCGGCTACAACTTCGGTGCCGGCATGACTGGCGGCTTCGCCTTCGTGTTCGACCGTGCCGAGAAGTTTGCCTACCGCTACAACAACGAGCTGGTGGACATCAACCTGATCAACGGCGAGGCGATGGGCATGTACCGCGCCTACCTGCTGGAGAAGATCGCCAAGCACGTCGAGCTGACCGGTTCCGAAACCGGGCGCGCGATGCTGGAGAATTTCGACGACTACGTCGACTACTTCTGGCTGGTGAAACCGAAGGCGGCCAAGCTCGACAGCCTGCTGAAAGACTAAGCGACGGGCGGCCTGTCCGCCCCTGGACAAGAAAGAAACGCCTTGCGGCCAACGTTGGCCGCAAGGACGGAGGAATGATCATGGGTGACGTTTTCCAGTTCATGAAGCTCTCGCGCAACCCCGGCGACAAAGTCGAAGCCGCGGTGCGCAAGATCGAGTTCAAAGAGATTTACACCCCGCTGCACAGCGTGGATGCCGGTGACCAGGCCGGGCGTTGCCTGTCCTGTGGCAACCCCTACTGCGAGTGGGAGTGCCCGGTGCACAACTACATCCCCAACTGGCTAAAGCTGGTGAAGGAGGGCAAGCTGTTCGAGGCGGCCGAGATGTCGCACAAGACCAACAGCCTGCCGGAAATCTGCGGCCGCGTCTGCCCGCAGGACCGCCTGTGCGAAGGTGCCTGCACCCTGGAACAGGGCGGCTTCGGCGCCGTCACCATCGGCAGCGTGGAGAAGTACATCACCGACGAGGCGTTCAAGGCCGGCTGGCGCCCCGACATGTCCAAGGTGATCTGGACCGACAAGAAGGTGGCCATCATCGGCGCCGGCCCGGCCGGCCTCGCCTGCGCCGACGTGTTGGTGCGCAACGGCGTCAAGCCGGTGGTGTTCGACCGCTACGAGGAAATTGGCGGCCTGATCACCTTCGGCATCCCCGAGTTCAAGCTGGAAAAGAGCGTGATCAAGACCCGCCGCCTGATCATGGAAGAGATGGGTGTCACCTTCCGTCTCAATACCGAGATCGGCGTGCAGGTCACCATCGACGAACTGTTGGAAGAGTACGACGCGGTGTTCATGGGCATGGGCGCCTACAAGTTCATGAAGGGCGGTTTTGACGGTGAATACCTGCCCGGCGTGCTGGAAGCGCTGCCGTTCCTGATCAACAACGTGCGCCACAGCATGGGCACTCTGCCGGAAGGCGAGGAGCACCTGTCGATGCAAGGCAAGCGTGTGGTGGTACTGGGTGGTGGCGACACCGCTATGGACTGCAACCGCACCGCCATCCGCCAGGGCGCCAAGAGCGTGATCTGCGCCTACCGCCGCGACGAGGCCAATATGCCGGGTTCCAAGCGCGAAGTCGGCAATGCCAAGGAAGAGGGCGTCGAGTTCCTGTGGAACCGCCAGCCGCTGGGCATCGGCGAGGGCGCCGACGGCAGCCTGCGCTTGCACTTGGCGGAAACCCGGCTGGGCGCGCCGGACGAGAAGGGCCGCCGTGCCGCCGAGGTGGTCGAAGGCTCGGAACAGGTCATCGAGTGCGACCACGTCGTGATCGCCTTCGGTTTTCAGACCGAGGCGGCAGACTGGTTCGGCCACACCGGCATCAAGACCGACAAACGCGGTCGTACCGTGGCACCGGAGCAGCAAGCCTTCAAGCACCAGACCAGCAATCCGAAGATCTTCGCCGGCGGCGACCAAGTGCGCGGCGCCGATCTGGTGGTGCGGGCGGTGTTCGAGGGGCGGCAGGCAGCGGAGGGGATGTTGAGCTACCTGCAGGTGTGGTAAGCCCAAAGTTGTTCTATCTTGTTTTGTTGAAGACCCGTCGTTAGACGGGTTTTTAGCTAAATTATTAGGCTATCTAGGCGGTTGGGGCTGGAGGATAAAAGTGGTATTGCTCAATGTATCCTGCATGGCCATTAAAGAGTAGTATTTAATTTGCCTATAATTTTCGTGTAATATGACGTTGGCTATACTATAACCCCCTGATTTTGCTTAAAATGGGGGCTGTTAGTCTGGTCTTGACCATGTCTCGTATTCAGTGTCTGCAAGAAACGGAGCTTTTTAAGATGAAAAAATCCCTGATGTTGGTCCTCATTTCCGGTCTGCTCACAGGCCAAGCCTTTGCAGCTGAAGAAGCCGCGGCGACCTCTGCTGCTGGTTCCTCTGCAGCTGGTACCACTTCTGCTGCTGCGGCTGGTGCGGCTGGTACTACTGCTGGCATTGCTGGGCTGTCGGTAGGTACGATCGCTGCTATCGGCGCTGCTGTGGCCGCTGCTGTGGCGGTATCGTCGAATTCCGATTCGTCGACCTCCCACGCCTCCACTAGCCACCATTAAACGTGAAGTGGCTTGAACAAGGCCAGATGCTGTTTTTCCCGGTATCTGGCCTTTATTTGAATTCTCATAAAAAAACACTGTGTCTAAATCGTTTGCTCTTCTGAGTAGTAGTATCCCTTTTCTGATCTGCCGGCTGGCTTTCGGTACCCCCAACCTGTCCGGCCAGGATGGCTACATTAATATGCCAAGTGCATATGCCGGAGAGGATGGTACCTGGAGCATCGGTTACAGTTACGACAAGCCCTATAGCTCGTTGTGGACGTCAGTCACCATCCTGCCGGCCTTGCAGATGACGGCGCGTTATGTCGGTATTGCCGGCATCGCCGGTTTTGATAACCAGCAGTACGGTGGTAACTACGGCCGTTACAAAGACAAGGTGTTCGATGCTAAGCTGCAATTGCTGCCGGAGGGTGAATACACCCCCGCCATTGCAGTCGGCCGTACCGACTTGTTTGGTACCGGCCGGTTCCGTGGAGAGTACGTTACCGCCAGCAAGAAGCTGGACGACGTGGAGGCGACAGTCGGTGTCGGTACCAACCGCATAGACGGCCCCTTTGCAGGGGTGCGCTGGACTCCATCACAGAACCCGAACTGGGCGCTACTGGCCGAGTACGACGCCAACGATTATCAAAAAGACTTCCGCGCGAGCGAAACCTTTGCCAAAGAGCGTACTCCCGGCATCAAGGCCGGGGTGGAATACCGCTGGGGCTGGCTTTCCATGCAAGCGGCTTATCAGCGTAGCCACAGCAGCCTCAATGCCATGGTGAATATCCCGCTCAACGAGCGGGAATTCGTGCCCAAGATTCAAGAGCCGTCTTATTTCGCACCGAAAGAGATTCCTGTCCGTCCCAGTGCCGAAGAGTGGCGTACCCACCCGGAGCATGCTCAGGCGCTGCAAAGAGTGCTGCAAAAGCAGGACTACACCCTGATCAGCATTTCCTATCGCAGCGGCACGCTGACGCTGAATCTGGGCAACAGCCGCATCTCCGATGTCGGGAGAGCCGTGGGGCGTGCCGTGCGTACCGCGCTCTATTACGCTCCGCGCGAAACCCGCACCATCAAGGTCACCTATACCGAGCTTGACCTACCCGTCGCCACCTATGAATTTTTCGACATGGCGGCGCTGAGTGACTATCTGGCCGGCAAGATCAGCCGCGAACGCTTCAAGGAATTTGTACTGGTCCGCTCCGCTAACCCGCATGATCGCATCGCCCACAGCGAAGACAAAGGCCCTCTTGCCACCGGCCTGTCCGATGAGGCTGGGTTGTCCATACTGCTGTCGGAGGATGGTGACGTCGTTCAGCTGCGCAAGCAGGATTCGCTGCTCAACCGCTTCAAGGTTGCCCCCAAACTGGCTTTTTACTTCAATGACCCCAGCGGTGCCTTGCACTATGACCTCAGCCTGGCCAGTAATATCGATCGCCGGCTCGGGGAGGGGGTGTACCTGAATGCCGGTATTGGCGCCACGGTATTGGAAGACGTCAGTGACGTGAGCCAGGCCTCCAACAGCCTGCTGCCGCACGTACGCTCCGATGTGGCTGAGTACAAGCGCGGGAACCGGGTCAAATTATTTAAGGCTGTCCTCAGCCAGTATTACAAGCCGGCAACCAACTGGTACGCTCGGGCTTCGGCTGGCCTGTACGAAGAAATGTTTAGCGGGGTGGGCGGGCAGGTGCTGTTTGTTCCGCCAGGCCAGCGCTGGGCGGCCGATCTAAGCGTGGATGCCGTCCGACAGCGGGACGTAGATGGCTGGTTTGGCATGCGGGATTACCAGACGGTAACGTCGCTGGCCTCGCTGCATTACCGCCTGCCCTACGGCACCACGGCCACGCTGCGCGCCGGCCGCTTCCTGGCCAAGGATAATGGCGTCCGGCTCGAATTCAAACGTCGCTTCCGTTCCGGCATCGAGATCGGAGCCTGGTACACCTACACCAACGGTAACGATATCACCTCGCCCGGCACGCTAACGGCGCCGTATCACGACAAAGGCATTTTCTTCTCGATCCCGCTGGACGCCATGCTGACGGTCGACTCCCGCTCCAAGGGGAGTTTCTCCATGTCCCCATGGACGCGGGACGTGGGCCAGATGGTGGCGAGCCCGGGCGATCTGTATGGCATTGTCGAGGGTGACGAACAACAAGTGCAGGCATTCGACGGCCTCGGCAATTTTGCCGAGCACCTGTCCGAGAGTGAACACCCTGCCATCAGTCGTCCTGTGGAGCGCTACAACCCGTGGCCCCGGGTCCGCTTGCGGCTGGATGACAGCGCTGCCGCGCTGCCAGAAGTGCCCGCCTTGCTCAAAGGCAGCCTGCTGGTGGCCGGTGCCGTGGGCGTGGCCAGCCTGAGCGACAAACGCTGGGGCAACTTCATCAGCAATCATGAAGGTAACAGCCTGCTCAAGCGCTGGGATTCCGCTTCATCTATCGCACCCTGGCTCGGTGTGGGGGCTGCGGGAGCGGCCATGATGCTGGGAGATGACCGCCTCAGCAACACCGGGCTGATCGCTTTGCAATCAGCCGCGGTAGCCGGCGGCAGCAGCCTGCTGATCAAGCAGGCGGTCAACCGCTCCCGCCCCGAGGCCGACAATGGGCACTGGACTACACAGCATGCAGGTCAAAGCCGAAGCGACAGCTCATTCCCATCCAACCATGCGGCGGTAGCCTTTGCCGTGGCCACGCCCTTTGCCGAGGAATACGGCGCCCCTTGGCTTTATGGGGTGGCCGCCGCAGCCTCGCTCGGCAGAACTGCCCAACGCCAACACTGGCTCTCCGATACCGTGGCCGGTGGCTTGCTTGGCTATGCGGCTGGCAAATGGTTGTGGAAGGCCCAGCGCCAGGAAGGGCGCTATCAGACCGGGCTGAATCTGGGGCCCGACCAGATCGGCGTTACCGTCAAGAAAAGTTACTGATAGCCCACAAACAGGATTCCAAATCTAGGTTTAATACGAATGCACAAGTCACCCATGAGCACCTCGATACGCAAGATCTGCCATGCCGTCTCCATCACTCTGCTGAGCGGCAGCGTGGCAGCGGCAACTCTACCGGCCAATAACCCCATGCTGACCCCGGGTTACGATGTCTCGACGGCCAGCGGCCTGCCCAGTATCAGCAATGGCATACCGGTCACGGCCAATGTGGTGAAGGCGAGCGCACCGTCGATACCCGGCCTGGCCGACCTGGCGCGCCAAGGTAGTGCATTCAGCAGCTATATCAGCCAGGTGACAGGTGCATCTCTCCCTCTGTTTGGGCAATCCCTGTTCCACGGTGTGCCGACCACCTTTGCCCCGCTGGAAGCCGGGCAGGTCAACCCGGATTATGTGATCGGACCGGGGGATGAACTGCAAGTGCGCGGCTGGGGCATGGTGGACATCGACCTCACCGTGACGGTGGACCGCAGCGGCAGCATCTATTTGCCCCGCGTCGGGTCGGTCAACGTGGCCGGTGTGAAATACCGTGACCTGCAAGGCCATCTAAAAAAAGCGGTCAACCGCATTTTCACCAACTTCGAGTTGACTGCCAGCCTCTCCCAAACCCGCGCGGTGCAGGTCTACGTGGTCGGGCAGGCCGTGCGCCCCGGCACCTACACGCTGAGCGCCATGAGCACCCTGCTCAACGCACTGTTTACCTCCGGCGGCCCCAGCGGCACCGGTACCATGCGTGACATCCAGGTGAAGCGTGGCGGCCAGGTCGTCACCCATTTCGACCTGTACGACATGCTGGTCAAGGGAGACAAAAGCCACGATATCCCGTTGCAAGACGGTGACGTGATCTTCCTCCCCGAGGTCGGCCCCTTGGTGGCCCTCACCGGCGATGTCAAAAACCCGGCCATTTACGAGATGAAAGGCCAAACCACGCTGGCCGACATCATCAACTGGTCCGGCGGCCTGAACTCCGCCGCAGCCCCCAAACAGGTCATCGTTGAGAAGAACATCGACAACCGTTACCAGGCCGTGACGGAAATCGGTGCCGACAAAGGCCGTCTGCAATCCAGCCTAGCGGCGCTGCCTCTGGCCCCTGCCGACATTTACCGGGTGTTCTCTCCCGGCGCCGTGGCAGTGGTGGCGCAGAAAGAGCGCGAATTTGTCAGCGTGGGGGGGGAGGTTCAGCAGACGGGCGTGTTCCAGATCAACAAGGGCGAAACGTTGCGTGAACTGGTCGCCCGGCTGGGCGGCCCGCGTGAAGACGGTTACCTGTTTGCCACCCAGCTGAACCGGGAAAGTGTCCGTGTCGCCCAGCAGGCCAAGCTGAACGAGGCGGCCGACCGCTACGAAAAAGAGGTGGAACGCTCCGCCTCCGGACGCCTCTCCGGCCTTTCCAACAAGGAAAACATCGAGGCGTTGACCGCCGAAGTGGAATGGCAGCAACGCGTGGCCCAGCGGCTGCGTACGGTGCAGGCCACCGGCCGCATCGTCCTGGAACTGCCCGATGGCCATGCTGAGCTGAAAAACCTGCCCGATATCCCGCTGCAGGACGGCGACAGCATCTATATCCCGCGCAAGCCGGGCACGGTGGATGTGCTGGGGGCGGTGTACCAGCAAAACACCTTCATCTTCAAACCACGCCGTAACGTAAACGATTACCTGGATCTGGCCGGCGGCACCGCCGCCAGCGGCGACAAGGATGAAATGTACGTCATCCGCGCCGACGGCACCGTGCGTAGCAACCGCAATACCGGCTGGCTGGCCGGGCTGGGAGGAGAGCGCATCAACCCGGGCGATGCCGTGGTGGTGCCGGAAAAGATCGAGCGCAGCAACTGGACCCAGTCCCTCAAGGAATGGACCAGCATCCTGTACCAGTTTGGCTTGGGGGCCGCCGGCCTCAAGGTACTGAAAGACTGATAACACGTCAGGCGGCAGTGAGTACGGTCGCCTTCAGCACGGATACGCAAAATGTCTGAACACAACACGCAACAAGCAACACTGCAAGACGATGAGATCAATCTGATGGACATTGCCGTCGCCCTGGTGCGGCAGAAAAACTGGCTCATCGGTTGCACGGTGAGTGCTGGCACCTTAGCCTTGGTGGCAAGCTTGCTGATGACTCCCATTTTTACCTCTACAGCACGTATTTTACCTCCACAGCAGCAATCTTCTGGTATTAGCGCGGCACTTGGTCAACTTGGTGCTCTGGCGGGTGCTGCAGGTGGTTTGGCTGGTATCAAGAACCCCAATGATTTGTATATTGGCATGATGCAAAGCGAAACGGTGGTCGACAAGTTGATCAAGCAGTTCAAGCTGCAGGAGCGCTATGAAACCAACACAATGGTCGCCACCCGCAAGGCCTTGGAAGGTGTCAGCAAGATCAACAGCGGCAAAGATGGGCTGATCAGTGTCAGCATAGATGACAAAGACCCTGTGTTTGCTGCCCGGCTAGCCAACGCCTATGTAGACGAGTTGAAGAAGCTGACACAGACCCTGGCTGTTACCGATGCCGCCCAGCGCCGGCTGTTTTACGAGAAACAGCTCACGCAAGCCAAAGATAGCCTCGCCGATGCCGAGGTGGAGCTGAAGAAGACACAAGAAAAAACGGGTCTGCTGCAATTGGACAACCAAGTGGCTGCTATTATCAGCAGTGCCGCTCAGCTCAAAGCCAATATCGCCGCAAAAGAAGTGCAACTGGAGGCGATGAAGAGTTTTGCCACCACGCAAAACCCGGATTACTTACAAGCCAAAGAGGAGCTTATTGGCTTGAAGGGTCAGCTGTCCAAGATGGAAAAGGGAAAGCCCAGCGAGGGTGATTTTATGGTGCCCACCGGCAAAGTGCCGCAAACCGGGCTGGAATACGTACGCAAGCTGCGCGACGTCAAGTACTACGAAACCATGTTTGAGCTGCTGGCCAAACAGTTTGAAATGGCCAAGCTGGAAGAGTCCCGCGACAGCTCCATTATCCAAGTGCTGGACAAGGCTACACCTCCGGATTGGAAGTCCAAACCCAAGCGTGCGTTGATAGTCGTTGGGGGGCTGCTTGGTGGCTTGTTTGCAGGGATATTGTTGGCTCTAGTGCGTGAGAAGCTGAATAAGAGTAGGGATGCTGGGAGTAACCGCTGGCAAGAGCTTAGAAATGCTTGGCAAGGCGAATAGTCGAGAAAGACCGTATGAGGTAAAAAGCAAATCCGCCATGAGGCGGATTTGCTTTTTATACCATGGACTGCTTGAAATATGTCCGCGTGTGATGGTGAACATCGGGCTGTACCATGATCGCTTCTGGTTCCCCATCTCTGATACAGGCTGATGCGGAGTTTATTTCCTCTGGCCACCGTTGAGTGCCGCAACGATTTGCGATACTGCCGTCTCCGGGGAAAACAGCCGGGCATACAGCGCACGGCAGCGTTCCTTGAATGGCTCCTCGCCATCCAGCGCTTGCAGTAATGTCATGGCAAGCTGTTGCAGGGTATCCAGCGAATTGTTTTCGCACACAAATCCAACCTGTTCCTGGCGAATAATGTTGGCGAGGTCGTTGCCGGCGTTGATATTTGCCAGTACGGGGAGCCCGCTCTGCATATAGGTCAGAAATTTGCCCGGGATATTATGTGATTTATGCCGGGGATCCAGTGCCACGAGTCCGACACTGCATTGCGCATACAGGCCGGGAATTTCGTCCGGATGAATTTCATCATGGAACAGCACATTATCCAGGCCACGTGCCGCAGCATCGGCGGCAAGGGTTTTGGCATCGCTACCACGACCGACAAACAGGAAGCCTACGTCCGTGCGTGCCCGCAGTTGTTCCGCCAGATCCAGCATGATGGTCATGCCTTGCGCGATGCCCATATTGCCGGCATAGACAAAGACCTTCCGTCCGGCCAGCACGCTATCGTCCAGCCTGATCGAACAGTGCCCGACCGGGGCATCCGCCAGCCAGTTCTGCAGCACTTCGATACGGCGCCCCGGCTGCCGTGACCAGCTGTCAAAGTAGGACAGGTTGCCGGGCGTCTGCACGCCAACCACATCGGCAATCGAGTACTGATAGCGGGCCACAGCCGCAAAGAACCGATAGGGCAGGCCCCGCCCCATCAGCCCCATGTCCACCGCCCATTCGGGAAAGATGTCGCGAATGATCAGGTAGCCCTTGCACTTGCTCGATCGCTTGAGCGAGCTGGCAAGCGGGCCGTGGAATATGGAGGGGGCGTACCATGCCACGCCATCCCACTGCTCGTGGGCGAGCGGGCTCTTGCGCAGATTGCGCAGCATGGAGAACGGCATCAGAAATTCGCCGATGGTGCGGCGTACATAGCCGATATCCTTGGTGCGCGGCGCGCGCAGGCGCAATATCCGCACGCCATCCAGCGTTTCCAGCTGCCAGCGACCGTCCAGCTCGGCCGATGGCAGCAGCACCGTCAGCTGGTGGCCCTGGCGCGCGAATTCGCGCGACAGATCGCGCAGCTGTACCGCCCCGGAGGTGCGCAGCGGGGGGAAGGTATCGGCGATGAGGGCGATTTTCATGGGCTGCGCCATCAGTACTGCTTCCACACCACACGGTTCACGTAGTCGGTGTAACTATGAATGATGCGCACTACCTTGTCGGCCACATTCGGCATGCTGTAGTCGGCAACCAGGCGCAGGTTGCGCTCGGTGCCGCGCAACTGCGAATCAAGTATCGCCAGACCCTGGCGTACCCGCTCGGTGGCTAGCCCGACCATCATCACCGCGGCTTCCTCCATCCCCTCCGGGCGCTCGTGGGCCTCGCGCAAGTTCAGGGCGGGAAAGTTCAGGATCGATGATTCTTCATTGATGGTGCCACTGTCCGACAGCACGGCCTTGGCGGACATCTGCAGCCTGACGTAGTCGTGAAAGCCAAGCGGCTTGAGCAGGCGCACCCGGGGGTGGAAACTGGCGCCGGTTGCATCGACCCGTTTCTGGGTGCGGGGATGGGTTGAAACGATGACCGGCAGCTCATGATCCTCGGCCACGGCATTCAGTACTTCCACCAGCCTGGAGAAGGCCAGTCCGGATTCGATATTCTCCTCGCGGTGGGCGCTGACCACAAAGTAGGCTTGCTCCTGCTCCTGCAGCTGCAGGCGCTGCAGGATGTCGGAGGACTGGATCTGCGGCAGGTAGTGATGCAGCACTTCGTACATCGGGCTGCCGGTCTTGATTACCTGGTCCGGTGGCAGGCCTTCCCGTAGCAGATAGTCGCGGGCGATGGTGCTGTAGGTGAGGTTGATGTCGGCGGTGTGATCCACGATACGACGGTTGGTTTCTTCCGGCACACGCAGGTCGAAGCAGCGGTTGCCCGCCTCCATGTGGAAGATGGGAATCTTGCGCCGCTTGGCGGGGATCACCGATAGGCAGCTATTGGTATCGCCCAGCACCAGCATGGCATCTGGTTGCTCGCTGGCCAGCACACGATCAACGGCAATGATCAGATTGCCGATGGTGTGGGCGGCGCCGCTACTGCCTTCTGCACTATTCAGAAAGTGATCCGGTTTTCTGATGCCTAGGTCGTCAAAGAAAACCTGGTTCAATTCGTAGTCGTAGTTTTGCCCGGTATGTACCAGCACATGCTCGCAGTGCTCATCCAGTGCGGCCAACACGCGGGATAGCCGGATAATCTCGGGTCGGGTACCGACCACCGACATAACTTTCAGTTTTTTCATGGTTTTCACTTACAGCGGGCAGGCATAGGTATCCGGCCTGGCGCGATCGAAGATTTCATTGGCCCACAGCATTACTACCATCTCGTCCGTGCCGATATTGGTAATGTCGTGGGTCCAGCCTGGAACCGTCTCGACGATTTCCGATTGCTCGCCGCCGGTGACGAGTTCGAAGGTCTCGCCCGTACCCATGTGACGGAACTTGAAGCGTGCTTGCCCCTTGATCACCAGGAACTTCTCGGTCTTGCTGTGGTGGTAGTGACCGCCGCGCGTAATGCCAGGATGGGCGGTAAAGAATGAAAACTGCCCGCAATCCGGCGTCTTGAGCATTTCCACGAATACGCCGCGCGCATCGCCATGCCGGGGTACCGGGTAGGCAAATCGCTCGGTTGGCAGGTAGCTCACGTAGGTGGAATACAGCGCGCGCAGCAAGCCGGTGCCGACGCGAGCGGTGAGCAGCGTGGCGCGGCTGTCGCGGAATGCCTGGATCAGCTGCACCAGCTCGCCAACGGTGGTGGTATAGCGCGGAGCGAGCATCTCGAATCCATCGACATCCACGGCGCTGTCCGCACCATCCAGCAGCTGGATGAAGCGCTCGATCACATCATCGATGTAGACCAGCGTCAGCGATGCGGCCGGATCATTGACCTGTATCGGCAGGTCGCGGGCGATGTTGTGGCAGAAGGTGGCCACCGCGGAGTTGTAATTCGGCCTGCACCATTTGCCAAACACATTGGGCAGACGGAACACATGCACGGGGCTACCGCTATCGCGCTGCAACTCGAACAAGGTATCCTCGGCAGCATGCTTGCTGACTCCATACGGGTTGTCATGTGCAGCCTGGGTGGACGAGGTGTACACCACCGGCGGGCGGCGGCCACTGGCGCGTATTGCAGCACACAGCTGGCTGGTTAACCCGGCGTTGCCGGTGGCAAATTCCTGCGGGTCCTGCGGTCGATTGATGCCGGCGAGGTGGAAGACAAAGTCGACTCCCTGCAGCAAGGCGGGCAGCTGCGCGGCATCGTGTTCGCGTGTGAAGCAGACCACATCCACGTCTTTGCGCTCAGCCAGATGCAGCTGCAGATTCTTTCCGACAAAGCCGTTCGCACCCGTAATCAACACTTTCATGCTTATTCCTCGGGCTCTACGTGTTCGCCATCAATGGTTGCCCGCATGAAGCGCAGCTTCATCAACAGTGCCTGCATGCCCTGCACATCCAGGCGTGCCGTATTGTGGGAGTTGTACTCGGTGGCTTCCGATATCTTGATCTCGCCCTGCTCGACGAACTTGCCGTAATTCAGGTCACGCAGATCCGGTGGAATGCGGTAATAGCCCCCCAGGTCCTGGGCGGCAACCATTTCTTCGCGGCTGAGTAGCACCTCGAACAACTTCTCGCCATGCCGTGTGCCGATGATATTGATCGGGTGCGCTGGCACGCCGAGCAGACCAGTCAATGCCTTGGCTAGGGTTTCGATGGTGGCTGCCGGGGCCTTCTGCACGAAAATCTCGCCCGGATTGCCATGTTCGAATGCAAACAGCACCAGATCCACCGCGTCATCCAGCGTCATCATGAAGCGGGTCATGTTCGGATCGGTAATGGTAATGGGCTGTCCGGCGCGAATCTGCTTGCTGAACAGCGGAATGACTGAGCCACGCGATGCCATCACGTTGCCGTAGCGGGTGGTGCAAATTACGGTGCCGTTGCTGGAGCGGGATTTGGCTACGATTACTTTCTCCATCATCGCCTTGCTGATACCCATGGCGTTGATGGGGTAGACGGCCTTGTCGGTGCTCAGGCAGACCACGCGCTTCACACCGCAGTTGATGGCCGCTTCCAGCACGTTTTCGGTACCCAGCACATTGGTTTTTACTGCTTCCATGGGGTGAAACTCGCAGGAAGGTACCTGCTTGAGCGCGGCCGCATGGTAAATGAAATCAACGCCGCGCACGGCATTCAATACCGACTGGTAGTCTCGTACGTCACCGATATAAAACTTCAGCTTCGGGCTGTCATACTTCTTGCGCATGTCGTCCTGTTTCTTCTCATCGCGACTCAGGATACGAATTTCACGCAAATCAGACGCCAGAAAGCGACGCAGTACGGCATTTCCGAACGAGCCGGTGCCTCCGGTAATAAGTAGCGTTTTATCAGTAAACATGAAGGTTCCTAATCATGCTTGCCAGCAATGGAGCGATACATGGAAAGCAGCTCTCTGGAGTTGTTGGCAACATCAAAATTCTGGTGTGCGAGCGCTTTTGCCGCACTACCCATTACTTTGCAATTTTCGCGGTCATTCAATAAGTATTCAATGGCACTGGCAATTTCTTCTGCCGATTTCGGTGAAATCGCCAGACCGGTCTCGCCGTGAATCAAGGTATCGCTGAACGGATTTTTGACTGCAACGATGCTGGGCACGCCATAGAATGCCGCTTCGAAAATGGGGCGGCCGGGGGCATCGTAATGCGAGGGGAAGCAAAGTACGTCCACGTGCTTGTAGACCTGGCCGATATTCGATGTGAAGCCCAGCAGGTGAAAGGTTGGCCGCAAGGCGTGCTGATCCAGAAACTGCTCCACTTCCGCGCGCGAATTCTGCTGCAGGCCCAGCGCTTTCACCAGGCTGGCCTTGAGCCCCTTTGATGGCCTGGCATCGTCGCCTACCACGATGAACTCCACGTCCAGCCCTTTATTCTTCAGCAGCAGTGCGGCTTGCAGCAGCTCCTGAATACCCTTTACCTTCAGCAGGTTACCGACAAAGCCCACTTTGAACGACGTAGCAGAAAGCTTGGTCAGGGCATTGGACACCGCCGAGGTGTCCGCTTGCTCTTTTACGCGGAAAGAATTGTGAATAATGCTGACCGGCATGTCCGGTGGCAGCGAGGCGCGCACGTTCTGATCGATGGCCACAATGCCTGCCGCCAGGCGCTGGAACAGGCGGTTGACCAGTTTAGTGCGCCAGGAAGCTGGGTCGTTCCTGGCTACCGAGCGCACATGAACCAGTGCGGGCGTATTGAAAAAACGCTTGGCCAGCCACAGCGTCAGCAGGCCGGTGAACTCGTTGACATGAATAAGATCCACGCTGCCGAATTGCGCGCGCGCCTGCCGCAGAGCCTTGATGGTATAGGGCAGGTAGGCGATCTCACGCAGCAAGACCAGCCATCTGGTGCCCCTGTAGTGGCTGTAGCGGGTATTGTCGAACTGTGTCAGACCCTTGGCCGCAACTACCGGCCCCAGTTTGCCGAAAAAGTCCGAGACAGTGCCTTGCTGGGTGATGAACAGCGGGCGAACTGCATCGGCTGGCATTTCGGACAGTGCCTCGAACAAGCTGCGCGATGCCCCGCCGAATGCACCAGTAAAATGCAGGCATAACACCTTGAGTGGTTTCATCCGATATATCTGCGAGTAGTATTGACAATCTTCTTGGCCCGCTCGAAAAGGGCGTGGCTGGTGTTGTAGTTCTCGAATGTCAGTGTCGGTGCCGACATAATGCTTTCGAATTCCGTTTCACGGATCTGCAGTTTCTTGATGACGTAGGTCCTGTCTTCTTGCAGCAGGTTTTCCGGGTATACCGGCTCCTGCATCAATTCAAGCGCCTGCTCCCGGCTCAATTGACCGGAACAAATCAGGTTGGAGTAATGGGCCTTGCGCTTGTCGATATTGAACTTGCGGGGCAGGATGTACGCTTGGTAGAAGCGCGTATAGATCGATTCGTAGTGCTTGCCGCCATAATAAACCCAGTCCAGCTCATCTTGCAGTACGCGCATGGCTTCGGTTTTCCCATATTCGACATAGTTCAGGATGGAAACCATGCGAATCTTTCGAGCAAACATGTAATAGCCAAGCTTTGCCAAGGAGAAGTGCGGGTAAGTTGTCAATCTGGACTTGCCAAAACGCTTGTGCACATCCTTGATATAACGCCAATCAAAATAGCCGTAGCCCCATTTTTCCGGCAGGATAGCTTCGGTTACCACATTGGTGCCGGTAATGACATGCTTCAAGCCGTATTTGTTGGCCATTTTGTACAATAGGGTGAATATGGCGTGATCGGTTGGCACTTCACCATCAGGGGTGGAGGCCTTCAGGAATGAAAGCTGCAGATCGCGAAACTCTTCCCAGTCGATGACGTGGGTGTATAGATCGATGTCCAGTTTCTGCAGGGTCTTTTGGATGTTGGCGACCGCAAGCTCGGAATTCCAGCCATTGTCCAAGTGAACTGCCAGCGGACGCAGCCCGTATTTCTTTACCAGCCAGGCAACATATGTGCTATCGACTCCACCGCTGATGCCGATGATGCAGTCGTAAGGCTTTCCTTTGCCTGCAGCCTTTATTTCTTCAATAAGTGCGGATAGCTTTTCATCCCGATTTTCATCCTGGATCAGCCGTGTTGCCTTGATTTTTTCATAGCGAAGGCAGTGATTGCAGATTCCATTTCCGGTAAAGGAAATGTCGGGATCGGACTCGTCCATTAAGCATTGTACGCATATTTTCATTTTTGTGACTGTTTCTCGTGAAGTTTATTTGCTCGTGTTGAATGATGGCCTTGTGAGCTTTTAATTATTGATGGGTGGCGGTGTGTTCGTGTTTTTATGAATGGGGATTGTTGTGATGATATGTTTTTTTATTGCTATGCTGCAGAGCATTGCCGAGATGAAAAATGAAATAGTTGGCAATGCCAAAGGGATTGCCTGGATCAGAAAAACGGAGGTAAAGAAAATTTTTAGTAAAAGCGATCGATTTCCCATGCCAGGTAATGATTTTGTCATCAAATAAATCATAAAAAAAATAAAAGGGATGGAAAATATACCTACTTCATACAGAACCGAGCCGCTCAGAGAGAGAACTCGATTTAGGCTATCAATGCTGTGGTAAGTGCCGGCTAGGAATTCTGGAAGATTTTCTGCTGATTCACGCCATGTCCCGTAGCCATTTGGCATGAGGTGATTGTTGAAGCTCTGGATGTGAGAGTTCAATATCTGGACAACCCTATCACTGACAGAGCCGTCAATAGACAGAATGTCTGAAAATTCAACCGAGGATGCTGCCGATAAAATATAAAATATTCTGAATTTCTCAATGGCGATTTCAGAGTTTGTGCCGAATGCGGATAGGAAAAAATCAGATAAAAGTATGGTGGTCATGCCTGTCCCTGCCAGAAGCAGAAATGGCCGGAAAAGTAATAGGTAGGCCAATACAACTGCCGCCACCAGCAAAATTACAAGAGTGGATCGTGATAAAAATAACAGCTGAAAGGCGATCAAGGTGTAAACTGCGTAGTCTGGCCTTGATAGCTTGATCTTTATGGTGTTGTGCTGAACGGTATAGGCTGTAGCTATTATGAGTAGCCATAAGCCATAAAAGGTCGGCTCCGGGGCGAATGAAGTTACGCCACGGCCTCCGGTCAAGCTGAATTCGCGAGTTCTTGGCGACAGGAATTTTATGATTGATGGGTCCCAGAACTGAATAATTGCAATTGCCCCCCATATGAACAATATGCATAAGTAAAATTTCCTGCTAGGTATTCCATATGTTTTGAAATAATGAATAAGTGCCAGCGGAATAAAAAGTATGGATATATACCCTGTGATGCCGCGTATCCCTTCCATGTTTGGCGAGTACAGCAATGTAGCAAAACCGCCAAATAGCATGATGACCATAGGCCAAAGGTAACGGCTGGTACTCCGGACATAAAGGATCGAGTATACAGCGGCTAGCACTAGCGCAATTGGTTGCGTGTCGGATGCCGTAGGAGCCGGCGAGGACCAAGGGAACATGCATGCAATCAGTAACATGAATCCAATCTGTTTGCTTAGCATATGTCTTCTGAGATCGAAGTGGGATAGGTAATCAGGACAGCGCGATGCGGTCCATGAAAGACAAACATGGCACCCGCGGCCATTGCCTTGGCTCCAACGTTGGCCGCAGCCTTGAAGTCGGCAATGCTACCAGCGCCACCGGCAACGATTACGGGAATATCGACGCTGTGCAGCGTTTTGCTGATCAGCTCCAGATCGTAGCCAGTCATCGTGCCGTCACGATCGATGGCATTCAGGAACAGTTCACCCACCCCCAACTCCTGCATCTGCTTGGCAAAATCAACGGGCGTCTGTCCGGTGCCAGTGCTGGCACATTCCACGAATACCTCATAGCGCCCCAGCAGTTTGCGTTTGACATCAATCGAAACTACTACGGCCTGGGAGCCGAATTCGTTGACGGCTTGTCTGATAACTTCCGGACTTTTCCAAGCGGCGGTATTGAAAATGACTTTCTCTACCCCGGATTTCAGAATACGCCGGGCATCCTCCAGCGTATGAATGCCACCTCCGTAGGCAAGCGGCATGAAGCATTCGCTGGCCACCTCTTCGATCAGCTGAAAATTGGGTTTGCGCTTTTCCCTGGTGGCGCTGATGTCGAGCAGGATCAGCTCATCGACTTCCTTGTCGTTGAAGATCTTGATGGCATTGATCGGATCGCCAACATATTTGGGGTCTTTGAATTTCGTGGTCTTGACCAGACCTTGGCCTTTCAACAGAAGGCAGGGAATGATTCGATTCTGCAACATTACTACGCAAGCTCCGCAAAGTTCTTTAATAGCTGCATGCCGAATTTGTGGCTCTTCTCCGGATGAAACTGGAAGCCCCAAATGTTGTCATGCCGAAAGGCGCTATGAAACTCGCCGCCATAGCTGGTGGTCAGCAAGACGTCTTCCTGATTGTTGCATTCAACATGGTAGGAGTGAACAAAGTAGAAGCGGGAGCCGGTGTCCAGGTTTGTCAGCAGTGGGTCATCCTTGACCTGTCTGACCTGGTTCCAGCCCATGTGGGGTACCTTGAGCGAGCGGTCGCTAGGTCTGATTCTTTTGACCTGAGCATCAATCCAGCCAAGGCCAGGAATGCTGCCCTCGTCGCTCGATGCCGTCATGAGCTGCATGCCCAAGCAAATGCCCAGCACCGGTTTTTTGCGAGAAATGACATAATCATTAAGTACGGGTTTGAGGCCACGCTCAGTTAGGCACTGCATGCCCGCATCGAAAGCGCCTACCCCCGGTAGTAACAGCTTGGGGGCATTCATGATCACATCCGGGTCGCTGGAGGTTATGGCTTGGCATCCAACTTTGCGCAGCATATTCTGGATGGAGCCAAGATTCCCTACGCCATAATCAATGATGACTACCATTATTCTCTCCGGCTTTATTATTGATACCTATAATTTTTTCGATGAAATTTCGGTAGTTTGCTTTCCAATCAGGCTGCCATAATTCATGCGCCTGTATCGCGAAAGGGGAGCCTCCAGAAAATACGTCGTCGCTCGATAGTAGCATTTCCAGCTCCTGCATGGAGGAAAAGGAAGGAAACGGCAATTCCGGAAAGGCAAATCTCGATTTGTCGGTTTCCCACAAAAGCACTTTGTCTACCAGCCCCACCGCTTCAAATAGGCCGGTTGATAGCTCACTTACCACCGCTGAAACCTGCTGCAGCGATGTATATATATCGCCATTGCTATCGAGTACGACGCCGGCCGGCATTGCCAGCGTCTTGATTCGCTCCCTTTCCAGCGGATGGGGGCGGAATAGCGTGCTGTAGCCATACTTGCCCACTATGGTATGGATATTGGCCGCCAGTTCGAGATACAGCTGTGTTTCGATACCATCACCCAGCACCAGTACGTGCTTGCTTTGGTCAGTACCTGCCGAGAATTGCTTCAATGATTCTGTCAGATGCGGATTGCCGATGGCCAGCTTGTGCACGGGCATATTTGTTTGCTGGCTCCACCAGTTGCCGTAGGTCAGCAGATAATCGGGTAGGGTTTGCCGAAACAAGGGGCTAGCCGCCAGGGTAGGGGCGACATTATAGCCGTCATGCCCTTTGGCAATTGCGCCATGCTGGTACTCGGCGGTTGCCACGCCGGCCATTCTTGCTGCGTGCACTATGGCTATGGCGCGGGCGCCATAGCAGGCTCCTTCCTTAAACATGAGCCGGGTGTTATGCCGTGCAAACCAGTTCGCATGGTAATTTGCTGAAATGGGGAATGCGGCCAACTGCCGGGCAAGGGCAAGCTTGAGCGAGTCCTTCTGCCCTGCGGCCAATTGGTAGCCCAGGGCGCTGAAGGTATTGCGTGCGGCATGTTCAATGATTGCACTGGCCAGATTCCGCTCGCTTGCGGTGACTCTCAGCCTGCCCATCAGGTGCAGGTATGAGTTGAACGGGGTGGCGTGGACGATGCCTTCGAAATGGTAGTTCTGCCACCAGGTCCAGTCCCCCTGGGCCTGATACAGCATGCTTCGCTGTGGATAGCAGCCGGCAAAGTAACCTGCCAGCCGTTCGCGGGTTACTTGATTCTTGCTGAAATTACCCAGCCCGGTGGTAAAGAAGCAGATTTCAGCTGAGAAACTGTTGCGGTGTATCCAGTTGTACAGCTGGCTGCGCGCCAGGTAGCTGGTCACCTGCAGCAGGCTGCGCTTGGCCGGAGCAGTATTCAGCTCGGCGGACGAGTACAGCAGGTCGGACATCAGCGTCCGGATGAATTGCGTCCGGATCAATGGCCAGGCGGGCAGAGTGGTATCCGGGCAGCTGTACTGCAGCAGTGCCTCGTCATCTTCCAGCGCCAGTAGTTGCTGTAGCGTGTAGTTTTGTTTTTCAGGATTCATGGTTTGTTGGTCCCAACTGCGGCCATGCCGAACCAGGGCATGCGGTAGCAGGTCTGGGATAGTGCCCAAGCACCAAAAAACAGCAGTGCTTGGCCGATCATGAATGCCTGTGCCGCACCCGCTATGCCGTTTATCTGGATGAGTTGCCAGTTGAGCACGGTGGTTATTACCCCGGCAGATATTGTCAACATAGAAAGTAGTTCAGTGCGTCTGGCAAAGAAAATGTAATTGGTTACCATGTAATACATGCCGGTAAAGGCATTCCCCAGCATGATGTAAACAATTATTGGCGAAGCCGACTGGTACTTAGGTCCAACCAGTATGCCCAGCAGTTGTGGCGCACATATACTTCCCACTATCGCCAGAGTAATGATCACCAGAAAATAAATATAGGTATGACGAACTATCTTCCGCTTTTTTGCCTGGTCCGCATGGTGGAGGTTCTCCATCAACCATGGTGCAAAGGCCTTGTTAAAGGCATCCGCAGATATTCCTAGGACCAACCCTATCTGTATTGCAACAAGATAGATGCCGGTGCTGGCCACATCCAGAAAGTTGGTCACCATGAAGCGATCGGCAGTAGCCAGCAGTAGCCCGCCGATTGCATGCGGTACCAGCGGAATACCATAGCGCAGTGCATCTTTGGCGTACGACATGCTTAGTTTGCGTGTCAGCCAGCCTTCACGGCGCAGCCAGTACAGGGCAATCAGGGCGGTGACTGTCCAGGCTATGGCGATGCCGAACAGTCGACCTTGCCACGAGAGCAGCAGCACTACCACCAACAGGATGGAAATCAAGCCATCCATCATGGCGTGATTCAGCCGCAGGGCGCCAAATTTCAACGGTTGCTTGGAGGCCTGCCACAGGGTGAGCAGGGTCTGTACCAGAAACTGCAGTGCAGCAACGCCCACCGCTACCATGAGCCACGACAGGGGTAGGGCAGTGATGGATTGTATCTGGCTTGAAAATATCCAGACAAATACCGCTAGCACTGCGGTGGTTATAATCAGAATGCTGAGCGTGGTGGAGACATAACGTGGGATGGAAAATTTTTCTGACTCGAAATAGCGAACCATGACCGCGCCATGAGTGTTAAGGCCGGCAGCAACCACAAAAAAGGACACCACCATGGTAAACATGGCGATCAGACCATAGTCCGCAGGGGATAACAGGCGTGTCAGGACCGGCAGCAGCAGAAATGGAACACCGGCAACAGCAAAATTGGAGATCGTATAGATGGCTGCGTCACCGGCGAATTTGGAGCACAGCTTCATGAGACCTTGCTGATGAGTGGTTGTTTTAGATAGGCGGCGATAATCGCCAGGCCCACTTTGCCGCTTTTCTCCGGGTGGAATTGCAGGCCAGTGATATTATCTTTCTTGATTGCTGCAATAATATCGTGCCCACCGTAGCGGTACGTGGCCAAAGTGTGCAACTGATTATCCGGCGTGTAGTGAAACGAGTGGACAAGGTAGATGCTCTGCTCGGGGGTGAGCGAAGCGAGTATGCTCCCGCTCCAGTCGGCATATGACGGTTGCTGCAGCGGGTTCCAGCCGATAACGGGAATCTTGAGTACAGTACCATCCTGGGCTGTGGGGGGAATGGCATTTACCTGACCGGGTATCAGATCCAGGCCGGTGTGATTACCGAACTCCATGCTGCTGGTTGCGAACAATTGCATGCCCAGGCAGATACCAAGCAGCGGACGGCCACTGGCGGCAAATTCTCGTATGGCCTGGTCAAGGCCTCGCTCCTGCAGTCCGATCATTCCATCGGCAAATGCGCCTACCCCGGGTAGCACTACCCGGTCGGCGCTCAGAATTTCAGCCGGATCGCTGCTGATGCTGATATTGTCGGCACCGCAAACTTCAAAAGCACGTTTTACGCTGTAAAGATTGCCGATACCATAATCGACGATGGTAACCTTGGTGTTTGTCATGCTATTCTCACCTTGACATTCATTTCTGCGGCTATATTGCGCAATTCGGCCAATTCGGTTCGGTCATAATGCAGGGCATCGGCAAATGCCACGGCATCGGCACCGCTGGCGATGACATCTTTCAGGTGCTGCGGCTCTCCATAACCTCCGCTCATGATGACTGGGACAGGTGACACGTCGCTGACTGCCTTCAGCAGTTCAAGGTCGAAGCCCTTGCGGGTACCTTCCTGGTCAATGGATGTCAGCAGAATTTCGCCGGCCCCCAGTTCGATGCCGCGTTTTACCCATTCAATCGCATCCAGGCCGCTTTTTTCCCGTCCGCAATCGGTATAGATTTCCCACTGGTTATTGCCGTGCCGCTTGGCCTCAATGGAAAGTACCATGCATTGAGAGCCGAATTTCTGCGCGACTTCGCGAATAAGCTCCGAACGATGAACTGCCGCGGTATTGATGGCGACCTTGTCTGCTCCGGCGCGGAGCAGTTTGCTGACATCCTCTATTGATCTGATGCCCCCGCCCACGGTCAGGGGAACAAATACATCGTGTGCGGTGCGCTGAACGATTTCCACAAGATTTGAGCGTCCATACAGGCTGGCGACAATATCCATGTAAATCAACTCGTCCACACCTTGCTCGTAATAACGGCGAGCATACTCTTGAGGGTCGCCAACTACGCGAAGCCCTTCCAGGTGTACCCCTTTAATAAGGTTTTCACCTTTGACGTCCAGCCTGGCAATCAGGCGAACTGATCTGTCTTTAGCGATCATTTCTGTCTCTAATGGATTGTTCAATCAACTGCTCAGCTGCTTATCAGTTTTGCTCGACCTTGCGGCGGAAGATTTCAAAGTCTTCGACATTGTCGATGTCGATGGATCGTTCTCTTGGCATGACATAGGCGATGCTTTCTTCAGCAAGAAAGCTCCCTGTTGCGCGCAGCCAGTCTACCCGTGCGATGTAAATCGCTCCGTTGAGAACATAAACCGGAGGCAGGTCCTGCCGGCGACTCGCCGTACTGCGCTCCGGGAGAAGTGCGTGCAGCTTGCCATTCTCTGCCAGGCGGTACATCCAGTAGGGTGATTGCTCCGCTTCGCATACCGATACGCAACTCGGTGCACCACTGGCTTGCAGTAATGAAAAGGCAGCATCGATATCGGCAGCGGTACGCAGCGGAGAAGTGGGCTGCAGCAATGCAACGTAATCGTAGCCAGGAAGCTGATCCAGCGCGTGGAGTACGACGTCCATGGAACTGGCGGTGTCGCTTGCCAGCTCGCCAGGGCGGCGAAAGGGGACATCGCAGCCCCAGGCGGCAGCCACCGCCATGATCTCGTCGTCATCGGACGACAGAACCACACGGTCAACACACTGCGCCTCCTGTGCAGCGGTGACCGTCCAGGCCATGAGTGGCTTGCCGCCGGCAGGAAGCACGTTTTTGCGCGGCAGCCCTTTCGAGCCGCCCCTGGCGGTAATCAAGGCAACAACGTTTACACTGTTCCGGCTTTTATTGCTGGTGGCTTTTTTTGGCATGTGGCCTGTTTACCTACATCCCAAGATTTTCTGTTTCTGTAACTTCATTCCAAATGGGGTGGCGTAGTTTCCACTCATCCCCTTCTTTTTTCCAGATGTGATCCGAACGCCAGCTGTCAATTACTGCTTGAACCTGCTCGTCAGTGATGGAGCAGTACTCCAGAAATTCTTTATAGTATTTCTTGGGGAATTCATGGTCGTAACGTTTGACAAGCGCGATGCCTTCCTCACGCGTAATCTTTCCATCTCGTATTTCATGTGCGGTATCGGAAGTTGCACGGCCAATGCCAAATTTGATGTAGGCCAAGTAGTAATGGAAGCCATCAATTTTGTCATCAAGGCTTGCATATTTTGAGTAAGTTCCTTCTGAGCGCTCCGTGTTGGGCGTGAAGTCTGTATGCTCACGACAGTAGTAGTAGTTTTCCTGCGGGTCCCAGAATTTGTAATAACCAAGGAAATGGATTTCGGTTTTGTTTTTCTTGATATCTTCATGCTTTGGGGCCATGAAGGGCATCAGGTCCGCTGCGGTAAGCCCATGCTCCATCCAGAACTGGGGGGGGAGTCCGGAAAAATAATGATCGTCATGATCTTCAATGTCACGAGTAGGGCGGAAAGCATTTTTCATGTTGCCACCGTACTCGACTTCGCCATTCTCGCCGTACATGATAAGTTGCACGTTATGCTTTACTGCCATGTGCAGGGGGAAATTAGTCTGCCCGTAGATGAATGGCTGGAATGGATCACCCAAGTGAGTAAATGCCAGGTTAGTTAGCTTACGCGTCACTTTTGGGTTCGGTGTCCCCATTACATGGTTAAACCCAGAGGCAATAAATGCATCAAGGTTCTGTCTACCTAACTCAGTAGCTTTAAGAGGGGCCCATGTGACTGCTAGCGGATTCATTCCATACTTATACTTGAGCATGTGCGCCACAAAGCTGCCGTCTTTGCCGCCGCTGCATGGCACGATAACATCATACTCACCATTGCTTTTGCGATGTTTATTGCAGAGCTCGACCAGTTCGGCTTCTCGCTGCTTCCAATCTACTTTTGTGCGCTTATATTCTGCATAATTGCATGCGGAGCAGACACCATTTTCATCAAATTTTATGCGCGGCCGTTGATTTGAGATTGTACATTTTTTGCAAAATTGTATTTCGGCGGGCAGGTTGTACTGCTTGATAAGGTCTCTTTTCATTTTGATATCTCAAAGTTTTAAAATTTGCTTTGTGCCAATGCTAAATCGTCTGGGCGGCCAACATCTAACCAAGGCTCATGCATCGGGTAAACAATCGTGCGGCCATGGTTTTCTTTTATGCGTTCGAAGAGTGCCGGCATATCGCAGTGCTGGTTTTTGCCCAAGTAGTGCAATGCATCAGGGCTCAGTACGTAAATTCCGGCATTTATATGGCTGCGGTAAATGGGTTTTTCTTCGAATCCATCAATGTCAATACCTTTTGTCTTTACGACGCCAAACTGATTTTGAATTTCATGCTGGCGAGTGGCCATCGTGGCAGTCGCATTGTGGTGCATGTGGAAATCCAGAATATCCTTGTAGTGAATGTCGGTCAGCACATCACCATTGGTTACAATAAATGGTGCATCCGGGATATTGGGCATGGTGCTTAAACAGCCCGCCGTTCCAAGTGGCGAATCCTCACGCAGGTATTCAATATTGACTCCCCATTCGCTACCGTCTCCAAAATGTTCCTCAATCATGCTGCCGAGGTAGTGCAAAGAAATGGAGAAATTTTGGAAACCATCTGCCCGGGCCCGTTCAATAATGTGCACCAGCATCGGCTTGCCACCGACTTCCAGCATCGGTTTTGGACAATTCTCGGTGTGCGGACGCAGCCTGGTACCTTTCCCGCCAGCCATGATGACCATTCGATTGCCGAGCAGGGTAGGAGTGATAATTGAGTCCAAAACATGGAGGCCGACAATTTTGCCCTCGTTGTCCACTATCGGCAACTGGTGAATTTTGTTGGCCTTCATGAGCTGCAGAACATGCTCGCGGCCAATTTCAGGTGGTACCACCAGAGGAGTGCGGTGAATTATGCTATCGATTGTGCTATCAAGAGTCAGTCCTTTCAGGAAGGCCCGACGGATATCTCCGTCTGTCAGGGTACCTGCAAGCTTATTATCTTCTGTCGCAGCTAACACAATCTGCATGCCAGACGTTTCAAGGCTATAAATAGCTTGCTGGATCGTTGAATCGAGTGGTACTAGGGTTGTTTGCCAAGAATGTAATTCATAACCAGTATTCATTTTTGTGAGCGGGCTTTAGATAAGGGTGATAGTGTTTTGTTTATATGGCCTATCGTGGTAGGTCGTGGAATTTCTTTTTCACTAATCCTTCGAGTGGCCAATATTTAATTACATCAACTATTTTCTCACTTGCTCCCCCATCGCCATATGGATTTACCGTGAGTGGCAGTGTTGTCCTAAAGGCTGGGTGGTACAGTTGCTGCAGGGCTGTGCAGATGCTGCTTAGGTCTGGCTCACAATGAATTACACTGCTGGCGGAAAGCCGGCCTTTTTGCCGGTCACCGATATTGACAGTACCTATGTGCATACTGGGTGCCTCGGCAAGCCCACTCGAGGAGTTGCCAACGACGCCATCGACAAACTGCAGGCAGGACAGGTATCGCAACTGCCCCAGTGATGTGTACAAGCGGGTATGCGGACGGCTGCGGGTGAAGTCTTCTAGCATTGCGGCCAACTCGTGTCCGCCGGTATCGGCATTGGGCATGGTGAAAATCAGATGGGTGTCTTCCAGCTCATCCAGTGCGGCAAGCATGGCACTCATCTGGTTGGCAGAGCTTTGCTTGTCCAGTGTTACCGGGTGAAAGGTCACCAACAGGCTCCTACTGCCCAATTTGAAGTCTAGTGCGGCTTCAAGTGCCTGGCGATCTAGCAACCGCGTGCGCTTGATGGCATCGATGCCCAGACCTCCCACGTTGAAGACCCGCTCCGGTTGTTCGCCAAGCTGGATCACCCTGCGGGCATAGTCAGCTGCGGCAACAAAATGCAGATGCGACATCTTGGTAATGGAGTGCCGAATCGCCTCGTCGAAGGCGCCCTCGGTGGTTTCACCTCCGTGCAGATGGGCTACTGGAATGCCGGCAATCAGCGCGGCGGTAACCGCGGCGAGCAATTCGAAGCGGTCGCCAAGCACCACCAGCAGATCGGGCTGCAAACTGGCGTAGGCGTCGGCAAAGCCTATGGTGCCAAGACCGATGGACTTGGTAACCGCTGTTGCACTGTTGGCACCCAGCAGCATTTCCACTTTGTGGTCGATGTCAAAACCTGCCTGCTCGATCTCGTGGTAGGTGTGGCCGTACTCCGGCGACAGATGCATGCCGGTGGCGATTACCTGCAGGGTAAGCTCGGGGGCGTCCTGGATTTCCTGCATCAGCCAGCGCAGCAGGCCGAACTCGGCACGGGTGCCGGTAACGACACAAATTTTCCGGTTCATAGTTCGATCAGCTCATCGGTGGCAAAGTCGCGGCGCGCGGTTTTACCGATAACGGCATCCCATTGCATGGGGGAAATGCCGGTGCCGGGGCGCTTGGTGGTCAGGTTTTCCGGGCTGAACAACTCGCCAGCCTTGATGTCACGCAGTGCCACTATCGATTTTCGGGCAATCGGCTTGTTCTTGAGCTCGCTGGGGCTTGGGCGCTTGATGCCATCGCCCAGGGCCTGCTCGATATTGCGGATGCCGCATACCATTGCCGCCAGTTCTCCCGGCTCCAGGCTGGCGCGATGGTCGGGGCCGGGCAAGTTGCGATCCAGCGTGAAGTGCTTTTCTATGACGCGAGCCCCCATGGCCACCGCGGCAATCGGCACCTCAATGCCTGGGGTGTGGTCCGAGTAACCGACTTCAACACCGAATGCCTGCCTGATGCTGAGCATCGCGCGGAGATTGACCTCCTCCATCGGCGTGGGGTACTCGGTTGTGCAATGCAGGATCGTAATCAGGCTGCGCGGGGTGCCATTGGCTTCAATGGCCTCGATCGCAGCTTCGATATCGGCCAGATTGGCCATGCCGGTGGACAGCAGAGTGGGCTTGCCGAGCCGGCTTATCTCACGCAAGAGCGGCAGATTGGTCAGTTCGCCGGAAGGAATCTTGACCATTTCCAGGCAGCCCAGCTCGCTTAGCAGCGCGAGGCTGTCTTGGTCGAAGGCCGTGGAAAAGAAACCGATGCCATGCTTTTTGCACTCGGCGATGAGCATCTCGTGATTCGCACGCGAGAGTTCCAGCTTGCGGATCATTTCCAGTTGGCTCTCATTCGCACCCGTGGTCTGCTTTTGGTAATCGGCCTTGGGGGCGCTTGCCGCCACGATTTTCCTTGCCTGGAAGGTCTGGAACTTGACCAGGTCGGCTCCGGCGGCTGCTGCTGCTGCGATGAGCTGCCTGGCAAGCGCCATGTCGCCATTATGATTAACGCCAGCTTCGGCAATGATGAGAGTCTTCATTTAGTTTTCCTGCCTGGAACGCCTACATAGACAGCGTCCGCATCGCAATCGGTGATGATTACTGCCCCGGAGCCGATCAAGGTGTTGTTGCCGATGGTGACTTTTCTATCGCTGCTACCTTGATTGATGATGGCGCCAGCGCCAATCCAGGCCGCCTCACCGATGCTGACATTGCCCAGAATGCAGGCGTTTGGCGACACGGTGACATAGTCGGCAATGATGGAATCGTGGCTTATGGTTGCATTGAGATTGAAAAGGGTGAAATCACCAACCGAAATATTGCTGGTGAAGCGCACTCCGGCACATATGATGACACCGCTTCTGGTTTCGATGTGCTGACGTTGGCCGCATCCAAATGTGGCACTGGGGTGAATCAGATTGCCAAAGCGTACGGTGTTGGCGTGGCGCGCCGCAATTTTTGCACGCACCGCGCCCTCGCCGATGCCGATGGCATAAGGCATATCCTTGTAATTGCCAACCTCGGATTCGAGTATCACATCGCCGCTATCATGGAATGCCGCGCGCTCCTCGGCGTTACGCGCCACGAAGACTGCGCTATAGCCCAGGGCGTCTGCTATATCCCTGGCTTCGCGCGCCATGCCGGAGGTGCCAAAGATGCCGATGCGTTTCACGCTTGGACTTCCGTGCGCACGCTGCTAGGCAGGTTGACGACGCGGGCTTCCAACCACTCGGCATTATCCAGCTCGCCGTGTCTGCAATGCGAATACATGGGCAAGCGGTTCATCAGCGCCCAGATTGGGCGGGTCATGACACCCTGCGCATTGGTTTCCTTCAACAGGGCATCACGGTGCTCGCGGTTGTCGCATAGCACGGCATTGAGCCAGTAGTTAGAGCGGCAGCCGGCCGGCTCGGTCACGAAGTGAAGATCACTGTTCTTCAGGGTATCGGCATAGCGTGCGGCCAACGTTCGCTTGCAGGCGATGAAGCTTTCCAGCTGCTCAAGCTGGGCGCAGCCTAGGGCCGCGTTCAGGTTGGGCAGACGGTAGTTGTAGCCGATCTCGTCATGCACGTATTCGTAGGGATGGGCTTGCTTGGCCGTGGTGGTCATATGCTTTGCCCGGCGGCCGAGTTCGTCATTGGCCAGAATCATGCCGCCACCGCCGGTGGTGATGATCTTGTTGCCATTGAAGCTCAAGGTGCCGAGTAGGCCGAATGTGCCGGTATGCCGTCCCTTGTAGAGGCTGCCAAGCGACTCGGCGGCATCTTCCACCAGCGCTAGGTGCCAGCGCTGGCACACGGCTATCAGACCGTCCAGATCTGCCGGGTGCCCGAAGGTATGCATCGGCAGGCAGGCACGAATCACGCGGCCGTCGTCCCTGGTACGGCAGGTGCCGTCATCGTGCAGCAGTGCATTGGCTTCCAGCCAGTTTGCCAGCGCCGCGGGTGACAGGCCCATGGTGTCGCGGTCTACATCGACGAACACCGACTCTGCGCCACAGTAGGCAATCGCATTGCAGGTGGCGACAAACGTGAGGGGCTGGGTAATGACCAGGTCGCCCTGCTTCACGCCAGCCAGCAGCAAGGCGATATGCAGCGCCGCGGTACCGTTAACAGTGGCGACGGCGCGCGGACTGTCGGTATAGGCCGCCATCTCACTCTCGAAGCGGTCCACATAGGCGCCAACACTGGAAACGAAGGTAGAGTCGATGGTTTCCACGACGTATTCCCGCTCATTGCCTGTGAACACCGGGGCGTGCAGCGGGATGAACTCGTTGCTTTGGTATTGTTCGCGAACAAACCGGATGAGAGAGTCGAACATGGCGGGCTCAGACGTTGTAAATATCGGCCTTGTACTTGGCCAGGTTCTCGGGGCGGGTAAACCATTCCACGGTGGCTTGCAGACCGTCCCGAATGCTGTACGCAGGCTCGAAGCCAGTCAGCTCGTGGATTTTCCGGTTGTCGCACCACAGGCGGAATACTTCCGACTTCTCGGGGCGGATGCGCTGCTCATCGGTGATGAATTGCACATCGCTGTGCATCAGCTCGCGGATCAGGTTCAGGGTATCGCCGACGGAGATTTCAAAATTGGAACCAATGTTGACCGTCTCGCCAATTGCCTTGTCGCTGCGTGCCAGCGCCAGGAAGCCGCGACAGGTGTCGGTTACATAGTTGAAGTCGCGGGTCGGGGTAATATCCCCAAGCTTGATCTCTTTCTTGCCGCTGGCAATCTGGCTGATGATGGTGGGAATGACTGCGCGGGCGGATTGGCGCGGGCCATAGGTATTGAATGGCCTTGCAATCGTCAGCGGCAGGTTGAAGGCGTTGAAGAAGCTCATTGCCATGGCATCTGCGCCGATCTTGGAAGCGCTATACGGCGACTGGGGCTGCAGCGGGTGCTTTTCGTCGATCGGCACATACTGCGCAGTACCGTACACCTCGCTGGTCGAGGTGTGAATGACGCGTTGGACACCGTTCTCCAGTGCCGCCTGGCAAATGTTCAGCGTTCCCTTGATATTGGTGTCGACATAGCTATCTGGCGCTACGTAGGAATAGGGAATCGCAATCAATGCTGCCAGGTGGAAGACAAGGTCGACGTCCTTGGTAATGTGCTTGCAGTAGTGCGGGTCACGCACATCGCCGCTGAGCACCTCGATCTCCTTGCGGCATTCGACATCCTCCAGCCAGCCCCAGTGGTTGAAGGAGTTGTACTGGGAAAGCGCTCGAACAGCATAACCTTCCTTTACCAGCAACTCGGTGAGGTGGGAGCCGATGAAGCCATCAGCTCCGGTAACCAGCACTTTCTTGTGCGTGCTCATGATTCGTTTTTCTCACAAAATTCGGTAATAGCTGCCACCACGTAATCCATTTGTGCATCCGTCAATTCCGGATAAATGGGAAGCGACAGAATGCGTGACTGGTTGGCATACGCATTCGGAAAGTCGGCTGGCTGGTGTTCGAAACGGCGATACGCCGGCAGGAAAGGCAGGGCGACCGGGTAGTTGATGACGGTCTGGATGCCTTTGGCGGCCAGATGCCGGGCAAGCTCATCCCGTTGCTCATGCTTGATCACGTAGAGATGCCATACATGATCGCGGCCGTCCGCCACGTGCGGGGTTTCAATACCAGCGATGCTGGAGAGCAAGTCGCTGTAGCGCTGGGCACGATTCTGGCGCTGCGCAGTCCAGCCGGGAAGGTGCGGCAGTTTGACCGACAGGATGGCCGCCTGGATGCCATCCAGGCGGCTATTGATGCCCTCGATCTGGTGGTCGCCTTTGCGAAGGCCGCCATGCCTAGCGAACATTGCCATCTTTTCTGCTAGCGCGGAATCATTGGTGACGACGGCACCGGCATCGCCCATGGCGCCAAGGTTTTTACCCGGATAGAAGGAGAAGGAAGCTGCATCACCGAAGGTGCCAACCAGCTTGCCTTTGTAGCGGGCGAGATGCGCTTGGGCGCAATCTTCCAGTACCCAGAGCTTGTGCTTGCGGGCAATTTCCATGATCGGACCCATGTCGGCTGCTTGGCCGTACAGGTGCACAGGAATGATGCCGACGGTTTTCGCCGTGATCTTGGCCTCAATGGCGCGCGGGTCAATGGTGGAAGTGTCTGGCTCTGTGTCGCAGAATACAATCTTGGCGCCGGCCTGGGTGATGGTCTCCGTGGTGGATATCCAGGAGTGCGCGGGGGCGATGACCTCATCTCCCGGCTTGACGCCCAGCGCAATCATGGCGATGTAGAGCGAATCGGTGCCGTTGGCGCAGGAGACGCAGTGCCGGCGATCCATCAACTCGGCAAACATCTGCTCGAATTTGTCTACATACGGGCCGCGGACGAAGAGCGACTTTTCGATCACATCGCTGATGGCCAAATCAATCTCAGTCTTGATGCCTGTATATTGGGCATGCAAGTCTACAAATGGGATATTCATGATTTGCTAATTTCAATTCTGTTTTCTGATGAGACGGGCAGGGTTGCCGGCATAAATCCCTGGTGTATCGATATCTTTTGTTACCACCGCGCCAGCTCCAATAACGACGTTGTCGCAGATCGATACTGGCAAAATAGTTGCATTGCTGCCGATGGAGACATTTTTACCAATTTTGGTGCTCAGCCATAAAGACTTATCACCACGCGCGGGACCGCCGTTGCTGAATAAATCATTGATGAACATCACGCCATGACCGATGAAACAGTCGTCGGCAATCTCCACCAGCTCACAGATAAAGCTGTGAGACTGGATTTTGGTGCGCTTGCCGATTGTTACGCCACGTTGTATCTCAACGAATGGACCAATGAAAGAATCATCGTCAATGGTGCTGCCGTACAAATTGACAGGTTGAACGACCATGACATTCTTGCCAAACACAACATCAATAATTCCGGCTTCGCGTAGTTTAGGCGCGTTCAAAACGAGCCACCCAGTTTGCAGTGCTGGGGACGGAAGCGCAGGTGAACCTCTTTGCCGGTTTCGATGGATTCATAAATGGCATTGATCAACTCAAGACTCTTGCGTCCTTCCAGTCCATCTACCAGGTGCCGTCGATTGTTCTTGATGCAGTCAACTACGTGCTCATAGTAAGCCTGGTGGCCAAAGCCATACACATTCGGCGGGTTGACCGAATACGCTTCCATGACTTCATCATCGCCCGGCATGGGGTCAACAAAGTTCCAGACCTTCATTTTGTTGACAGCGAAGCCGGCGATTTCGACTGTGCCACCTTCCCCTAGTACGGATATGGAACCTTCTAGATCTTTGGGGCGTACCGCGGTAGTGGCTTCGATAATGCCAAGTGCACCATTGCGGAACTTGAGCGTTACCACGGCAGTGTCTTCCGCTTCGATTTTTGCCAGGGCGGTGGTGCTGCGGGCGAACACGCTATCCACTTCGCCGAGCATCCACTCAAGCATGTCTACATGGTGGCTTGCCTGATTGGTGAGTACGCCTCCATCCATGGCCCAGGTGCCACGCCAGGGTGCTTGGTCATAGTACTCCTGAGGGCGGCACCAACGCACGCGCACTGTGCCCAGGATGAGCTTGCCAAAGCGGCCTTGCTCCAGGGCTTCGCGCAGTTTCACGACAGGGACGTTGAAGCGATTCTGCTTGACGACGAACAGCTTGACGCCAGCATTGTCGCAGGCGCGGATCATGGCGTCGGCATCATCTAGTGTCAGTGCCATGGGCTTTTCAACGATAATATGCTTGCCATACTGTGCTAGATCCACCACGTTCCGCGCATGATTGCCACTTTCGGTCAAGACAACTACGGCATCAATATTCTCGCTCTGCATCATGGCATGCATGTCTGTGTAATGTGGCACAGAGAAGCGCTCGCCGATGGCGGTGGCCTTTGATGACTCGAGGTCGCATACAGCAGCCAGTTTCGCGCCCTCAATCTGGTTCAGTCCAAGAAGTTCTGCATGTCTTTTGGCAATTCTTCCACATCCAATCAGTGCAAATTTCACCATGAGAGTACTCGCCTTATCCAATAAGTAAGAAATTTATTGTCGGGCCCGATTGTTTTTTATCAGGCTGGGTTGATTTTGGTGTAATTTTTTTGTTTTTCTTAAAATGCTAGGTAAATTTCTGTCGTTGAAGCTGGTTTTTTAATTGTGAGGGTGAGGCAAATATTTTATATATAAATTCCTTTTGTTTGCTTTGTGATTTCTTGAATGGTGGACGGTTTGCAGTTTTCTTTCCCTAATTTTATGATAAGGCGGTAAGGGGGTGTCTATAGTTCCATCCAAACCATGGGGGCCTGTTGAGGCATCGAGTTCGCTGAGGCGCACCACTCGCATGGCTAAGTTAAATATTGGCGGTGCTCGTCTTACGGTGTTTGTCAACGTAGTTGTCGCGTAAACCGTTTTTAGGCCGCAAGCCGTAGCGGCATTTCCTCCCGTTCCGGATTCAGCGCCACGGTACCTTGGGGAGCCCAGTTGCGCGTGTCGCGTGACCAGCGCTCCGGACGGCATTCACAACTCGACTGCTGGCCGGCAATGCACGCTTGCCGCCAGGCTTTGACTTGTTCCGGATGCAACCCCTTGCTGCGGCAGTATTCGCTCAGTTCGATCTCGGACAGCGTCGCGATCTCGACCACAACGGCGAACTTGGCTTCGGCTGGCCAGTTATCTGGTAAGCTCTTGTTTCCTGACATAGCGGCCCCTTTTGCTTTAGCTTGCTTGCGCCAATTGTACAGAGTCTGTTCCGAGATTTCCTCCAGCCGGACCCGTTCCGCCACCGACAGGTTGAGCGGCGGCAACAGCTTCTTCAGCAACGCGACCTTGCGCTCGGATGAGTAACTAGCCATTCCTTTCTTTTTCCCCGCCCCCGGACCATCAACTCACTGGATCAGAAGGCACGACAACTATCCTGACGTCGGGGAGGTGGAAACCTGTGTATATTGGCTGGGAGCGATCTTCTGCATGGTGTTGGCAGCTAATTATTTAACTTTCTCTGTTGTAAATATTTAATCATTATTAATTGTTGTGGTGCTAGTATTCTGGCATATATTGTCTGGATTGTGGAGTACTTCTGAGCTAAAATTCTTTTTTGGTTGCCGCTATCTGCTTCGCGATTTACGTATCTACGTATCTTGGCTTTGTCCGTTGCCACGAATTCAGTCTGCAGCCGCGTGGCGATAGGCTGCGCTGGGTGTCGGCGGCGTTGTCGGGTTGCGATTTTAAAGCTTGATTAAGACAATTGTTGGTGTTTCTTTTTGAGGAGTTGGACGTGTTCATCGGCCTATTTTTTGGGGCGCTCCTAGCCGCTATGTTGATGACTATCGCCATCATTCGCAGTGCCCATCTGCATGCCCACTTGTCGATGGATGGGGACTTGTCCGGTCCGCAGAAATTCCACGCGACACCTACCCCGCGCGTGGGAGGGGTGCCCATCATGGTCAGCATGATGTTGACGGCTTCTGGCACTTGGTATGCGGGCTTGCCAGAGTTTGCCTCTCTGCTACTGGCCAGTTTGCCGGTATTTTTGGCTGGTTTGACCGAGGATTTGACCAAGCGGGTGCGTCCGCTATATCGCCTGTTGTTTGCTTTTGGTTCTGCAGCCATGGCGATATGGCTGTTGGGTGCGGCCTTGCCGTCGTTAGGCATTCCAGGTGTGGACGATGCCATGACGGCGTTACCGTGGTTGGCTCTGTTGCTGACGGTGTTTGCTGTGGGGGGGGTGTGCCACGCAGTCAACATCATTGATGGCTACAACGGGCTGATGGGTGGGGTGGCCATGGCGATTGCCGCCGCCTTGGCTTATGTGTCGTCTACCGTGGGTGATATGGCACTGCTTGCCATTTCGCTCTCCTTGCTGGGGGCCATTCTGGGTTTCCTGGTGTGGAACTTCCCTCGAGGCATGATCTTTGCCGGTGATGCTGGGGCCTATCTAGTGGGCTTTCTGCTGGCGGAGGTGTCGGTGTTGCTGGTAGTGCGCCATCCTGGGGTGGTGTCGCCATGGTTTCCCATGCTGCTGATGATTTATCCTGTGTTTGAGACGGTGTTTTCTATTTATCGTCGCAAAAAACGTCAGGCCGCAGCAGGTTTGCCCGACAGCATGCACTTTCATCAGATGGTCTACAAGCGCTTGGTGCGGTGGATGGTGGGTAAGCGCGAGGCCAAGCATCTGCTGCGCCGTAACAGCCTCACCGCCCCTTATCTGTGGGGTGTGGCTCTGTTCTCGGTCATGCCGGCGACCTTGTTCTGGCAATACGAATGGGTTCTGCAGCTATGTTGTGCCTTGTTCATCTTGCTGTACGTTTGGCTTTATCGCCGGATTGTGCAGTTTCGCGCGCCGCGCTGGCTGGTGCTGCGTCGTGCCGAGGGTGATGTGCGTCCCAAGCTTGTCACTAGTTCCCGCTGATTCTTCTGTTTGCCTTGTGCCCTGCCGGCTTTCCAATCGGCAGGGCTTTTCCCTTGTCAGTATTCGTAGTGAACGCTATCGGCTTGGTGAGGTTGATTGATAAAAATTCCTCCGCCGTTGCCCTTGAAAACCCCTTGCCCCGTCCCTACCATTAGCACTCGCAAGCGCCGAGTGCCAGTCACTCGGTCAATCTGCTGCTTTGATAGGTATTCATCTTTCAACAGCCACTGCTATTAGGAGAGATCAATGGCAATTCGTCCTTTACACGATCGTGTTGTTATCAAGCGCCTTGAGGCTGAAGAGAAGACAGCCTCCGGTATCGTTCTGCCTGGCGCCGCTGCTGAAAAGCCGGACATGGGCCAAGTCGTTGCGGTTGGTAACGGCAAGATTCTGGAAAACGGCGAGCGTCGCGCACTGGAACTGAAGGTCGGCGACAAGGTTATTTTCGGCAAGTACTCCGGCCAGACCGTCAAGGTTGACGGCGACGAGCTGCTGGTCATGCGCGAAGAAGACGTAATGGGCATCGTCGAGTAATCCGACCCGCTACCGTTTATTGAACTGAATTCTGGAGATTGAAGAACATGGCTGCAAAAGACGTACGCTTTGGTGATTCCGCCCGCGCCAAGATGGTGGTGGGTGTCAATGTGCTGGCTGATGCCGTAAAAGTGACCCTCGGCCCGAAAGGCCGCAACGTGGTCCTGGATCGCTCCTTCGGTGCGCCTACCATCACCAAGGACGGTGTATCAGTTGCCAAGGAAATCGAACTGAAGGACAAGTTCGAGAACATGGGCGCGCAGATGGTGAAAGAAGTCGCTTCCAAGACTTCCGATGTGGCCGGTGACGGCACCACCACCGCTACCGTACTGGCACAGGCCATCGTGCACGAAGGCATGAAGTTTGTGACTGCCGGCATGAACCCGATGGACCTGAAGCGCGGTATCGACAAGGCCGTGATTGCCCTGGTCGGCGAGATCGCCAAGATCGCCAAGCCATGCGCAACCACCAAGGAAATCGCCCAGGTTGGTTCCATCTCTGCCAACTCCGATAGCGATATCGGCGACATCATCGCCACCGCGATGGAAAAAGTCGGCAAGGAAGGCGTGATCACCGTTGAAGACGGCAAATCGCTGAACAACGAGCTGGACGTGGTAGAAGGCATGCAGTTCGATCGCGGCTACCTGTCCCCGTACTTCATCAACAACCAGGAAAAACAGATTGCCGCACTGGATAATCCGTTCATCCTGCTGTTCGACAAGAAAATCTCCAACATCCGCGACCTGCTGCCGGTACTGGAGCAGGTGGCCAAGTCCGGCCGTCCGCTGCTGATCGTTGCCGAAGATGTGGAAGGCGAAGCGCTGGCCACCCTGGTGGTGAACACCATCCGCGGCATCCTGAAAGTGGTTGCCGTGAAGGCGCCAGGCTTCGGCGACCGTCGCAAGGCCATGCTGCAGGACATCGCCACCCTGACCGGCGGTACCGTGATCGCTGAAGAAGTGGGTCTGACCCTGGAAAAAGTGACCCTGGAAATGCTGGGTCAAGCCAAGCGCGTTGAAGTGGGTAAGGAAAACTCCACCATCATCGACGGTGCGGGTGATCACGCACAGATTCAGGCTCGCGTTGCCGAAATCCGTCAGCAGATCGAAGCTGCGACTTCCGACTACGACCGTGAAAAGCTGCAAGAGCGCGTGGCCAAGCTGGCCGGCGGTGTGGCCGTGATCAAGGTTGGTGCTGCCACTGAAGTGGAAATGAAAGAGAAGAAGGCCCGTGTCGAAGACGCGCTGCACGCAACCCGTGCTGCCGTTGAAGAAGGCGTGGTGCCTGGCGGTGGCGTTGCCCTGCTGCGCGCCCGCTCGACCCTGACTAGCCTGGCTACCTCCAATGCCGATCAGGCTGCCGGTGTGAAGATCGTGCTGAAGGCGATCGAAGCCCCGCTGCGCCAGATCGTTCAGAACGCCGGTGACGAGCCATCGGTGGTGGTGAACAAGGTGCTGGAAGGCAAGGGCAACTTCGGTTACAACGCGGCGTCCGGCGAATACGGCGACATGCTGGAAATGGGCGTACTGGACCCAGCCAAGGTGACCCGCACTGCACTGCAGAATGCGGCGTCCATTGCTGGTCTGATGCTGACTACCGACTGCATGGTTGCCGAGCTGCCGGAAGACAAGCCAGCAATGCCGGACATGAGCGGCATGGGTGGTATGGGCGGCATGGGCGGCATGATGTAAGCAGCCTCGCTCCCGCGACCTGGAAACCCCGCGCTACGGCGTGGGGTTTTTTATTGCGGCCAACCTTGTGGCAAGGTTGGCCGCATTGTTTTCCGGCGCTGCTCTGGCACAATGGCGGCAATTCAAGGAGATGATCATGCAATTGACGGAATTGCTGGCGGTGCTCGACGCCAAACTGGAGCCGGCCCGGTTCAAGGATTACGCCCCCAACGGTTTGCAGGTGGAGGGACGCAGCGAGGTCAGGAAGATCGTGACCGGCGTTACCGCCTCGCAGGCGCTGATCGACGCCGCCATCGCAGCACAGGCCGATGCCATCGTGGTGCATCACGGCTATTTCTGGAAAAACGAGGCGGCGCCGATTGTCGGCATCAAGCGCCAGCGCATCGCCAGCCTGCTGCAGCACGGCATCAGCCTGCTGGCCTACCATCTGCCGCTGGACGCCCATCCCGAGCTGGGCAATAACGCGCAGCTGGCGCGGCAGCTCGGCATTGCCAACCCGCAGCCGACCACAGCAGAGCCCTTGCTATGGCAGGGAGACTGGGGGCAGGGCACTGCGGCGGATTTTGCCGCGCAGCTGGCCAGCCGCCTGGGGCGCACGCCGTTGCTGCTGGGCAACGCGCAGCGCCGTGCCCGCCACATCGCGTGGTGTACCGGCGGTGCGCAAGGCTATTTCGAACAGGCGATCGCGCAGGGGGTAGATGTGTTCATTTCCGGTGAGGTTTCCGAGCAGAACCTGCACCTGGCCGAAGAGACCGGTGTCGTATTTCTTGCGGCAGGTCATCATGCGACCGAGCGTTATGGTGTAAAAGCACTGGGTGAGTGGCTGGCTACGCAACATGCATTAAATGTTCAGTTTATCGATCTGTACAACCCGGTTTAATGTGATGTCCATGACGTCAATCAGGTGATTTGTCGTCTATGCGCTTCAAGTTCCATCCGGTAATCAGGTAGAATTACGAGGTTTTAAGTTTAGAGCTCGGTTTCCACGTTTGAGGATGACTGTAATGAGTGAACAACACGTTGACACGGGGCGCCGTCGCTTTCTGACGGTGGCCACCAGCGCGGTTGGTGGTGTGGCGGCAGCCGGGGTGGCTGTGCCGTTTTTGATGAGCTTTGCACCTTCTGAGCGTGCCAAGGCTGCTGGTGCGCCGGTCGAGGTCGATATCAGCAAGCTGGAGCCGGGCCAGAAGATCAACGTCGAATGGCGCGGCAAGCCGGTGTGGGTGCTGTCCCGTACCCCGGAGCAGCTGAAGAATCTGGCGACCATCGAAGGCGAGCTGCTGGATCCGAAATCGGAATCGCCGGAACAACCGGCATATTGCAAGAACGCGACCCGCTCCATCAAGCCGGAGATTCTGGTCGCGGTAGGTATTTGTACGCACCTGGGCTGTTCGCCAACCCACCGTCCGGATATCGCGCCTGCCGATCTGGGTCCGAAATGGGTCGGTGGTTTCTACTGTCCTTGCCACGGCTCCAAGTTCGACTTGGCCGCCCGTGTCTACAACGGTGTGCCGGCGCCGAAGAATATGGAAGTCCCGCCGCACAAATACATGTCCGATACCCGTCTGCTGATTGGCGACGACAAATAAGCGAGGGGAGAACACATGAGCAAAGGACAACAAGTGCTTAACTGGATTGATGATCGCTTCCCGCTGTCGTCGATGCTGAAAGAGCATGTTACCGAATACTACGCGCCGAAAAACTTCAACTTCTGGTACTTCTTCGGCAGCCTGGCAATGCTGGTGCTGGTGATCCAGATTGTGACCGGCATTTTCCTGACCATGAACTACAAGCCGGACGGCACGCTGAACGGCTCCGGCATCCCGGTGGCGTTTGCTTCCGTCGAGTACATCATGCGCGACGTGGCCGGCGGCTGGGTCATCCGTTACATGCACTCCACCGGCGCCTCCATGTTCTTCGTGGTGGTGTACCTGCACATGTTCCGCGGCCTGATCTACGGTTCCTACAAGCAGCCACGCGAACTGGTGTGGGTGTTCGGTACCCTGATCTTCCTGTGCCTGATGGCGGAAGCCTTCATGGGCTACCTGCTGCCGTGGGGCCAGATGTCGTTCTGGGGCGCGCAGGTGATCGTCAACCTGTTTGCCTCGATCCCGGTGATCGGCCCAGACCTGTCGGTATTCATCCGTGGTGACTTCGTGGTTGGCGACGCAACGCTGAACCGCTTCTTCGCACTGCACGTGATCGCGGTACCGCTGATCCTGCTGGCGCTGGTGGTGGCCCACCTGATCGCGCTGCACGAAGTCGGCTCCAACAACCCGGACGGCGTCGAGATCAAGAAGCTGAAGGACGACAAGGGCATTCCGCTGGACGGCATTCCTTTCCATCCTTACTACACCGTGAAAGACGTATTGGGTGTGGCGGTGTTCCTGATCGTGTTCTCCGCAATCGTGTTCTTCGCACCGGAGATGGGCGGCTACTTCCTGGAGCATCCTAACTTCGACCAGGCCGACCCGCTGAAGACCCCGGCACACATTGCGCCGGTATGGTACTTCACCCCGTTCTACGCCATTCTGCGTGCGGTACCGTCGTTTGCCGGTACCCAGGTATGGGGCGTATTGGCGATGGGTGCGGCCGTGGTGCTGATTGCCTTCCTGCCGTGGCTGGACAAGTCGCCGGTGAAGTCGATCCGCTATCGCGGCTCCAAGTTCAAGACCATGCTGGTACTGTTCATCATCAGCTTCATCGGTCTTGGCATCCTGGGTGCGCTGCCGTCGACCAACGTGCGGACCCTCGTGGCCCAGATCTTCTCTGTGGTGTACTTCGCATTCTTCTTGGCCATGCCGTTCTACACCAAGAATGATGTGGGTTCGACTCCGGTTCCGACTCGCGTCACCATGAGCACGCCTGCCCGTCAGGTACGCTTCGCAGTTCTGGTGGTCGTGACGCTGGTGGCCGCAACCCTGTTTGCGCAATTCATCTGATAGAGGGGGCACTATGAACAAGACTATTCGTCAACTGATCGCCGCTGTCGCCCTCGTTGTTCCTGCTGCCGGCGCATTTGCGTCCGCGGCCGGTCCGGCGCTGGAGAAAGCGCCGATCAACGTCCAGGACACCGAAAGCCTGCAGCGCGGTGCGCAGATTTTCGTCAACAACTGCCTGTCCTGCCACTCGGCCAGCGCCATGCGCTACAACCGTCTGACCGAAATTGGCCTGACCGAAGACCAGATCAAGGGCAACCTGATGCTGGCGACGGACAAGATCGGCGAACAGATGAACGTGGCGATGGACAAGAAGGATGCCAAGGTATGGTTCGGTGCGGTACCGCCGGACCTGTCGGTGATCGCGCGTTCGCGTGGTGCCGATTACCTGTACGGCTATCTGCGCGGTTTCTACCGCGACGAAACCCGTCCGACCGGCTGGAACAACCTGGTATTCGACAAGGTGGGCATGCCGCACATCCTGTGGAACTGGCAGGGTGAGCAGGTGCTGGAAACCGTGAAGAATGCAGAAGGCCACGAAGAGCACCAGCTGAAGCTGATCAAGGCCGGCACGCTGACCAAGCTGGAAAACGGCAAGGCCAACACCGCCGAGTTTGACAAGCGCATGGCTGACCTGACCAACTTCATGGTGTACATGGCCGAGCCGATGCAGGTCAAGCGTCAGCAAATCGGTTACATGGTGCTGCTGTTCCTGTCCTTGCTGCTGTTGCCGCTGGCCTACTTCCTGAAGAAGGAATACTGGAAAGACGTGCACTAAGCGGGTTTTGACAGAAAAAAGGCGATGCTGCGGCATCGCCTTTTTTGTTTGCAATCAATGGTTTATGAAACTTTTCTGGTAATTGTCAAGTCAAAAGTGCTAAAATTGCCTGTTATTTCATCAACTTGCCCGCTTTAAGGAATCCAATCCGCCATGATGACCCTCTACTCCGGTACTACCTGCCCTTTCAGCCAGCGCTGCCGCATCGTGTTGTTCGAGAAAGGCATGGACTTCGAGATCATCGACGTGGATATTCACAACAAGCCGGAAGACCTGGCTGTGATGAACCCGTACAACGAAGTACCGGTGCTGGTCGAACGTGACCTGATCCTGCATGAATCCAACATCATCAACGAGTACATCGACGAGCGCTTCCCGCACCCGCAGCTGATGCCGGCCGATCCGGTGATGCGTGCCCGCGCGCGCCTGTTCCTGTTCCGTTTCGAGCAGGAGCTGTTCGTACACGTCAAGGCGCTGGAAAGCGGTGCCAGTGGCAAGGAAGCCACCAAGGCCCGTGAAGGCATTCGCGACGGTCTGGTGACCATCGCCCCGATTTTCGCCAAGCAGAAGTTCATGCTCGGCGAAGAGTTCTCGATGATCGACGTGGCGATTGCGCCGCTGATGTGGCGCCTGGAGCACTACGGCATCGACCTGGGCAAGAGCGCGGCGCCGATCCTGAAGTACGCCGAGCGCCTGTTCCAGCGCCAGTCGTTCATCGATTCGCTGACCCCGGCTGAAAAAGCCATGCGCAAGTAAGGGACCGCCGTGTCGACCAGTACCAAGCCCTACCTGATCCGCGCACTACACCAGTGGTGCACCGACAACGAGCAGACACCGTACCTGGTGGTGCATGTCGATGGCAGTGTCACGGTGCCGCTGGAGTTCGTGAAGGACAACGAGATCGTGCTCAACATCGGCTACAACGCCACCAAGAACCTGCAGATCGACAATGACTGGTTGTCGTTCTCGGCGCGTTTTGGCGGGGTCAGCCGTGACATCTGGGTGCCGATCGGCAATGTGCTGTCCATCTTCTCGCGCGAAACCGGCGAGGGCATGGGCTTCGAGCTGGAGCCGGTCACCGGCGAGCGGCCGCAGCCGACGGCAGAGCCGGAGTCGGCCGCGACCGACACACCGGCCAGCGGCAAGGACAAACCGTCGCGTTCGCACCTGCGTATCGTCAAGTAAGTCACACGACTGCCGCTCCCACTAAAAAAACCGCCCGCTGTTGGGCGGGTTTTTTTTGTGGCACAAGTGGCAAGGTTGGCCGCAGGCAGTCCGGGAGCTTGGGCGCAGGGTAGGGGCGGTTGCCAGCGGTACTGTCTCTGCGTGTGCCCGTCAGGTGAGTGTCGCCGCCGTGGCGGCAAGAAAAAACCGCCCGACAGGCGGGCGGTTGTGATTGCGGCCAACGTTGGCCGCAGGTGGTCGGCAGGCTTACTCGATACGTTCGCCGTGCAGCGCAACGTCCAGGCCTTCGCGTTCTTCTTCTTCGCTGACACGCAGCCCCATCACCGCATCGATGATCTTCAGCAGCACGAAGGTGACGATGGCGCAGTAGACGGCGGTCGCCAGCGCGCCTACGGTCTGGGTCATCACGCTGCCTTCCACGCCGCCGATTTCCTTCACCGCAAACACTCCGGTGAGGATGGCGCCGATCAGGCCGCCGACACCGTGCACACCGAAGGCATCCAGCGAATCGTCATACTTCAGCATGTGCTTCAGCGAGGTGGCGCTCCAGTAGCAAACCAGACCGGAAATCAGGCCGATGGCCAGTGCGCCTTTGGCATCGACAAAACCGGCGGCCGGGGTGATGGCCACCAGGCCGGCGACGGCACCGGAGACGATGCCCAGTACCGACGGCTTGCCCTTGGCGATCCATTCCGCCGCCATCCAGGCCAGTGCCGCCATGCCGGTGGCAACCTGGGTAGCGACCATCGCCATCGCGGCACGACCGTCAGCCGCGACCGCCGAGCCGGCGTTGAAACCGAACCAGCCTACCCACAGCATCGAGGCGCCGACCATGGTCAGCACCAGGTTGTGCGGCGCCATCGCTTCGCGGCCGTAACCGACCCGCTTGCCCAGGACCAGTGCCGCCACCAGACCGGCAATACCGGCGTTGATGTGCACGACGGTGCCGCCGGCGAAGTCGAGTACTCCATGGTCAAACATCCAGCCGCCCGGTGCCCACACCCAGTGTGCGACCGGGACGTACACGACCAGCGACCACAGTGCCATGAACACCATCATCGACGAAAACTTCATGCGTTCGGCGAAGGCACCGGCGATCAGCGCCGGGGTGATGATGGCAAATGTCATCTGGAACATCATGAACACGCCTTCCGGAATGGAGGCCGCCAGTGGGTGTACCGTCAGCTTGGCTTCGTCCTTCAGGTAGAGCATGCCGTCGAGGAAGATGCGGTCAAAGCCGCCGATGTACGGGTTGCCCGGCATGAACGCCAGGCTGTAACCGATTACCGCCCACAGCACGGTGATCATGGCGCAGATGGCAAAACTTTGCATCAGCGTGGACAGTACGTTTTTCTTGCGCACCATGCCGGCGTAGAACAGGGCCAGGCCGGGAATGGTCATGAACAGCACCAGCGCGGTGGAGGTCAGCATCCAGGCGGTGTCGCCGCTGCTGATGGTGCTGGTGGCGACCAGCTGCGGCAGGTTGGCAAAGCTGGGTGCCGCGAATAGTGCCGACAGTAGCGCCGAGGCGCTGATGGACAGTTTCTTCATTATGTTTCCCCTTGCATCAAGCTTCAGACAGCATCGGCGCCGGTTTCGCCGGTGCGGATACGAACGACTTGCTCCAGATCCATCACGAAAATCTTGCCGTCACCGATCTTGCCGGTGCGGGCGGCGCTCTCGATGGCCTCGACCACCTGATCCAGCAATTCGTTGGCGATGGCAATTTCCAGTTTGACCTTGGGCAGGAAGTCGACCACATATTCCGCGCCACGATACAGCTCGGTATGCCCCTTCTGGCGACCGAAGCCTTTGACTTCGGTCACGGTAATGCCTTGAACACCGATGGCAGAAAGCGCCTCCCGGACTTCGTCAAGCTTGAACGGCTTGATAATTGCGCTGACCAGTTTCATGTTTGACTCCTTGATGCGAGGTTGTGCGTAAAAAGACGATTCGGCCAATGCATGAACTGTGCCAGCAATGTATTTCCTTTATTTATCAGCAGCATAGTTTGTGATTTCCTTTTTGGTGCATCATTTTTCGTGCCATGCACTGCAATCCGGCCGCCACATGCCTCAGTGTGGTGCGTGCGTGTTTCTGCAGTGGTGAACGCTTTTTGCTAAACTCAAATTCAATCCACCATGACAAAGTCAAGGAGCTGCCATGCTTAGCCAGAAACTATTCGATGAAATCAGCAACAAGATCAGCGAGACCATCGCCGCCAGTCCTGCCAAGGACATCGAGAAAAACATCAAGGCGATGATGGGCGCCACCTTCGCGCGCATGGATCTGGTGACGCGCGAGGAGTTTGACGTGCAGCAGGAAGTGCTGGCCCGCACCCGCGAGCAGCTGACACAGCTGGAAGCGCGCCTGCAGGCGCTGGAAGCCGCTGCCGTGGTTGAGACCGGCGCTCCTGCGGCTGACGCCCCCGCGGCAGACATCGAAGCACAATAACCCCATGACGCTGGCCGTTTGCTTCAGTCGTGCCCTGTCCGGCTTGTGTGCGCCGCAAGTCAGCGTCGAGGTGCACCTGTCAAACGGCTTACCGTCGTTCACGCTGGTCGGCCTGCCGGATACCGAGGTCAAGGAAAGCCGTGAGCGGGTGCGTGCCGCACTGCTACAGTCTGGCTTTGATTTCCCGGCACGGCGCATTACCGTCAATCTGGCGCCGGACGATCTGCCGAAGGAGTCCGGGCGTTTCGATTTGCCGCTGGCGATCGCCTTGCTGGCCGCTGCCGGGCAATTGCCGGCAGAACAGCTGTCCGGTTATGAACTGGCGGGCGAGCTGGGGTTGGGTGGCGAGTTGCGTCCGGTGCGCGGCGCATTGGCGATGGTCAATGCCGCGCGCGACAGCGGCCGCGCCTTCATCCTGCCGCGTGCCAGTGCCAACGAGGCAGCGCTGGTACACGGCGTCAGCATCTTTGCCGCCGATACGCTGGCCGAGGTGTGCGCGCATCTGGCCGGCATCGCCCGTTTGCCGGAGGTGTCGGCAACGCTGATGCCGCCAGCGGAACAAGCTTATCCCGATCTGTCCGAAGTTCGTGGCCAGGGCGCCGCCAAGCTGGCGCTGGAGCTGGCCGCCGCCGGTGGCCACAGCCTGCTGATGCAGGGGCCACCGGGCACCGGCAAGTCAATGTTGGCCGCACGCCTGCCCGGCATCCTGCCGCCGATGACGCTGGACGAGGCGCTGGAGAGCGCAGCGGTGCAGTCGCTGGGCAGCCAGGGCTTTGCCCTGTCCCGCTGGCGGATCCGTCCCTACCGCTCGCCGCACCACACCGCTTCCGCGGTGGCACTGGTTGGCGGCGGTTCCGAGCCGCGTCCCGGCGAGATCAGCCTTGCGCATCGCGGCGTACTGTTTCTGGATGAGCTGCCGGAATACGATCGCAAAGTATTGGAAGTGCTACGGGAACCGTTGGAGAGCGGCGAGATCCATATCTCCAGAGCCGCGCGGCAGGTAACCTATCCCGCGCGTTTCCAGTTGCTGGCGGCAATGAATCCCTGCCCGTGCGGCTATCTGGGGCATCCGCGCAAACCGTGTCGCTGTACGCCCGAGCAGGTCAGCCGATATCGCGCTAAAATATCGGGTCCGCTGCTGGACCGCTTTGACCTGATGGTGGAGGTCGGTGGTTTGTCGCTTGACGAGCTGCAGGCCTTGCCCAGCGGTGAGGGCAGCCAGGCGGTACGCGAGCGGGTGGGCACGGCGCGCGGGCGGCAGCTGCAACGGCAGGGCAAGATCAATGCCGAGTTGAATTCGGCAGAACTGGCCGAGGTCTGCCCGTTGCCGGCGGCGGAAAGCGCATTACTAAACCAGATGCTGGACAAGCTGGACTTGTCGGCGCGTGCCTATTTCCGGGTGCTGCGAATTGCGCGCACGCTGGCGGATCTTGGCGGGCACGCCTATCCGCTACGGTCGCATCTGTTGCAGGCAGTACAATTCAGGCGAGGGTTGGCCAGCTTTGGCAGTCGTTGAATCCCCGTGTTGTTGGCAATACCCTCCATTTAGTGAGTTTCATGAGTAATCGAGATTTGAAGCAGGTGCGTAGTTCTTCCCGCAAACCGTCCGGCAACAGCAAGGGTGGTGGCGGCATGATGGCCGGCGTGCTGGTTGGCCTGATCGTCGGCGTCGGCGTGGCGATCGGCGTGGCGTTTTACATGAACAAGGCCAGCGTGCCGTACAGCAATCTGGAGCGCTTGCAGGCCACGCATTCCCCCGCATCGGCACCGGCTGCCGAGGTGCTGGCGCCGGGGGCGAAACTGAATACCGCCGAGCCGGCTCCGGTTGTGGCGACCCCGAAAGCGGCGGCATCGCAAAGTGCCGCCGTGGCACCGCAGGACGACGAGCAACGCTTTGATTTTTACAAGATCCTGCCGGGACAGCTGGAAGCGGTGCCGGTCGATCCGGCACAGGGAACTGATGCCAAGGCCGAGCGTCCGACAGCAACACCGGCCAAGCTCTATCTGCAGGCCGGTGCGTTCAATAACGAAAGCGATGCCGACAATATGAAGGCCAAGCTGGCGTTGATGGGGGTGGAGGCCAACATCCTGTCCAGCAATGTGCCGGAAAAAGGCCTGATTCACCGGGTGCGGATCGGCCCGTTCGAACGTGCTGCCGATGTCGACGCCTTGCGTCAGCGCCTGCGGCAGGACGGTATTGATGTCGTGGTGGTGAAGTTGTCAGCCAAACAATAATCTAGTGGATTTCATGATGAAAAAATGGGTATTAGCTGCATTATTCCTGTCGTCGTCGCTGGCGCATGCCGCACTGGTCGAAGGCCGTGACTACACCGTGCTGGCCAAGCCGCAGCCAACCGTTGCTGCCGGCAAGGTGGAGGTGATCGAGTTCTTCTCTTACGCCTGCATTCACTGCTACAACCTCGATCCGTCACTGGAAGCGTGGCGCAAGCAGCTGCCGGCCAACGTGCAGTTCCGCCGCGAGCAGATCGTGTGGAACAAGCCGATGGAAGGGCTGGCACGCCTGTTTGCTACCTTTAATGCCACCAAGACACTGGAAAAACTGCACCAGCCGGCTTTTGACGCGGTGCTGAAGAAGGACATCAATCTGGCGGACGAGGCCAAGCTGCGCCAGTGGCTGCCAAGCCAGGGCGTCAATGCCGCCAGCTTTATGCAGACCTACAAGTCGTTTGGCGTGAATGCGCAGGTGGCCCGTGCCAGCAAGATGACCCGCGATTATGCGGTGCAGGGCACGCCGGCGATCGTGGTCGGTGGCAAGTACATGGCGCAGCCGGCGGAACCGGCACGCCTGCTGCAGGTGGTCAACGAACTGGTGGCCAAGGTGGCGAGCGGCAAATAAGCGCCGCATGCGGGCAACACAAGGGTCGTCTGTGGACGGCCCTTTTATATTGAAGTGAAAGATCGGGGGCGTGGTGGACTGGTTGTTTTTGGCGAAAGCATTGTTGTTGGGGGTGGTGGAGGGCTTGACCGAGTTTCTGCCGGTATCCAGTACCGGCCACCTGATCGTGGTCGGCGACCTGATCGGCTTCTTTAACGAGGGCAAGGTATTTGAAGTGGCGATCCAGCTGGGGGCGATCCTGGCGGTGCTGTTTGAATACCGGCAGCGTTTTGTCAGTGTCGCGACCGGTTTGCGTTCCGATCCCAAGGCGCAACGCTTCGTGCTGAATCTGCTGGTGGCGTTCCTGCCGGCGGCGGTGATGGGGCTGCTGTTCATCAAGCAGATCAAGTACTACTTCTTCAACCCGGTCAGCGTCGCCACGGCACTGATCGTTGGCGGGCTGCTGATCCTGTACGCCGAGCGGCGTACCCACACCGTGCGGGTGCACCAGGTGGATGACATCGGCTGGCGCGATGCGTTGAAGGTCGGCTGTGCCCAGGTGCTGGCGATGATTCCGGGCACCTCGCGCTCTGGTGCCACCATCATCGGCGGTATGTTCTTCGGTCTGGATCGCAAGGTTGCCGCCGAGTTCTCCTTCTTTCTGGCGGTGCCGACCATGTTTGCCGCCACTTTCTACGACTTGTACAAGCATCGCGACGTGTTGTCGCTGAGCGATGCACCGATGTTCGTGGTCGGCTTTGTGGCCGCCTTTGTCAGCGCCTTGCTGGCGGTACGCACCCTGGTGCGCTTCATCGCCACACATACCTACGAAGTCTTTGCCTGGTACCGTATCGTGTTCGGTGTCGTCATTCTGATGACCTGGTACTGGGGCTGGGTGAGCTGGAGCGTTTAATGCTTGACGGCGGGGTCCAGGCAGGGTACTATCTCTTTCTCAGTCGCGGGATGGAGCAGTCTGGTAGCTCGTCGGGCTCATAACCCGAAGGTCGTAGGTTCAAATCCTGCTCCCGCAACCAAGGATTTTAAAAGCCGTCAATCAGTCAGATTGACGGCTTTTTGTCGTGCACGTTTTTTGTGCAGGCCGCTGGCCATAATGGTGCGACCATGAAAAAAGCCACCCGACGGGTGGCTTTGTGCTTGCAAGGTTGGCCGCAACTCAGATGCGGCGGGCCAGCTCTTCCGCCTTGCCGACGTAACCGGCCGGGGTCAGTTCCAGCAGGCGGACTTTTTCCGACTCCGGAATTTCCAGGCCCTTGATGAAGGCGGACAGGGTGTCGCGGGTGATGCCGTCCTTGCCGCGGGTCAGCTCTTTCAGCTGCTCGTACGGGTTCGGCACGCCGTAGCGGCGCATCACGGTCTGGATCGGCTCGGCCAGCAGCTCCCAGGTGGCGTCCAGGTCGGAAGCCAGCATCGCCGGGTTGATTTCCAGCTTGTTGAGACCCTTCATCAGCGCCTTGAAGCCCAGCAGGGTGTAGCCGAAGCCGACGCCCATATTGCGCAGCACGGTGGAGTCGGTCAGGTCACGCTGCCAGCGCGACAGTGGCAGCTTCTCCGCCAGGTGGCCCAGCACGGCGTTGGCGAGACCGAAGTTACCTTCCGAGTTTTCGAAGTCGATCGGGTTGACCTTGTGCGGCATGGTCGAGCTGCCGACTTCGTCCTTCTTCACCTTCTGCTTGAAGTAACCCAGCGAGATGTAGCCCCAGATGTCGCGATCCAGATCGATCAGGATGGTGTTGATGCGCGACAGTTGCTGGTACAGCTCGGCCATGTAGTCGTGCGGCTCGATCTGGATGGTGTACGGGTTGAAGGTCAGACCCAGGCCGGTGACGAAGCGGCCGGCCAGGCTTTCCCAGTCCACGTCCGGGTAGGCAACGATGTGGGCGTTGTAGTTGCCGACCGCACCGTTGATCTTGCCCAGCAGTTCCTGCTTCACCAGCTGTTCGCGCTGGCGCTTGAGGCGGTACACCACGTTGGCCAGTTCCTTGCCCATGGTGGACGGGGTGGCTGGCTGGCCGTGGGTGCGGCTCATCATCGGGATGGCGGCCTGGTCGTGTGCCAGCTGCGACAGCTTGGCGATCACTTCGTCCACTGCCGGCAGCATCACGGTGTTGCGGGCCGTCTTCAGCATCAGCGCGTGCGACAGGTTGTTGATGTCTTCCGAGGTGCAGGCGAAGTGGATGAATTCGCTGGCGGCCATCACTTCCGGGTTGCCGGACAGGCGCTCTTTCAGCCAGTACTCGATCGCCTTCACGTCGTGGTTGGTGCGGGCTTCGATCGCCTTCACTTCTTCGCCGTGCTGGATCGAGAAGTTGTCGATGACGTCGTCGATTTCACGGATGGTGGCGGCGGAGAACGGCTTTACCTCCTCGATGCCCGGTTCGGCTGCCAGCATTTTCAGCCATTCCAGTTCGACCTTGATGCGCGCTTTCATCAGGCCAAATTCGGAGAAAATGGCGCGCAGTGGCTCTGCCTGGCCGGAGTAGCGGCCGTCGAGCGGGGAGAGGGCGGTCAGCGTTGTCAGATTCATCACTCAGTGCTTCCAGGTTGCTGGCCAGCAGGGCTGGCCGGTTGCTTCAAAAAGAAATGGGGTGCCAGGTTGGCCGCAATCAGGCGGCCAGGCGGCGCGCAATGCCGGCGGCCAGCTTGTCGGCGGCGGGCGGGCAAAAGCGGAAAAACAGTTCCGGTTCGATCATTTCCAGCTCCATGATCGCCAGTTGGCCGTCGTTGTCGCGGATCAGGTCGACGCGGGCGTACAGCACGTCGAACGGCACCGCCGCGACCGCGGCCTCGGCGAACAGGATCTCGTCGGCCGACGGCTCGAAGCGGTGCACGCTGCCACCGTGGTCGTCCTGGACGCGGAAATCGCCGGCCTTGGCGGTCTTGCGGATGGCATGGGTGTACTGGCCGTCGATCACCATCAGCGACAGCTCGCCCTGTTCCAGGATGTTGCGCTGGAACGGCTGCAGCATCAGCGCCTCCTGTTCCACCAGCTCGCCAAAGGTGCACTCGTGCTGTTCGCTATCGAGGGCGTGGAAGCGATAGGTGTGACGGGCGGCGCCGGAGACGGTGGGTTTCAGGATGACTTCTTCCCAGCCGCTCTCGGCGACGATATGCGCCAGCGAGCGCGGATCGCCGCGCTCGATGAACAGGGTTGGCACGATGTTGACGTCTCGTTCGGCCAGTACGCCGAGGTAGTGCTTGTCGATGTTCCAGTGGATCAGGCCGGCCTCGTTGAACAGGCGGGTGCTGCGGTTGACCTGGGCCAGCCACGGTGCGAATTCGGCAAAGCGGTGGAAGTAGTCCCAGGTGCTGCGGAACACGGCGGCGCGGCATTGTGTCCAGTCGTAGGCCGGATCGGCCCAGTCCTTGCGGCCAACCTTGAGTCCCTGCTGTTCCAGGGCGGCCAGCACCAGATTGTCCTCGGTGTGTACCTGCTGGCTGTACCAGTCGGCAGCATCCAGTGACAGCAGTTTGTGGTCGGTCAGCACGACAACGTCGTAATGCATATGCGGTACTCTATCCGTGTACAACGTGAAAAACGGGGCCGGCCGTCGCCGGTGCCCGTTGCCTTACATGCCAGGCATCATGCCTTTCATGCCCTTCATCAGTTTCATCATGCCGCCCTTGGACGAGAACTGCTTCATCATCTTCTGGGTCTGCTCGAACTGTTTCAGCAGGCGGTTGACTTCCTGCACGCTGACGCCGGAGCCGGTGGCGATGCGGCGCTTGCGGCTGGCTTTCAGCAATTCCGGCTTGCGGCGCTCTTCCATGGTCATCGCGTTGATGATGCCCTCGATGCGGCGCATGGATTTTTCGGCCTCGGCACCCTGTACACCCTTGGCTAGCTGGCCGATCTCGCCCGGCATCTTTTCCAGCAGGCTGGTCATGCCGCCCATCTTCTTCATCTGCTGCATCTGCGCCTTGAAGTCCTCGAGGTCGAAACCCTTGCCGGACTTCAGCTTCTTGGCCATCGCTTGCGCTTCTTTTTCGTCGATGCCCTTCTGCACATCTTCGATCAGCGACAGTACGTCACCCATGCCCAGGATGCGGCTGGCGAGACGGTCGGGGTGGAACGGCTCGAGGCCGGTCAGTTTTTCGCCGACACCGATGAACTTGATCGGCTTGCCGGTGATGTGGCGTACCGACAGCGCGGCACCGCCACGCGAGTCACCGTCCATCTTGGTCAGGATCACGCCGGTCAGCGGCAGGGTCTCGTTGAAGGCCTTGGCGGTGTTGACTGCATCCTGGCCCTGCATCGCGTCGACCACGAACAGGGTTTCGATCGGCTTGAGGAAGGCGTGCAGCGCCTTGATCTCGGCCATCATCGCTTCGTCGATGGCGAGACGGCCGGCGGTATCGACCATCAGCACGTCAAACAGGTGACGCTTGGCGTGATCCAGTGCCGCGGCGGCGATGTCCAGCGGCTTCTGATCCGGAGACGACGGGAAGAACTCGACGTCGACCTGTTCGGCCAGCGTTTTCAGCTGTTCGATTGCGGCCGGACGGTACACGTCGGCGGAAACCACCAGAATCTTCTTCTTCTGGGTCTCCTTCAGCAGCTTGGACAGCTTGCCGACGGTGGTGGTCTTGCCGGCGCCCTGCAGGCCGGCCATCAGCACGATCGCCGGCGGCACGGCGGCCAGGTTCAGCGCGTCGTTCTTGTCCCCCATCAGTCGCACCAGCTCGTCGTTGACGATGCCGATCAGTGCCTGGCCCGGGGTCAGGCTGCCCATCACTTCCTGGCCCAGTGCGCGTTCCTTGACCTGCGCGATGAAAGTCTTGACGACCGGGAGCGCGACGTCGGCCTCCAGCAAGGCCAGCCGCACTTCGCGCAGGGCGTCCTGGATATTGGTTTCGCTGATGCGCGCCTGGCCACGAATGGTTTTCAGCGCACTGGTAAGTCTGGAAGTAAGGTTGTCGAGCATGCGGTGTCCTTCTGTCTGCCAAGCAAGGGCTGCTTTGGTGTAGACTCTTTAATCATTTATTTTACCACGAGCCGCCCCCGGTTCGCAGACCTGCCACACCTCCATGAGCGGATTACTTTTCATCTTGGTCACTTTGTTGACTTTTGGTTACCTGGGCCTGGCGGTTCACTACCTTGGCCACTGGCGCGGGCGTGTGCTGTGGCCGCGCCAGAGCGGTATCGAGCACTCCTTGCTGGGGGCGCTGCTGCTGCTGCACGCCATCGTGCTGACGCTGCCGGTTTTCCATAGCGGCACGGTGAGCCTGGGGCTGGGTACCGCGCTGTCGCTGCTGTCGTGGATGATGTTGCTGATTTTCTGGACCGGCAGTTATTTCTCGCGCATGGAGGGGCTGCAGACCTTTCTGGTGCCGGTTGCGTTCGTCGCGGTGCTGCTGGCGGAAATCCTGCCGCTGCCGCGCAATACCTATGCCGTGAACGATGTCGCTTTTCTGCTGCATATGGTGGTGTCGCTGCTGGCCTACAGCCTGTTTGCCATCGGGGCGCTGATCGCGATCCTGATGCTGATGCAGGAGCGGGCGTTGCACGAGCGCAAGCCGGGCCGCCTGTCCGGTAAGCTGCCGCCGTTAATGGTGATGGAAAACTTGATGTTCCAGACACTGGGCACCGGTTTCCTGCTGCTGACCGCCAGTCTGGCCAGCGGCGTGCTCTTTTCCGAAGAGGTGTTCGGCAAGCCGGCGGTATTCAGTCACAAGACCGTGTTTGCGGTGACGTCCTGGCTGGTGTTCGGTGCCTTGCTGGTTGGCCGCAAGTATCGCGGCTGGCGTGGCAGGATGGCGATACGCTGGACGCTGGGCGGTTTTGCGCTGTTGTTGTTGGCGTACATCGGAACCAAGGCTGTAATGCAATTTGTCTTGCACTGATGTTTATTTATTTGGGATATTTGTTGCGCGGTCATTAAAAACCATGGGAGCCAAATGATGAAACTGTTCTTCGCTGCATTGCTGTCCCTGCTGTTCTCTGTGGCGGCGCTCGCTGCCGTCAATGCCAACACCGCCAGCCAGCAGGAGCTGGAGTCGCTGAACGGCATCGGTCCGGTCAAGGCCAAGGCGATCATCGACTATCGCACCAAGAATGGCCCGTTCAAGAGCTATGCCGATCTGGAAAACGTACCGGGCATCGGTGCCAAGACTCTGGAAAAGCTGAAGGCGGATCTGCAGGTCGGTGGTGGCGCAGCCAAGGCGGCGACCAAGACACCGGCCACCAAGGCACCGGCAGCCAAACCTGCTACTGCCGCCAAGCCGACCGTGGTGCCGGCCCCGGCTCCGGCGAAAAAGCCATAAGCTGAGCACCCGCCTGTCCCAACAAAAAACCTGCACCGTGGTGCAGGTTTTTTTTACGGCCGTACGGCGCGCTTAGCCGTCGGACAACACCTTGATATGCGCCGCGGCACTGCGGCCCAGTGCCGACAGGTCATAGCCGCCCTCCAGCACCGACACGATACGTCCTTCGCAATGGGTGGCTGCCAGTTGCAGCAGCTTGCGCGTCACCCACTCGTAGTCGGCCTCGGTCAGCGCCAGCGAGGCCATGTCGTCTTCGCGGTGGGCGTCAAAGCCGGCCGAGATGAAGATCATTTCCGGCTTGAATTCTTCCAGTTGCGGCAGCCACAGATACTCGACCGCCTCGCGGAATTCGCGGCTGCCGCTACCGGCCTTCAGCGGCACATGGTGCATGTTCGCCCCCAGTGGTTGGTCGCCGCTGTAGGGGAAGAACGGATGCTGAAAAATCGACACCATCATCACCCGCGGGTCATCGCGGAAGATTTCCTCGGTGCCATTGCCGTGGTGGACATCGAAATCGACGACGGCAATGCGCTGCAACTTGTAGCTGGACAGTGCATGGGCAATGCCGACCGCGATATTGTTGAAAAAGCAGAAGCCCATCGAGCGGGCGCTTTCGGCGTGGTGTCCTGGGGGCCGGATCGAGCAGAACGCATTCGGCGCCTCCTTGTTGCACACCATGTCGACCGCCTTCACTACCGCACCGGCGGCGCGCCTGGCGGCCTGCAGGGTGCCGGGGCACATCGCGGTATCCGGGTCGACACGGAAGGTGCCCACCGACGGCGAGCACGCCTCGATGTATTCAACATAATGGGGTGGGTGCACGCGGGCCAGCTGCTGTTCGCTCACCAGTGGCGCCTCCACTTCCTGCAGGCTGTCAAACAGCTGCGCCGCCATCAGCTGGTCCTTGATGGCGACCAGGCGCTCCGGGCATTCCGGATGGCCGCTACCCATATTGTGCTGCAAGCAGTCGGAGTGGCTGATAAAGGCGGTGAGTCCACCGCCGGTCAGGTGCGATTTGAGCCAGGTGAGCACGCGCGTTTCCTTGTTGCGTTGTGGTGGCAAAAGGGATATATGAAATCTTTATAAAGTGTGCGGCCAACGGACTTCAAATGCAATCCATCTCCTTTGCGTATCGTCAACTGAACGCGTTGATTCTGGGTAAACCGCTACAAATCCGCCTGGCGCTGACCTGCATGCTGGCCGGTGGCCACCTGCTGATCGAGGATGTGCCGGGGGTCGGCAAGACCACGCTGGCGCATGCGCTGGCCGGGGTGCTGGGGTTGGATTACCGCCGCGTGCAGTTCACCAGCGACTTGCTGCCGGCCGACATGCTGGGAGTGAGCCTGTTCCGTCCGGACGAAGGGCGCTTTGAATTCCAGCCGGGGCCGGTGTTTTCGCAGTTGTTGCTGGCCGACGAGATCAACCGCGCCTCGCCCAAGGTGCAGTCGGCGTTGCTGGAGGCGATGGAAGAACGCCAGGTGTCGATCGATGGCCAGACGCACGCGCTGCCCAAACCGTTTTTCGTGATCGCCACCCAGAATCCGGACGGGCAGCTGGGTACCTTCCCGCTGCCGGAGTCGCAGCTGGACCGTTTCCTGATGCGCATCTCACTGGGCTATCCGTCGCCGGAGTCGGAGCGTGCACTGCTGCTGGCCGGCGACCGGCGACAGGCCTTGTCGGCATTGCCGGCGGCGATGAATGCTGGCGAGCTGCTGGCGCTGCAGCAGAAAGCGACACAGGTCACCGTCAGCAGTGCGCTGGCCGACTATGTGCTGGCATTGCTGCTGGCCAGCCGCAAGCGCGAACTGTTCATGCACGGCCTTAGCCCCCGTGCCGGCTTGGCCGTTCTGGCCGCCGCACGTGCCTGGGCGATGCTGGACGGTCGCGACCACGTGCTGCCGGAGGACGTGAAGGCGGTGTTTGTGGCGGCGTGCGCGCATCGCCTGCAGTCGCGGTTGCCGGGCATGAATAGTATTGATGCTGCACAGCGGTTGCTGGACCATGTCCCGCTGGCGTAAGGCGGCATCGTCCTGGATGCTGCGCCGGCTGCCGCGACAGCAGCAGCTGGTGCTGGGGCAGTCGCGCATTTACCTGCTGCCGACCCCATTTGGCTGGGGCCTGCTGCTGGTGGCGTGGGCGGTGTGGATCGGCGCGCTCAACTATGCGGTCAGTCTCGCCTATGTGCTGTCGTTCTGGATCGTGTCTCTGGTGCTGATTGCCGTGGTGCTGGCCTATCGCCAGCTGGCCGGCCTCGCGATCCGTTGCGGGACGGCTGACGATGTGGTGGCCGGCAGCCACGCGCTGTTTCCGCTGCAATTGCAGTGGCCAGAGAGCGAGTCGCGGCTGTTGCACCTCGGCTGGCATGACGAGGCCGGCGGCGTGGTGCTGGACTCCCCCGGTGAGGTGCTGTTGCCACGACTGACGCTGCAGCGTGGCCAGATGACGATACCGCCGCTCCGTGTCTATTCCGAATCGCCACTGGGGCTGGTGCGGGCCTTTGCCTACCTGCGGCTGCAGACACAGGTGTGCGTTTATCCACAGCCCTGCGCCGACGAGCGGGTGGCAGCCAGCCTGCCCGACGGCGGCCAGTCGCGTGAACCGCAACCGGTGCCGGGCGAGTTGTTTTCCCACCTGGTGGCCTGGCAACCGGAGCTGGGTGCCAGGCGCATCGCCTGGAAAGCCTACGCCCGCCGCGGCGTGCTGCTGGCGCGGCGTTTCGAGGAACCGCAAGCGGCGCGGGCGACCTGCCTGCTGGAGTGGTCGGCCTATCCGGAGCAGATGGTGGCCGAGGCCCGCCTGTCGCGGTTGTGCTGGCAGCTGCTGGCGGCGGCACGGCGCGGCGAGGACGTCCTCCTGCGACTGCCGCAGCAGGAGTTGCGACTGACGGCGGGCGAGGTGCGGCCGGGGCTGCGTGCGCTGGCCGGCTTTGGAGTACGCGATGCGCAGTGAACCGCGTCTGGCCCACTTTGCCGTTCTGGCGGCGCTGGCGCTGACCGTGCTGCCGCTGTTCCTGCAGTTGCCGCCGTGGGTGCCTCTGCTATTTTCGCTGCAGCTGGGCGGCCGTGCGTGGCTGGCGTGGCAGGGGCGGCAGCTGCCGCATCGCGTGTGGTTGCTGCTGGCGATGATCGTGCCGGTGCTGCTGCTGTGGCTCAGCCTGCGCACCCTGGTTGGCCGCGAAGGCGGCGTGGCGCTGCTGCTTTTGCTGACCGGATTCAAGGCCTTCGAGACGGTGACGCTGCGCGACTGGCGCGTGCTGCTGGGGCTGGGCTTTTTCCTGGCCGCGACGCCGCTGCTGTTTGACCAGAGCCTGCCGTCGGCCCTGTGGCTGCTGCTGTCGCTGTTCGTGCTGACCTGGGCGATGGTGTTGCTTGCCGGGGTTGACAGCACTACCAGTCCGCGTGCCGCCGCGCAGGCACTGCTGTATGCAATGCCGCTAATGCTGCTGCTGTTTGTTGCCATGCCGCGGCTGCCCGGCCCGCTGTGGAGCATGCCGACAACGGACCAGCGCGCCACCAGCGGCCTCAGTGACAGCCTGGCGCCGGGCAGCATCGGGCAGATGATTCCGTCGCGGGAGCCGGCGTTTACCGCCCAGTTTCGCGGTCGCCAGCCGTCGCGCGAGCAACTGTACTGGCGGGTGATGGTGTTCGACCGCTTCGACGGCGCGCGCTGGACGGTAGGCAGCGTGCCGGACAGCGGCGCCACCGTCCTGGCGCCGGGCGCGGACAGTGAGCTGTCGTACTCTATCACCGCCACGCCGTTCAAGGGCGCGTTGCCGGTGCTGGAGCATGCGGTATGGGTCGGTGAGGGCGTGCAACAGCTTGCCGCCCAGCTGGTACGGCGCATCGATGCCCGCAACGAGGCACGCCTGCGCTACGACGCGCGCAGCGTGGCGCAGGCCGGCTATCCGGCGGCGCTGAGTGCGGAGCAGCGTGCGCACTATCTGCAACTGCCTGCGGCCAACCTTCGTACCCGGCAGCAGGGCGAGTTCTTCGCGCGTCAGTTCCGGGACGAGGCCGGGCGCCTGGTGGCGTTGCGTGCCTGGCTGCAGCAGCAGGGGCTGCGCTATACGCTGTCGCCACCGCTGCTGCAGGGTGATGTGGTTGACGATTTCCTGTTTTCCAGCCGCCAGGGATTCTGCGAGCACTTTGCCTCAGCCTTTGCCACGCTGGCCCGTGCTGCCGGCCTGCCGGCAAGAATCGTGGTCGGCTTTCAGGGCGGCGAATTCAATGCAGGTGGGCAGTTCTGGCTGGTGCGCTCTTCTGATGCCCACGCCTGGACCGAGGTGTGGCTGCAGGGACGCTGGCAGCGGGTGGACCCGACAGCGCTGGTGGCACCGTCGCGCGTCGTCAGTGAGGTTGGCGAGCTGGTGCCGCAGGCGCAGGCGGTGCTGCCGGTGCTGGGGCGCCGTCCGCCGGCCTGGTGGCGCAGCGCCCACGCGCAATGGCAGCGGGCGGGTTTTGTCTGGCAGCAGTGGGTGGTGGATTACGATGCCCGGCGGCAGCAGAGCCTGTTCCAGCGCCTGGGGCTGGGCCGGGTGGGCGTGGGTAGTGTGATGGCGGTGCTGCTGCTGGGTGGTGTGTTACTGGTGTTGCCGTTGCTGTTATGGCTGTTGTGGCGCCGGCCGCCACCGCGCAGCTATCCGGTGCGTGGCTGGCAGCTGCTGGTGCTGCGCCTGCAGCAGGCCGGTGTCACGGCGCAGGCCAGCGATACGCCGACACAGCTGCGCGACAAGGCTGCGCTGCTGGCGCCAGTGTTGCAGCAACAGCTCACGCGCCTGCTCGCGGACTGGCAGCAATGGCGTTACGCCGAGGGGGCCACCGATGCTGATCCGCGCTGGCGTGGCTGGTGGTGGCAGGTGCGCCGTTTCCGGCCGCCAAGGTTGGCCGCAAAAAAACGCACAGGGCGCTAGCACCTGTGCGTGTTGTCGGCCGGCGGCGATCTCAGAGCAGGAAGTCCTTGGAGATGCCCTTGCGGCGCAGGATGCGGCGCAGGTGTTCTAGTGCCTCGATCTGGATCTGGCGCACCCGTTCTCGGGTCAGGCTCAACGTGGCGGCCAGTTCTTCCAGGGTGCAGATCTCGTGGTTGTTGAGGCCGTAGCGACGTTCGATCACCATGCGCTGCTTTTCGGTCAGCTGCGACAGCCATTCATGCACGAAATGCTCGATCTGCACATTGTGCAGCTGCGCGTCCGGTTCCTCGTGCTGCTCGTCGGGGATCGATTCGCCGATCGACAGCATCGGATCGATATCCAGTGGCGCATCCAGTGATGCCATGCGCTCGTTGAGGCTCATCACCTTGCGGACTTCTTCCACCGGCTTGTCGACCAGATGGGCGATTTCGTCCAAGGTCGGTTCGCGGCCGATCTGGCTTTCCAGATGGCGCGAGGCGCGCAGGTAGATGTTGAGTTCCTTGATGACGTGCACCGGCAGGCGGATAGTGCGCGACTGGTTCATGATCGCCCGTTCCACGCTCTGCCGGATCCACCAGGTGGCATAGGTGGAGAAGCGGAAGCCGCGCTCCGGATCGAACTTCTCCAGCGCGTGCATAAGGCCGATGTTGCCTTCCTCGATCAGGTCGAGCAAGGCCAGGCCGCGATTGATGTAGTGCTTGGCAATGTTGACCACCAGCCGCAGATTGTGCTCGATCATCTTCTGCCGGGCGGCAAAATCGCCTTGCACCACGCGGCGCGCCAGCGCCACTTCTTCCGCTGGTGTCAGCAGAGCATTGTTGCCGATATCGTTGAGATAGATCTGGGTGACGTCGGTGACTTCGCTGACTGCCGAGCTGACACTGCTTTCCTCGGCCTCAACGGCTTCCTTGGCTTCCGCCTCCTGCTCTACCTCTTCATCCAGCACTTCTTCAAGTAGTTCCAGATCATCGCTCATGATGCTTTCCCCCGCTTGCAGTTACCCCGATGCAGGGGAGTCCCTGCTAGGGTTTAGCTTCCAGAAACTTGCTCGGGTCTACCGGCTTGCCCATTTCCCGGATCTCGAAATGGAGTTTTACTTGATCTGCGTCGGTATCACCCATTTCGGCAATTTTCTGGCCTTTCTTGACCGCTTGTCCTTCTTTGACCACCAATGCGCTGTTGTGTGCGTAGGCTGACAAATAAGTCTTGTCGTGGCGGATGATGATCAGCTTGCCATAACCGCGCAGGCCGCTGCCACTGTAGACCACCTTACCGTCGTTGGCTGCCATCACCGGCTGTCCCAGTTTGCCGCTGATGTTGATGCCCTTGTTTTGCTCCGAGAAACCCCGGAGCACCTTGCCCTGCGTAGGCCACTGCCACTGGTTGCCTGTCGCGGCCGCGGTTTCCGGGCGGCTGCTGTCGACTGTCGGAGCCGCCGTGGCCGGAGTTGTCGTGCCGATAACCTTTGGTGGCAGCTTATCTTGTGGCGATTTCTCCTGTGGTGCCGGCGGCTTGCTGCCACTGCTGCCCTCAGCCAATTGAGGCAGCTGTTTGTTTGCATTCTCCGAATATGGCAGCTTCAATGCCTTCGGATGTTGTTTCAGCGTCTCGTTACCGTTTTTGGCGCCGCTGCTGACCGTATTGCTTGCCGTTGCCACTTCGACTGGTGGCTTGGTCACCGTCACCGGGGCGGCGCCGCCGGGTGGCGTCAGGCGCAGAGTCTGGCCAACCTTGATGTTGTAGCCATCCAGATTATTCCATTCCGCCAGATCCTGATAGCGCAGACCATTATTAACCGCAATGCGGTACAGCGTTTCGCCGGCCTGGACCTGGTGTGTGCTGCCGGCAGTCGGCGTATTCGCCTTCGGCAGTGAGCCCAGCCGGATCGGGCTGCTCTGCGTGCCGGTCGCTACCGGGCCGCTATTGGTGGCTTTACTGCCGCTGGCGGTGCTGCCGAGAATGCTGGCCTGACCGGCCACAATCGGTGCCGGTGTTGGGCTGCTGGTGGCGCAGGCGGCCAACAGCAGCGGCAGGGCGAAAGGCAACGGTTGGATCAGTTTAAATACATGCTTGTACATTGGCTTGAAGATGTTATATGCCAGTTCTGAGCTGGCTGTAAATTGTCTGACAATCTGGCTGGCGCGTGTTGTTGCGTTTGTGCCCTGCATCATTGCTTGCCGGGTAGCAGCGGCACAAAACGGACGGCTTCCAGCCGGGTTTCCTGAATTGCGGTGGCGGTCTTTTCGTACAGCCACAGGTGCTGCTCCTGATCGCCGATCGGCAACACCAGCCGGCCTCCGGTTGCCAGCTGTGGCAGCAGCGCCGGCGGGACCTGGCGGGCGGCAGCGGTCATGATGATGCCGTCAAACGGCGCCACATCGGGCAGGCCCTGGTGGCCGTCACCATGAACCAATCTGGCATGGACCAGCTTGGCATTGCGAAGGTTCAGCCGTGCCTTGTCGAGGATGCCGGACAGGCGCTCAACGGAATAGACCTGGGCGCCGGTTTTCAGCAGCACGGCCGTCTGGTAGCCGCAGCCGGTGCCGATCTCCAGGATCTTGCCGGGGCTGCTGCGTCCTTCCAGCAGCTTTTCGGTCATGCGTGCCACCGTCAGCGGCTGTGAAATGGTCTGTCCCTGCCCGATCGGCAGCGACACGTCGTCGTAGGCGCGGGTTGCCAGTGCCTGGTCGATGAACAGGTGGCGCGGCACCTCGTACATCGCCGCCAGTACCCGCTCGTCGCGTATGCCCTGCTGGCGCAGGCGCTCGATCATGCGCAGGCGTGTGCGTTCGGAAATCATGCCGTAGCTGCCCTGGGCAACGCTTACTGGTTGAGCCATGTGCGGATGAATCCCATTTGTTCGCTGGCAGTCAGGTCTATCATCAGCGGCGTGACCGAAATCCGGTTATGGCGAATGGCGTGGAAATCGGTGCCGGCACCGGCGTCCTGCTCCAGGCCGACCGGGCCGACCCAGTACACGGTGTCGCCGCGCGGATTCTTGCCGGCAATCACCGGCTCGGCATGGTGGCGGCGGCCGAGGCGGGTGACCTCGATCTGCTGCAGCTGTGCTACCGGCACGTCGGGGACATTAACGTTCAGCAGTACCGGGTGGGTAAACGGTGTCTTGAGGATGTTGGCCATCAGCAGGTCGACGGCATGGCAGGCGCTGGCGAAGTGCTGGTGCTTGCCTGCCAGCGAAACGGCGACCGCCGGAATGCCGAGCAGGAAGGCTTCGGTGGCGGCGGCAACGGTGCCCGAGTACAGCGTGTCGTCACCCATGTTCGGGCCGTGGTTGATGCCGGAGAACACCATGTCCGGCTTGAAATCGAGAAAGCCGGTGACGGCGACGTGCACGCAGTCGGTAGGGGTGCCGTTAACGTAGTAGTAGCCGGACGCAGCCTGTTTCACGCTCAGCGGCCGGTCCAGCGTCAGCGAGTTACTGGCGCCGCTGCGGTCGCGCTCCGGTGCTACGACCACCACCTCGCCGTATTTGGCCAGGGTGCTGGCCAGGGCCGCGATCCCCGGCGAGAAATAACCATCATCATTGCTAACAAGAAATTTCATGGCAACCTTCCATCCAGACCATCCGATTGTATCTGCGTATGCTGGTGGCGCAAAATTTCTCTGTCCGGTCGACACGGCCGCCGGCGCAGAATGAAAAAGGGCCGGCGTATGGCCGGCCCGGTGTGCTGCATTGTGCTATTGCTCAGGCGTAGTAGCGCTGGCTGAAGTCGAGCATGCGTTCGATCGGCAGTCTGGCGGCGTCCATCTCGGCCTGGCTCAGGTAGTCGATGCGGGTGCCGAGGCCTTGCTGCGCGCGCTTGACCGCTTCGATGGTGTTCATCTTCATGTACGGACAGGAGTTGCACTGGCAGCCGGCGTAGATCGGCGCCTGGCGGATGTCCAATTCCGGGCGGGCGAGGCGCATGTTGTAGAGGATGCCGTCTTCGGTGGCGACAAAGATCACGTCGCTGACCGCGCCGTCATAAGCCTTGATCCAGTTGAGCATGCCGGAGGTGGAACCGACGTACTGTGCACGCTTGAGCACCGGCAGCGGGCTCTCCGGATGGGCAATCAGGTAGGCCTTGCTGTTGACCGCTTCCAGCGCCTCGTTGAGCGCGGCCTCGTTGAACTTGTCGTGCACCTCGCACACCGCAGACCACAGCGGCATGTCGTAGCCGTACTGGTAGTTGAGGTAGCCGCCCATGTTGCGGTCCGGCGAGAAGATGACTTTTTTGCCTTGCTGGTACAGGTGGGCAATGATGTCATCGACGTTGCGGCTGGTGACGATCCAGTCAGACAGTGCCTTGTGCGCGGCCGAGGAGTTGATATAGGACACGTGCACGTGATCGGGGTGGCTCTCGCGCCACTGGCGCAGGGCCTCGACATCGGTCTGCGTCACCAGCGAACAGGTGGAGCCGGCGTCTGGCAGGATCACTTCGGCTTGCGGATTCAGGATTTTTGCCGTCTCGGCCATGAAGCGCACACCGGCGAAGACGATAATGTCGGCTTTGGATTCGCGCGCGAACAAGGACAGCTCTAGGCTGTCTCCCACCTTGTCGGCCATTTGCTGGATTTCGGGCTGGGTGTAGTAGTGCGCAAGTGTGACGACGCGTTTAGACATGATAGCAATCCCCGGCGCGGGCGTGGGCCCTAGCTGTTGGCGTTGATTCTTGATGCGGCGCAACAAAAATGCAGCGCCAAACAGGGAAGATTAGCAATAATGATCGCGCGGCGCTACTGTTGAGATGCGTTGTATGCCGTAGGCAAGTAGCAGCTGTATCTTTACACATCTGCAATGGCAACCGGCGGCCGGTAGCGCCACTCAGGCCGGAAAACCTCTGTCCATCAGGATGGCAAAACTATGAAACCGCACTATCTGACCCCGTTGTTCTCTCCCCGCAATGTCGCCGTGATCGGCGCCAGCGATACGCCCGGCTCGGTGGGGCAGGCGGTGTTTGCCAACCTGCTGGCCGGCAACTTCCAGGGCAAGCTGTATCCGGTCAACCTCAATCACCGCATCGTCGGCGGCATTGCCGCCACCCCGTCGGTGCGGCTGATCGAAGGGCCGATCGATCTGGCGGTGGTGACCACGGCGTTGCGCGGGTTGCCGGCCATCGTCAAGGATTGCGGCAAGAAGGGGGTCAAGGCGATCCTGCTGGCCAAGGATTTCTCCGATTCGGAAGACGTGGAGCGCGCGGCGATGGACGAGGCGCGCTCGCTGGCGCGCCACTACGGCATCCGCATCCTCGGCCCCAATGTGCTGGGCCTGATGCGGCCGGTGGCCGGCTTCAATGCCAGCAACTACAACAGCAGGGTGAAGGCGGGCAATCTGGCGCTGGTGTCGCAGTCCTCGGCGCTGTGCACCGCGATGCTGGACTGGGCCGACAGCAAGGGCATCGGCTTTTCCAGCGTGGTGTCGGTCGGCGAGGCGCTGGACGTCGAGTTCGGCGAAATCCTCGACTACCTGATTGCCGACAATTTCACCCAGGGCATCCTGTTGCATGTGCACCACGTCCACGATTCGCGCCGCTTCATGAGCGCGCTGCGGGCGGCCGCGCGGACCAAGCCGGTGGTGGTGGTGAAGTCGGGGCGCTACGAGGACGACGTGATCGGCGTCACCCACTCCTCGAACATGGTCGAAAGCGGCGACGTGTTCGATGCCGCGCTGTCGCGGGCCGGTGTGCTGCGGGTGGCCACCATCGCGCAGCTGTTTACCGCGGCCAAGGTGCTTGCGGCCAACTATCGCGTCACCGGCAAGCGCCTGGCGATCGTCACCAACGGCATCGGCCCCGGCGTGCTGGCGGCCGACAGTGCCTATATGTACGGCGTGGAGCTGGCCAAGCTGTCTGCCGCCAGTCTCGACCTGCTCAACGAGTCCTTGCCGCGCAACTGGTCCGGCAGCAACCCGGTCGACATCATCGGTGACGCCAGCCCGGTGCGCTTCCGTACCGCGGTCAAGGTCTGCCTCGACGATCCCAATGTCGACGGCGTGCTGGTGATCTTCACGCCGCAGGCCGGCACCGACCACCTGACCACCGCGCAGCTGATGGTCGGCTTGCAGCGCGAGAGCAACAAGCCGCTGTTCCTGTCGTGGCTGGGCGATGCCAAGGTGTCGGAGAGCCGCGAGCTGTTTTCCAAGTCCAAGTGCGCACATTTCCGCGCGCCGGAGTTCGCCATCGAGGTGTTCCGCAACCTGGCCTCCTACCACCAGAACCAGCAGTTGCTGCTGCAGACGCCGGGGCCGCTGGAAGGCGAGCGGCTGGTGCCGGACGTGCTCAGCGCCCGCGCGGTGATCGCCACGGCGCAGGCGGAAGGGCGCAGCATCCTGTCGGAGCGTGAATCGAAGGCGGTACTGGCCGCCTTCAACATCCCGGTCAACCCGACAAGGTTGGCCGCAAGCGAGGACGAGGCGGTGCGCTACGCCGCCGAGATCGGTTACCCGGTGGTGCTGAAGATCGACTCGCCGGACATCATCTACAAGTCGGATGTCGGTGGCGTCGAACTCAATATCAGCAACGAAACCACGCTGCGCGACGCCTATCGCGGCATCATCGGCCGCACGCTGCAGGCGCGGCCGGAGGCGAAGATCGTCGGCATCTCGGTGCAGCCGATGCGCAAGCGCCGCTTTGCCCGCGAGCTGATGGTGGGCGTGACCCACGATGCCTCGTTCGGGCCGGTGATCACCTTCGGCGCCGGCGGGATCGCGGTCGAAGTGATGCAGGACCGCGCCTTGAGCCTGCCGCCGGTCAACCACTATCTGGTGGAGCGGATGATCGACAAGACTCGCATCGGCAAGATACTCGGCCCGTTCAAGAACATGCCGGGCATCGACATGGAGGCGCTGAAGAATATCGTGCTGCACGTGTCGGAGCTGGTGTGCGAATTGCCGGAAGTGCGCGAGATGGACATCAATCCGCTGATGGCGGACGAGTCCGGCGTGGTGGCGCTGGACGCGCGCATCATCGTGCAGCCGCAACCGCAGGGCAAACCCTACGGCCACATGGCGATCATGCCGTACCCGGTACACATCGTGCACTGCGCGCTGCTGAAGGACGGCACCACGGTGATGATCCGGCCGGTGCGTCCGGAGGATGCGCAGATGCAGCAGGAATTTGTGCGCAACCTGTCCGAGGAAAGCCGTTACAACCGTTATATGTCCAGTATCAAGCAGCTGTCGCAGAGCATGCTGGTACGCTTCACCCAGCTCGACTACGACCGCGAGATGGCGCTGGCGATGGTGCGCCAGACCGATGACGGCGAAGAGCAGCTGGCAGTGGCGCGCTACATTACCGACCCCGACAACGAGAGCTGCGAGTTTGCGCTGGAGGTGGCCGACTCGTGGCAGGGCAAGGGCATCGGCGTGACCCTGATGCAGGCGCTGTTCGACGCGGCGCGCGAACAGGGGCTGAAAACCATGGTCGGCGAGGTGCTGGCCGGCAACAAGGGCATGCTGAAACTGATGGCGCGGCTGGGGTTTGTGGTGACCACGCATCCGGAAGACCGGGCGCTGACCATCGTGACCAAAGACCTGCAGGGCGAGGCGACGGTGAAGTCCCTGCAATAAGCGCTTGCGGTATAAGGGAAAAGTGCCATAAAATCGGAAGCTTTTCTACGATTCCGTAATTTTAAGGACAATCGACAATGGTAGTGATTCGTCTTGCACGTGGTGGCTCTAAAAACCGCCCGTTCTACAGCGTGGTAGTAACTGATTCCCGCAGCCGTCGTGATGGCCGCTTCATCGAGCGCGTTGGTTTCTACAACCCGGTCGCCAACGAGAAGGAAGAGCGTGTTCGCCTGTCCATGGACCGTCTGAACTACTGGATCGGTACTGGCGCACAAGTATCTGATTCCGTTGCAAAACTGCTGAAAGAGCAGCCAAAAGCCGCTTGATCTCCGTTGATCTGCCAATAACGGAGCCTGAGCGCATGCGTGATGATGATCTGGCAATAATGGGTTTTGTCCGCGGCGCGTTTGGTGTTCGTGGCTGGATCAAGGTACACGCGGATACCCAGTTCGCTGACAGCCTGTTTGACTACCCGGTCTGGTGGATCGGCAAGGAAAACGACTGGAAGCCTTTTACGTTCAAGGACGGGGCGGTGCAGCCAAAGAACTTGGTGGCACAGCTGGAAGGAGTCACTGGGCGTGAACAGGCTGAGGCGATGCGTGGCCTGAAAGTTGCAGTACCCAAGGTGGAGTTGCCGCCTGCCGAAGATGGCGAATATTACTGGTCGGACCTGATCGGTATGGACGTCATCAATGCGGAAGGCCTCTGTCTGGGCAAGGTTGTGGACCTGATGGAAACCGGCGCCAATGACGTGCTGGTAATCAGCGGTGAACACGGCCAGATCCTGATCCCGTTTGTGGCTGCCTATGTCGGCGATGTCGACACGCAGAACAAGCAGATCAAGGTCGAGTGGGGGCTGGACTACTGATGCAGCTTGATGCGGTATCACTGTTCCCCGAAATGTTTGATGCCATCACCCGCTACGGGGTCACCCGTCGGGCGCTGGAACAATCGATCTGGCAGTTCTCGGCGTGGAATCCGCGTGATTTCACTACCGACAGTTACAAGACGATCGACGATCGCCCTTACGGCGGCGGCCCCGGAATGGTCATGATGGCCAATCCGCTGGAGCAGGCCATTGCGGCCGCGAAAGCCAGGCAGCAGCAGCAAGGTGTCGAACGCAGTCATGTCGTGTACCTGTCGCCGCAGGGGCAGCCGCTGACGCACCAGCGGGTGGCGAGTCTGGCCGCAATGCCGGGCCTGATCCTGTTGTGCGGGCGTTACGAAGGCATCGACGAGCGCTTGATCGACCAGGAGGTCGATGAAGAGATTTCGGTCGGTGACTACGTGCTGTCCGGTGGTGAATTGCCGGCGATGATCGTGATGGATGCGGTGGTACGGCTGTTGCCGGGTGTGCTCAATGACATGCAGTCCGCCTACGAAGACTCTTTCGTGGATGGCCTGCTGGATTGCCCGCACTACACGCGCCCGGAAGAATATCGGGGTGTCCGGGTGCCAGAGATTCTGCTCTCCGGTAACCATGCCCTGATCGCCAAATGGCGGCTGAAGCAGTCTCTCGGACGCACCTGGTTGCGCCGGCCGGACTTGCTGAAAGACCGCATTTTGACAAAACAGGAATCTCGGCTGCTGACGGAGTTTCAGCAGGAACAAGATTCCCTGAAAAACAAGGAGTAGCAACATGAATCTGATCCAGCAACTGGAACAGGAAGAAATCGCTCGTCTGGGCAAGACTTTCCCTGAATTTGCACCTGGCGACACCGTTGTCGTGCAAGTCAAGGTTAAGGAAGGTACCCGTGAGCGTCTGCAGGCTTACGAAGGTGTTGTGATCGCTCGCAGCAACCGTGGTCTGAACAGCTCTTTCATCGTGCGCAAACTGTCCGCCGGTGAAGGCGTTGAGCGTACCTTCCAGCTGTACTCCCCGCTGATGGCTTCCATCGAAGTGAAGCGTCGCGGTGACGTACGTCGTGCCAAGCTGTACTACCTGCGTGGTCGTACCGGCAAGTCCGCACGTATCAAGGAAAAGCTGCCAAACCGCAAGTAATCTACTTGCGAAGGCTTTGCCTCAAGAAAGCGCCAGCCTGTTGCTGGCGCTTTTTTCATGTCGGTACGCAATAAGAAATCATGGCACAGCAAACACAGTCCGCATCCTCCGCGCCGGCACTGGACGGCTTTCTCGATCACCTCTGGCTGCTGGATAACCTGTCGCTGAACACGCTGGCCGCCTACCGCCGCGATCTGGGGCGGGTGCACGAGTTACTGCAGGTGCAAGGCAGCACCTTGGAGGAGGCCGATACCCCGGCGCTGGAACAGGTGATGCTGGCGCTGATCGAGGTCGACAAGCCGGCGACCCGTGCGCGGCGCTTGTCGGCGGTGCGGCGCTATTACCAGTACCTGTGTCAGCAGCAACTGCGCGACGATGACCCGGCGGCCAGGCTGCAGGCGCCGCGGTTGGGGCTGCGCCTGCCGACCTCGCTGTCGGAGCAGCATGTAGAGGCGCTGTTGCAGGCGCCGGATTGCGAGGCGCCGCTCGGGTTGCGCGACCGTGCGCTGATGGAGGTGCTGTACGCTACCGGGCTGCGCATCAGCGAGCTGGTCGGCCTGACGTTGGGTCAGCTGTATCTCAACGACGGCTATCTGCGCGTGGTCGGCAAGGGCAACAAGGAGCGGCTGGTGCCGCTGGGCGAGGTGGCCGAGGACTGGCTGCGGCGCTATCTGGCGGAGGCGCGCACGCTGATCCTGGGGGCGCATCGCTGCGATGCGGTGTTTGTCAGCCGTCGCAAGCAGGCGCTGACACGGCAGATGGCCTGGGTGCTGATCACACGCTACGCGCGGCAGGCGCAGTTGCCGCCATTGAGTCCGCATACCCTGCGGCATGCCTTCGCCACCCACTTGGTCAACCACGGCGCCGACCTGCGCGTGGTGCAGTTGCTGCTCGGTCATGCCAGCCTGTCCACCACCCAGATCTACACCCATGTCGCACGCGAGCGTCTGAAGGCCCTGCACCTGGCTCATCACCCGCGCGGCTAAGCGCCACTAACAAAACCCCTGATCCTGCGTTGCGCCTCCTTGCCGTACTACTTGTACTGTCTGCGTCGGCGCGCCTTGGTTCAGGTGCTCTGCGAGGTTTTGTTAGCGGCTCTAAGGTTGGCCGCAGGCAAGAAAAAACCCCGCGTCGTGACGCGGGGTTGTGCTTTGGACGTCAGCCTCAGGCAACGTCGGCGGTTTCCTCGAAGCTCAGCTGGACCTTCTCCGCGTCGTCGATGTCCACCGTCACCTCGCCGCCATTGGCCAGGCGACCGAACAGCAGCTCGTCGGCCAGCGCCTTGCGGATCATGTCCTGGATCAGGCGTGCCATCGGGCGGGCGCCCATCAGCGGATCGAAGCCCTTCTTCGCCAGGTAGGCGCGCAGCTCGTCGGAGAAGTGGACCTCCACTTTCTTCTCTTGCAGCTGCTGTTCCAGTTGCATTAGGAACTTGTCCACCACCTGCAGGATGATCTGCTCGTCCAGCATGCGGAACGGGATGGTGGCATCCAGCCGGTTGCGGAATTCCGGGCTGAACAGGCGCTTGATGTCCGCCATTTCGTCCCCAGCCTGCTTGCTGTTGGTGAAGCCCATGCTCGGCTTGGCCAGCGCTTCGGCGCCGGCGTTGGTGGTCATGATGATCACCACGTTACGGAAGTCGGCCTTGCGCCCGTTGTTGTCGGTCAGCTTGCCGTGGTCCATCACCTGTAGCAGCACGTTGAAGATGTCCGGATGCGCCTTCTCGATTTCGTCCAGCAGCAGCACCGCGTACGGTTGCTTGTTGATGGCCTCGGTCAGTAGGCCGCCCTGTTCGAAGCCGACGTAGCCCGGTGGTGCACCGATCAGGCGCGATACCGCATGGCGCTCCATGTATTCCGACATGTCGAAGCGGATCAGCTCGACGCCGAGGAAGTAGGCCAGCTGTTTCGCCACTTCGGTCTTGCCGACGCCGGTCGGGCCGGAGAACAGGAAGGAGCCGATCGGTTTCTGCGGATTGCCGAGGCCGGAGCGTGCCATCTTGATGGCGCTGGTCAGCGCCTCGATCGCCTTCTCCTGGCCGAATACCACGTTCTTCAGGTCGCG